>NZ_BDBA01000100.1 GCF_001612745.1 Nocardia amamiensis NBRC 102102 | reverse complement strand
CCCCCATCAGCAGCGGTCTGGGGATGGGTTTGACTGCCCGCCAGGCTGGAGCCGCGCTCGGTGTCGCGGTGTTCGCGGCGATACTCACGCCTCAACGCTTCATGTCCTCGTGCCATCACTTGTTCGCCCTGATCGCAGTCATTTCCGTCCTGGGTGCTGGCTTGTCTGTGGCGATGAGGTCGCCCGCGGGTTCCGACGAGGCCGGGGCGGCGTCATGAGCCGTGCTGTCCGCATTGTGCGTACTCCGGCGGGATGGTCGGTGATCACTTCCGCCCCGCCGCCGCTGTGGCTCTACCGGGCCGCCGACGCCATTCACGACTTGCGCGCCGCAGGGGTGCGCCATTCATCACTTTCTCTGCTTCGGAAGGAGTTTCGATGACGACCACTACCGCCACGACGGCGCCGGACGTCGCGCTCGAGGCCATACAGCGGTGGGTGGCCGCCGCCGAAGACGTCATCCCGATCATCGACGGTCGCAACGTGTTGATCCGGCATCCCGACGACATTCGCACCGTGCTGACGAGCAGCGACTTCACAAAGGAGACGGGGCCGAACCGCTATTTCAGGGACCATGTCGCCGACGGAGTGCTGACCGCGCCGCCTCATCGGCACCGCAGCGAGCGGCTGACGCTCAACGCGGCCACCCGCGACTACATGGAGCTGAACAGGGTGGCCATCGAGCACGCTGATGCGCTGGCTGCCGACCTGGAGCAGCGCGGGCTGCGCGGCGAGTCGGTCGACTTGGCTGCGGCGATGAGCCGGCTGACGCTTGGGGTCATCGCCGAGGTCATGATGGGTTGGACTGTCATCGACGAGCTGGCCGAGGTGATGGCGGCGGCGATGGCTG
The DNA here is from genome assembly GCF_001612745.1 of Nocardia amamiensis NBRC 102102. Lineage (GTDB taxonomy): Bacteria > Actinomycetota > Actinomycetes > Mycobacteriales > Mycobacteriaceae > Nocardia > Nocardia amamiensis. Next base: position 47,950 of record NZ_BDBA01000100.1, on the reverse strand, counting down.
TGCTCGACGCGAGCGGGGCGATGCTCCCGGGCCTCGATCAGCTGGGTCCGGTCCGTGCCGCCGTTTTCGAGGTGGTCGAAAAGATGATCGCCCGTCAGCCGGTGGAGGAGCGCGGCCCCGCCCTTACCGCGATGGTCGCCGCGGGATTCAAGCAGGACGCAATCGTGCACCAGGTGGTGACCTTGCTTCTTGCCGGGCATGAGACCACGGCGAATTCGCTGACCTGGACATGGATCTCACTGATGCGAAACCCCGGCGTCTACCGCCGGTGGCAACAGCAGATGGCCGAGAACCCGAGGTTCGCCCGGGCTCTCACCAGCCCGATTTCGCGCGAGGGGCTGCGCCTGTTCCCGTCGAGTTGGATCATCGGGCGGCGCGCGACGGTGGCCACCGCATTCGGCGGTGTCGAGGTACCGGCCGGGTGCACGATCACCATCTGCCCGTACATCACTCATCGGCTTCCGGAGTTCTGGCCGAATCCGGAGGTGTTCGATCCGGCCCGGCACGAGCAGCCGGCCGGACATCGCTTCGCGTGGATCCCGTTCGGAGCGGGCCGACGGATGTGCCTGGGGTCGACTTATGCGACGTGGGAAGCCGATGTCGTGCTGTCGCGGCTCGGACAAAAGATGACATTCCACTCCGAGAGTGCCGTATCGGCCACTCCCCGCTTCCGGTTCACGTTGGGTGCGCCGTCGGTGGTGGTGGACATCGAGCCGATCGGGGAGCGCCGGTGACTGGGCGGGTCAGGACATGCGAGGCCCAACGAGGGGCTCCGAGGACGACGGGGGAGCGAGCGAGTTCATGAGCCATGACGTCATAGCTGCTGTTATCGCGGCGGCGTACTTCGGCACGGTTGCGGTGATGGCGGTGATCGGCTTTCGGCGGCCGCGCTATTCGCCCGGGCGCAAGGAGGTGGAGCGATGAGAGGCCGCGATCGAGACTGGCTGGAGTCGATGTACGGAGTTCGGGTGCCCGCGGCCGCCGCACAGCACGGTGAGGAGCTGGGCCGATGGGTTCGCGGCCTCGAGGAGCGGGGTGGGTACGGGGCGGAGTGGACGGCGCTGGTCTTTCCGGGTCAGCGGCCGTCTTCCCGCGGCAGTGCGGGGTTGCTGTCCGATCAGGCCGTCGGGACGGGGGAGTTCGATGTTGGTCGGTGACGATTCCTCGGCAGCGGTCCTGGCTGCGCTCGAGGCCGCGCGTGGTGTACGCCATGCGGGCGCCGGCCTGGTGGTGGTGCTGTTGCGGGAGTCGGACGTGGCGGCGACGTTGCACTGGCGCGTGGATGGGACGGTGACCACCACGATGGCAGGGGTCGCGGAGTCGCTGGGGACCGATCGGGCCGTGTTGATCGTGGTCGGCTCCGTGAAGGTAGCGGGGCCGCTCATCGTGGCTTGCGATATGGTCGCCGATCAGCTGATCGGCGCCGGCGTGGTGGTCACCGCACGTATTCATGTGCGCGCCCTCACCGATGGCGGCATGATCTGGACGGATCTGTCGGGCGAGGGAACGCATGACGGATCCGGGCTGCCGTGGTCGGCTCGCGGGGCGCGTGCGGTGAGATCGGGTGGCCGGGCTAGTGGCCCATCCCGATTCCTCCGTCGACGTTGATGACCGTGCCGGTGATGAATCCGGCGTTCGGGGATAGCAGGAAGGCGACGGTCGCGGCGACTTCTTCGGGCTTGCCGATGCGTCCGAGCGGGGTGAACTCCGTCGCCTTCTTGATGACGTCGGGCGAGACGGCTGCGGCCATGTCGGTTTCGGTGAAGCCTGGAGCGACGACGTTGGCGGTGATGTTGCGCGGGCCGAACTCGCGGACAAGGCCGCGGGCCATGCCTACGAGGCCGGCCTTGGCGGAGACGTAGTTGAGCTGACCGGGCATTCCTGCCAGCCCGCTCGCCGACCCGATGATGACGATGCGGCCGAATCGGTTGCGCAGCATGTTGCGGTTCGCGCGCTTGACCACGCGGTAGACACCGGTGAGATTGGTGTCGATTACGCGGGTGAACTGGTCCTCGTCCATTCGCATCAGCAGAGTGTCGTCGGTGATGCCCGCGTTGGCTACCAGCCCTTCGACGGGGCCGTCTTCGGCCTCGATGTGGCTGAACGCGCGGTCGACGGACTCGACATTGGTGACATCGCATTCGACGCCTCGGACACCGTCGGGCACGGTGGAGCCGCGGTGGGTTCCCCAGACGGTGTGACCGTCTTTGACCAGGTAGCTAGCGATGGCAGCGCCGATGCCGCGGTTGGCACCGGTGACGAGAACGCGCACGAGAATTGACCTCCAAATAGTTTGGGCTAGTAGAGTTTCGGGGTGGCTCAGTCGGATTGATCTTCGCGCAGCAGAATGATCGCTACCGGGTCGCCGTGTTTCTCACGGGAGCTGTGGAGGGCGAATTTCGCTGCGATGAAGGGACGGCCGTCGATCTCGATCTTCTGTTCGACCGGTTCTTCGGCCGGGTCGATGGTGAGTTCGTTGAGGTCGACCTGATCGAGGACTTGCGCGATGCGCTGCTCGCCGAGTGGCGCGAGCTTGCCGACCGAGGTGATGGGGATGCGCTTCTGCTTTTCGACCAGCAGCACCGTCGCGGCGCTGAAGCGGACCAGCGAGGAGATGTTGTTCTCCATGTTGTCGCGGTGGTCGAGTTTGAGGGTGAGCCCGTAGAGGGTTCGGTTGCCGTCGGCGGCTACGCGCAGGCGGCAGCTGGACCACATGTGTACCCAGGTGCCCTGCGGGCGTAGTGACCAGTAGCTTTGGATCAGGATCCCGTCGTCGCCGGTGAGTGCGTCGTAGTAGCCGCCGACCAGCGACCAGGCGTCTTCGGGGTGCAGCCACATGAATAGGTACTGCACGTGGCGTTCTTCGCCTTCTTCGCGGCCGTCACCGATCATTGACGGGTCGTCGCCGGTGGTGCGTGTGGTCATCGCCGTCATGTCGAGGAGCCAGGCGTTGTAGGTGGGCCGCTCGGTGGGCGGTTTGGTGGCCACCCAGACGATGAGGCCGACGGGCGTGCCATCGGAGGCATCGATCTGGTAGACCTCGGTCACCAGGCCGTCGATCTTCGGAAGGTCACGGCCGGCGAGAGCCGCATTGACGACGGCCCGAAAGGCGGTCTCGCCGATTCGATCGAAGTGCAATTGCCGAGCGCAGCGACGAAGCGGCTTCGCGACCCGCTCGCCGCCGGCGGAGTGAATGAATATGTCTTCGCTGAGATTTGTGCCGATGATGTCGACTGCGACCCATCTCCCCGGTAGAGCCATTCGCCAAGCATATGCGAGTTCGACGGAAGATGATCTCCGTCTGTGGTCGGTTGCCCAGGTGATCGGGGGCTGGCTACTATCGGGCAGGTCACGGTTTAGATCGTGACGCGCCGGCCTGTGAGCGTACTCCTGTCCGGAAAGCCGAGGCCCACATCGGGTGGGTCTGCTTTCTGGTGCTCACATGAAGGACTGGCGATGAACCGATTCGATCCCCGCTCACTGCGGTCGCAGATGGCGCCGCCCTGCGGAATCCTTCTGTCTTGCCCGGGGTCGGGGTGGTCGTCGACGACCACCCCGACCCCGGGCATTGCTGTGCCCGGACCTCGGTGTGCTTGGATGGTCGGTTCGAATCGTGCTGCGCTACAGCGGATTTCATCAACGGCGCTGCATCGGCAGCAGTCGCGTAGCCGCAGCCGTGGAGCAACACTGCATGGAAGGGGAGGCTAGGTTGTTTGCTCGTTTTCGGCGCCCGTGGTCGACGCGCTCGCGGTTCGAGGAGATCGTCGATCGGCTGGCGCTGCCAGAAGACTGGAGTGTCGAGGAGTTCTTCGCGTCGCTGGAGCGGGTCCGGGGGCGAAGGATCATCCGGAGACCACTTCCAGCAAATTTGCCGGTGGGTTTGTGCGGGCTGTGGCTGGCGCGTCCGGACGACGACGTTGTCTTGCATCGGCTCTCGGAGGATCCCACCCAGGAGCGGCACGTGATCGGGCACGAGGCGGCGCACATGCTGCTCGGGCACGGCCATCGCGCGTCGCCGGCGCAGCTGTCGCGGATGCTGATGGGGGTCAACCTGGATGGCGGGGTGGATGCCTCGATGGTCCGCACGGCCCGCGGGGTGAACAGCTACGCGACCCGCGACGAGTACGAAGCCGAGATGTTGGCGACGCTGATCATGACCGGGGCACGCCGGGACGGGATGGTGCGGCGGGATCGGATGTTGCGTGCGTTCTGAGCAACGAGATCGGTTCGGACGCCGGATGCGGGCGCGGCACGGGGGCTCGGTCGCGATCTGTTGCGGCCTGTTAGCTGGCGTTTTTGATGTTGGCAGAGGCTGGAGGTTTGGTGTAAGCCGGGATGTTATCCGCATTCCTGGGGTTGGCGGTCGGGAGTGCGGGGTCCGGGGCAGCGGACCCTTTGGGCGGCCCTCGGTCAGCGAAGGGATGGCGGGGCGTGGAGGACTCGACGAGTCGTGTGCTGGGCAGGCGGGCGGACCTGATGCATCTGGTTCCGTCGCCGTGGGACCGGGCGAAATTTCTTGCGGCGCTGGGGGAGTGGCGCGGGCGGCCGATCAGGTTGATGCCGGTGGAGGCAGCGGCGCTGCCGGGAGTCTGGGATCCGGGGCGTGGGACGCCGTGCGGGTTGTGGCTGGATACCGATGAGGCCGATGTGATCGCGTTTGCGCTGGGTACGACCGATTTTCATGTCGACCAGATTCTGATGCACGAGGTGGGGCACATGGTGCTGGATCATTCCCGCGACGAGGACGGCGGCCTGGTCGGGTTGGAGCAGTTGCTTCCGGGTATCGACCCGGCGACGATCCGGCGGGTGCTGGGCCGCAGCGAGTTCGTGTCCTGGCAGGAGGACGAAGCGGAGCTGTTTGCCGACCTGATGCTGTCGAGTACGTCGCGCTGGCGGAAGACTACGCCGATGAGGTCGTTCTGGAGGGAGGGGTGACTTCTTCGGCACCTGCGCCGGTCGCTTGGGCGATTCTGGGATTCAGCGTGGGCGTGCTGGTACTGCGGTTCATCTTCTTCTCGATCCGGGCCGATCCGAGTGAGCGGCTGATCACGTACGCGCTGGCGTTCGGCACCTTGTCCGGCCTGCTGCGCGAACGGGCGGTGCAGGACTGGCTGGCGCAGATGAATGTCTTCAGCGTCGGGTTCACGCGGCAGCTGAGCACCGTTGTGATGGTGATGCTGTTCGCGCCGCTGCTGTTGCTGGTTGCGACGTGGGCCGAGGACTGGCATCGGCGAGCGGCCCGCACGAGCAGGCTGGTGTGGGTCAGCGCTTATTCGACCGCGGCGGCGATGCTGCTGCTGGGCAGCCATGCGCGAGCGATCGGGCAGTACATCGATCGCACCGAGGGCTGGCAGACGCCTCTGTATTTCGCTGGCTTCTCCGGCTGGTGCGCGGCGACGGGACTGCTCATGCTGCGGCCCAGCATCCACGAACTGCGAGCCGGGCATCTGCGCCCGGAACACCGGCTGACCTATGTGGTGATCGCGATCATCGGGGGCTGGGCCTTCGAGGAGGCGATTTCGATCTTCATCTCCTCGTTGTGCGCGGCGACCGGGTACGGGAGCTGGTTCGTCGGATTCCGTTTCCGGGCGAACGAGAACAATTTCGTGTACCTGCTCGGGGGCGGAGCAACCGTCGCGGCGGCGGGGGTGATGGTCGAGGTGGCGCGCCGGTTGCGCATCGATCCGGCGTCTCGGGCGGTTCGGCAGCTCACGCCGATGTGGGAAGAGTTGGTGCGCGCCTGCCCGGAAATTCCGCGGTTGACCCGTGACGTCACGATGACTCCACGGCAGCGGGTGCATCGGATGACGGTGGAGATCCGGGACGCACTTCTGGTGCTGGGCCGCTACGCGGGTCCGGTGCCGGCCGATGTCGAAGGGGCCCGGGGGGAAGCCATCCAGATCGTGATGGCGATACAGCGAAAAACCGCTGGTGAGCCGCCAGAAGGCTATCGGCGGCTTCAAGCATCCGCACGGGGTGGGGATGTGGTCGACGAAGTTCCTGCGCTGCGCAAAGTCGCGGCGCACTGGGAGGATGCGCACAGGCACGCGCAGGCCCTTCAACTGGATGGAGAACACGCACTATGACGACAACGCCAGTGAGTGAGCGGATCCGCGCTGCCGACCGGGTGCTCCCGCATCCGCCGCACCGCATTCCGTGGCTGGGCGACGTATGGGACCTGCATGTCACCGACTCGAGCCAGTGGGGCATGCGTGGTGCGCAGCGGTACGGCGGTATCTACGAGCGGCTGATCTTCGGCCAGCGCGTGACCTATGTGTCGGATCCAGACCTGCTGCGGGAGATCAACGATGATGGTGCTTGGGCGAAGTTCCTGGGCATTCCCGTGCGCAATTTGCGGCCGATCGTGAAGGACGGCCTGTTCACCGCGCACAACTCCGAGCCGAATTGGCGCAGGGCGCACGCGATTTTGGCTCCGTCGTTCTCGGCGGCCGCGATGAAGGGCTACCACGCCACGATGCAGACCGTCGCCGGCGAGTTGGTCGAGCATTGGGCGGATCGCGAGGGCGAGTGGATCGATATACCGGGTGACGCGAACAAAGTCGCTCTCGAGGTGATCGGTCGCGCTGCCTTCGACTACAGCTTCGACTCGTTCGCGCGCACCGATCCGCATCCGCTCGTGGCAGCGATGTTGCGCATCCTCACGTACGTGAACCGGTCGAGCTATTCGCATCCGTTGTTGGAGCGCACGGTGTTTCGGGAGCAGCTGAGCCAGCATGGCCGCGACATCGCGTTCGTCAACCGTGAGGTCGACGAGGTGATCGCGAAGCGGCAGCGCGACGGTGGCGAGGCCCGCGGGGATCTGCTGGAGCGGATGTTGACGGTGCCCGATCCGGACACCGGAGAGCGTTTGAGCGCGGAGAACATCCGCCGCCAGATCCTGACGTTCCTGACCGCGGGCCACGAGACGACAGCCGGTGTGCTCGCCTTCGCACTGCACTATCTGTCGGTCCATCCCGAGATCGCCGATCGCGCCCGCGCCGAGATCGATGACGTCTGGACCGGTGATGAGCTGGCAGTGGAACAGGTACCGAAGCTGCGCTATATCCGGCGCATCGTGGATGAGACGTTGCGGCTGTGGCCTACGGCGCCGGGCTATTTCCGCAAGGCTCGGACGGATACGATGCTGGGCGGCAAGTACCCGTTCGAGAAGGGCGAATGGGTCTTCGTGGTGCTGTTGCAGCTGCATCGCCACCAGCTGTGGGGAGGAGATCCGGAGGCGTTCGATCCGGACCGGTTCGCGCCGGAGCGAGTCCGCGGCCGACACCCCGAGCTGTACCGGCCGTGGGGTGTGGGTCTGCGTGCGTGTATCGGACGCCAATTCGCATACCACGAACTGCAACTCGTGCTGGCCACCATACTGCGGAACTACGATCTCAAGCCCGACCGCTCATACGAGTTGAAGGTGCGCGAGACGATCACCTTGAAGCCGGAGGGTTTGCGGCTCAAGCTGTCTCGGCGCGGTCAGGGAAGGTGACCGTCACCGTGGGCGCGTAGCGACCTGGTCAATGCTTCGCGATCGGATGTCGACGGATCGGGTCCGCGTAATCGGACCCGGTGTACTCCGGCGTCGCGCAGGGTGGCCAGCAGCTCCAGCTGGCTATGCGCGTCGCGCACACGCTGGGTGTCACCCGGATCGGTGAGATACCAGGCTGGCTGGTTGAAGTGGCGGGCGAGGGCGGCGAGCAGGTCGGTGCGCGTGGTGGTGGCGCCTGCACGGATGTCGGCCAGTTCGTCGGCCGTCACCTCGAGGCCGCCGTCACGGATCGCCTCGGCGACGAGTTGCGGGCTGGGTTCGCCCTCGTCGCTGTTGTGTAGTGCTCGAAATAGCGTGTCGACTCGCTGCGCCAGCGACCATGTCATCTGCTGCCCTCCAGTCTGGCTCGGAACCTCATTGTCGTCGCGTCATCGAGGTCGGGGCACATTCCGGCGAGCCATCGGCGATACAGCGGCTCCTCGTCGTCCTCCTGGTCCGGGTCGATGGGGCGATCCAGGAAGGGACCAAGCAGCGCGACCAGCGGACCGAGAGCACCCTGCTGTCGATGATTGGCTTCGAGCAGCTGGGTGATGTAACGGGAGTACAGCGGTTGAACTGCGGCGTCAAGATGTTCGGCGGCCTGCTGCATCGCCGGTGCCTCTGATTGTGCGAGCCGGTTGATCTCGGCAGCAGCAGCCACCAGGGCAGTGATCGTGTCGACTGGAACCTCCACCGCCGGCGGTCCGACGGCGATGTCCGTGCCGCCACGTTTCGGTGTCGGTTGCCTGCCGGCGATGACGTTCTCCGCAGAACCCGGTTCGCAGTCCAGTCCGACATTGAGCCTGCGTAGCGTCTCCGGTTCGAGGCGGCGGGCCTGCTCGCGCTCGATCTTGAGCATGGTGGGTTCGGTGGGCCCGCCTCGAAGGCTGACCTGGCGCCGCGATCGGCCGAGTTGCCCCATCCGCGCTGCGACGAAGTCGCGCAATCGCTTGGCCGAGGCATCGTCCAAGATCACAAAGTCGCGCAGGCGCCTCGCGGCTGCGTCGTCCATGAAGCCCCTCTGCGAATGATCAGACTCTGTTACGGGTCATTTTACGCAAGTAGATACGAAATCACTGTCGAATCGATTCACCGGTTGCCGGGGACCTTACAGCGAGACCTCAACCACGGCAAAGCAGGGATATTCATGTCTTGCGGGGTCCACCGCGAGAGCTGCATTACCGAAACAATCTAGTTGAAGTTTCCATGTGCTTGCGTATGATTTGTGTATGAGTCACAAGCAGTGCTTGCCCGTTCACCGGGCTCATGCCTTGCGTCTCAGTGGTTGGCCCCGGCTCGGCGGAGCGGACCTGTCAATGATCTCCAGCATCACCGTGTTGCGCACGGGCAGAGGGGTACGGCATGTCGGCCGGAAGGCACCGTCGAGGTGAGACTACGAGCGCAGTGATCAACGCCGAATGCCCCGGCGTGTCTGATGGGCGTTGCGATGTCCGGGCTGTCGATCCGACGGCCCGGACGCCGGTCGATCACGATCTGGTGGGGTCGTGGTGCGGCAGAAACCGATTCGGAGCCTGGCATGTTCCGGGCACGTCCGTTCGAGCCCTCTGATGTGGGAGCACGACAGGCTACCGGTGTGGTTCACCGTGGCGGTGTTGGCGTTTCTGGTGGTCGTGGCTTTGACCCGAGTGTCATTGGTGCGGACGACCAGAATGGACCGGTTGATCAACAAGGCGCTCGCGCTGGCGGTGGCGTCAGCGCTGCTGCGAGAGCCCGCGATTGCTCGGCAGGTCGATGCCTTGATTCCCGGTGGCTTGCCGATCCTCTTCGACCTGTGGCACTTCTTGTTCGTTCTCGCGTGTGTGCTGACCGTGGGCATGTTCCTGCTGTGGGATCGGGGAATCGACGGGTATCAGCGGCCACTGCGAGGGCTCATTGTGCTGGCATGCCTGCTCGGTGTGGCATTCGTGGTGTTGAGCCAGCCCGCGCGACAGGCGTCGGTAAGTGTTCCGGACCAGGGCGGTTGGCGTTACGCGGCCTACTTCATCGCCTACACCGGCCTGCTGGCAGGCGTGTCGGTCTACATCCTGGATTCGGTGCGGAGATTGCGAAATCGCACGACACTGGCCAGGGAACGGCTGGTGGTGGTGATCATGTTCGCCCTCGGCCTGTGCGGCACAGTGGTGATGACGGCGATGGGCGCAGGCATCGTCCTGGACGCCGCAGGAGTAGAGACGGCCTACACGCACTGGGCTCGAGTGGGTGCCTCTGGTGAGGGTCTGTTGCCGTTCGTTCTCGCCGCGGCTATCGCCTTGACTCCCTCGGCGTTCCGGGCGCTGACGCGGTTGCTTCGAGTGGATCGCTCGTCGCGCCAGCTTCGGAAACTGCGGCCTCTGTGGCGGTCGTTGACCAGCGCGGCGCCGGAGGTGGTGTTGCGGCTGGAGCTGCGCGATCGGTGGGCCTTCTCACCCGCAGCCCGGCTGCATCGCTGCCGCGTGGAGATCTTGGATGCGGCGGCGATCGTGGGTCGCTACGTGCGCCCGCTGCCCGACGCCGCCGAAGCGCGAATCGTCGCGCTCATCGCGGACGAGGACGAGCAGGAGGCGATGCGCAGCGTCGTGGAGCTGGCCGAGGCAGCACGGTGGCTCAGCGAGATCGGCGGGACAGCCGCTGCCGGCGAGCCACTATTCGACTCCTGCATCTTGCCGGAAATGGAAACACTTGAGGCGCTGTGGGGTTCGGCGTTGAGGATCGTGGACGAGGTCGGTGCGCGGCGGGAGGAGTGTCCCCGTGCGGTGTAGTTCCGTGCCCTGCGGCTGTTACTCGTCGTCGGCGCGGCGACGTCGTCGGCGCGGCCGGCCCGTGGATTGCGGCTGGTCGGTGTCGTCGTCAGTCTTCGTCGAGGTGTCGGCACCGGAATCAGCAGCAGGCGGGGAAGTCTCGGCCGGACCCGGGATCGAGTTGAGTACTTCGATCAGCTGGTCGACGGTCTTCGCGCCGAGTTGCAGCCCTCCTCCGGGCCCGGAGGCGTGGTGACGGGCAGCAACGCGGTCGATTCCATGGCGGGCGAGAGCCAGCTCCAAGGCGACACGTCGTTCGACCTCCTCACTGGTGTACATCCCCGGTCGCCTTTTCGCGACGGTCGGGTTGCCGCCGCGCAGCGTCGCGGCCGCACTGCCGGGCTCCCATTCCAACGCGACGTCGAGGTTTCTCAAGGTCGTGACGCTGGGCACCGGAGGCTGCCCATTCTCGATCTTGGTCTGCCGTTTGTCGGATGGGCCACCACGTTCGGTGACCTCGTCCTGCGTGAGGCCCAGCTCTAGCCGACGCTCTCGCACAATGTTGCCGAATCGCTTCAGCTTCGCCTCGTCCATGCGCGGGATCATACCGCCTAAGCGAATCCGAAGCGTACAAAGTTCCGTTTCGGCGTCCTGACCGGCCAACCCGCCGCGACCAGCGGTTTTTCCGCTGCGCACACCCTTGCGGCTAAGATTCCTTTGACATTCGGTCCAAATTCGCTTTAGTTTCGCCTGATGTGGTGGCAGATTGAGGTGGTGGACCGTCTGTACCTGCGGTCCGCGGCCGCGAGCACGAGTCCTCAACAAGGGGCACTGCGGCCCAGATCAGCGACGGGTTCCGGGATGACAGCTACGAGCACCATCGACGGCATTGGCACGCGCGAGCGCGCGTGCGTGATCGCGCACGGTCCCGCGTGCGAGGGCGCGCACGCGCCCGCGCGCGAGGGCGCGAGGGCGGGTGCTGTCGCCCGTCGGGAGGACGGTGGCCCGGCGATCTTCCGCGGCGCCGCGTACGCGCACAAACGCGTGCAGTTCGAATCGAGTTCGAGGAGTGGAGAAGTGGCAAATTCACGCAGACGTCGGGGGAGGCGTTGGGCCGCGGCCACAGCGTTGCCGCTCGCACTGGCGGTCGGCGCCGCAGGTGCGGGAGTCGCCCATGCCGCGCCCGGTCAGCCCGGCTTGGCTGCTCCGGAGCAAGGGCAACCGGGTTTGACCGCACCACCCCAGCCGCCAGCCCAGCCGAGTTTGGCCGACTGGATTCCTGATCCTGGTCCACCTCCGGCTCGCCCACGGCCGAGCCAGCAGACCGCGCCGCAGCGGGAAACGCTGATTCAGCCTCAGCGGACCGATCCTGCGCCGCAGCAGAGCGACAACGAATCTGGCGATGACGACCGGGTGCAAGACAAGCCCGCCGCACCGCAGCCCGCTCCGGCACCTGGTCCGGCGCAGCCGACCACGTTCCGATTCGGATCGACGACTGTCGATGTGCCGGATTGGATCGATCCGGCCTTGGTCGCCAAGGCTCAGAAGTACTCGGACTGGGCGGAGTGGTGGATCGCCGACGGGTATGACCGGCTCGGATTCAGCGATCAGGAGTCCGACCGTCGCGCGGCATCGACGATGGCGGGCGCGGGCCTGGGTGCCTATGTCGGCGGGATTGTGACCACGCCCGTCCCGGCTCTGGCCGGCTGCGGTGTCGGCATGGTGGCCGGCGGGTTGATCGGTTTCGCGGCCGGAGGTGCGGCCGCCGGAGTGGGCGCACCGCTCGGCGCCACGGCGGGCATCATCGGCGGCTGCATGGTCGGAACAGCGGTGGTCGGCCTTCCGGCGGCCGCGGTCGGCCTGATCGGTGGTGGCCTGATCGGTGGAGCGCTCGGTGGTGCGATCGGCGCAGGCACCAACGTTCCCGCGCCGGGTCCGCTTCCGCCGCTGGTCGAGCTGCCGCCGCCCCCTCCGCCGGCTCCGGCCCCGGCACCTATGCCGCCCGTGGTCGATGTCGGTGCCGTGCAACAGCAGGTGACCCAGGCCGCCGGGGCGGTGCAGCAGCAGGTCAACCAGGCGGCCGGTGCCGTCCAGCAGCAGGTGGGCCAGGCGGTCGAATCGGTTACCGCGCAGGTGCACGCCAGCGTCGATCAGTTCGCGGCGTCGAGCCCGCAGGCGGGTGCGGCCGTGGCTGGATTGCGCGACGCCGTGCACCAGTTGCCCACGCTCACTCCCGAACAGGCCGGTCCGGCTGCGGCGCCGATCAATGACCTGATCGGAGTGGTTTCGGCCGCGGTCGGGGCCTGACGGGGCCGGGGGAAGGGGTGTGTCACCGATGAATGACCCATCAGCCGAGAGCGCTGCTGACCAGCGGAGCTGGATGCCGCCGCTGTCGCCGGTCTCCTCGACGGCGTCCGTGTCGTCGCAAATGGACGTCGACGCCGGTTGGATGGCGTGGGTCGAGGAGACCGGCGATGCCCCCGCCCCCGCCGCCGACCTGGCCGAGGACGTCGTGGACCGAGACGACGATGACGGCAGCGATCCGGCGCCGACGGCAATACCCGATCTGCTGGCAGATGACCCGATGGCGGCGCTGGCGGCCGATGCTCGGGAACGAGCATTACGCGCCAAGCGGCGGCGGGACCGGTTCGTCCGGATCGGCGTGTTCGTGGGAGCGGCCTGCGCCGTCGCGGCGATCGCGGCGGGGGCTGTGTTGGTGGTGACCTCCGGTGGGGACGTCGCGGCACCGGGGCCAACGCTCGTGCCCGCCACGGCACCTCAGACCTCCTCGACCGCGGTGCCGACACAGGCAGCGTGGTGCCAGGAAATGACCTCAGCCACAAGGATTGTCGGCGCGGGCGCGGGGGACCTGAATACGCCGACGGGGGTGATTCTCTACCAGCAGTACGCCTTCTACGTTCTGCGTAGTGCGGATGCGGTGCGTTCGGTCCTGGCGCCGGACGCGGTGGCAGCCCCTGTGGAGAAGACGAAGCAAGCCATCGATCAGACCCCGGCGGGTACCGAGCACTGCGTCACCATCACCCCGCGCGGCCCGGACACGTTCGGCGTGCAGGTCACCGAGCGGTACCCGGACGGCAAGCAAGCGGGCTGGGAGCAGACCGAAACCACTGTCCAGCGCGACGGCCGCACTCTGATCGCTTCGATCACCGCCGGGGGGAACTGATGGCCGTGCATTTCGAGATCGACGAAAACGCCACCGGCGCAGCTACTTCCGAGGCGGATGCGCTGTGTGCGCCTGCCGGGTCCGGTTCGCCCACCGATCCGGTGGCCCTGCGTGGTGGACAGGGACGTCTTCTGCGAATCGACATCCCTGCGGTGCTGGTGGTCGGCACCGCGGGCGGGTCTGGAGCAACCACTACCGCCCTGGGCCTGGCCGCGGCGATGGCGAGCGACAGTGACGGGGAGCTGTGGCCGGTCGCGGTCGACGCCACCCTTGGGGGCGGCGACCTGGCCCTGCGCGGCTGTGACTCTGCCGCGCCGGTGAGCACGCTGCAATCCTGGCTGGAGGCCGAGTGTCCGAGCCTGCCCTCCACGGTGAACCGCTTCCTCGGGCACGCGTCGTGCGGCGCGAGCGTGCTGGCGCGGACGCCGGACCCCCTGCCGCGGCGTGAGTCGTTCGTGTCGGTACACCGCCATCTCACCGATGCTGGAGCGTTGGCGGTCTATGACGGCGGAGCGCCGGCGAGCAATCGCGGTACGGCGCCGCTTCTGACCGATCCCCGCATCGGGCTGGTGATCACGGTGGCGGCCCGCGCCGACACGATCAACCGGCTGAAACCCGCCCTGATCTGGCTCGACCAGCATTTCGGCGAGTTCGTCATCGGTGACGCGGTTCTGGTGGTGACGCATCAGCATCCCGGTGCCGATCCAGGGATCGCCGCTCATGTGCGCGCTTTCCTCGGCGAGTGGATCCGCGCGGTGGTCTCGGTTCCTTATGACCTGCATCTGGCCGAAGGCGGTCTTGTCGGCTGGCATCGCCTGGCCTCGCCCACGAGGGCGGCCTATCTGCATCTGTTGGGAGAGCTTCGATGAAGAATTCGACGGTGGTCGGCCGCGTCACCGCGGCGGCGATGGTGGCCGCGGCTGTCGGGGCCGTGACACTAGCCCCTGCGGCGGCCGAGCCGGCAGAGCCCGGCACAACGACGACTGCTCCGCAGGACCAGCAGCAGATCCCTTGCACGCCTTTGCATGTGGTGGCCTTCCAGGGCACCGGGCAGTCAGGGGAGCAGAGCGACCCGACCACCGATTCCGGTTTCCTCGGCCAGACGGTGACGTTGCCGCTGCTGCGGGAGGCTCCGGGCGTCGTCTCACGTCAGATGGTGCCCTACGCAGCCGATTTCGGATTCCACGACAAGCCCTATGCGGAGTCGATGACCGGTGGCGTGGCCGCAGGGATCCGCACTATCAGCGCGTACGCGCAGCGCTGCCCGTCGTCGATGATCGCGTTGGTCGGCTATTCCCAGGGGGCGGAGATAGCCGATGAACTGGCTCGAATGATCGGGTCGGGCAATGTCAACGCACCGGTGCGGTCGGACCGGGTCGCGGCCGTGTCGTTGTTCTCGTCCCCGATCCGTGAGGATCAGTCTGCGGTGTTCCCTGGTGCACCACAGCGGCTGTCGCCGGCGGTGCCCTCGGGGCTGGATCAGTCGCTGTTGTCGCAATTGCTGCTGACCTCGACCACTCCGACCGTCGGCGGTGGGATCGCTCCAGCGCTGAGCACGTCGACCGGCTACGGGCAGCTGACCGGGCGCGTGGCGTCATGGTGCGCGGGCGGTGACGTGGCGTGCTCCACTCCGAAAGACGCGCCGCTGGCCCGCACGATCGCCAACCTCGGTGGTCAGATCCACTTTTCCGCGCAAGATCCGTTGCGCACGGTGTCCGATATCGCGACGGCGCTGGGCGGATCGGTGCTGCGTACCGCGGCCGGGGTGATCAACAACGACATCAACTTCAGCAACGGCAAGTTCAGCATCAACAACTCCGGCACCACCGTGCTGGGCAGACTGGCGCAGAACTCCGATCCGCGGTCGGCGACACCCGCGGCGGACAACGATGTGATCCGCGCGGTGATCAAGGCCGGCGTGATGGGGTTCTCGGCAGCGGTCACGGTGGCACAGAAGGTTCTGACGCCGGCCAACATCGCCTCGCTCGTCGCGGTCGGGATGACCAATCCTGTTGGAGCGCTGGGTGATTTGGGGATCCAGCTGGCCGGTGCGGTGTTGGACATGGTTCCTCCGGCGACCATTTCGGCCGGAGTGCGCTACATCTTCAATGAGGTCACACGCGATGTGAGCGACAACGCGGGCCTGGTGCAGATGGCTACCGACCTGCGGTACTGGAATTCCGGCGCCCAGCACACCTCCTACGACGTCGCTCAGGTCGGCGCCGACGGGCAGACACCGACCCAGTACACCGTGCAGTGGCTGAGCGCGCTCGCGAAGGCCCTCGACAAGAAGGCTGGCGCCAGCTCCACCACGGTGCGCCCCACCACGGCCACCTCGTCCGTGCCGGGGCGATGAGTGATGCGGTGGGCAGCGGTGAGAGTGGCATCCGGTGAGCACCGCCGGAGCAGCGGCGCCGATCGCGGCCGCTGGTATGGGCCTGATGCTGCTCACCACCGTGATGCTGCTGGTGTTCAACGACTCCGACCAGTCGTCTCAGACCTGTGGTCCGCAGACATCGACCAGCGACAACGTGCTGGCTGGACCGGTGTCGCCCGCGGCCGCGGAGCAACCGGCCCAAGCCGCATCGGCCCCGAACGTTCCCGGGAGGCGATCGATGCCATTGGCTGAGAACACCTACACCATCTCCGACACCTTCGGCGCGCGAGGCGGCACGCATCTGGGCGTCGACATGGCGGCGGCCGCGGGCACACCGATCTACGCCGCGATGGACGGCACTGTCGTCGCTGCCGGCCCGGCGTCAGGATTCGGCAACTGGATCGTGATCGACTCGATCGACGAGCGGGGCCAGCCGGTGTCGACGGTCTACGGGCACGAGTTCGACTCCGGCATCGGTGTGCACGTCGGTGAAAAGGTCACGGCCGGACAGCAGATCGGCACGGTCGGCTCGGCCGGTGAGTCCACCGGGCCGCATCTGCACTTCGAGGTTGTGCCCGGAGGCCGGTTCGCGGGTGGCAAGCAGATCGACCCAGTGCCGTGGCTGCAAGGCGCGGCGACCCCTGCACCGGAAGTGCAGGCGCCCCGGTCCGGAACGCCGACCACCCCGACCATTCCGAGCGCACCGAGTCAATGCCCTCCTGGGTTCGGAACCGCGGGCGGTCAGCTCGCCGACGGCAGCGTGCCTGCCGAACTCGAGCCGTGGTATCGCAAGGCGGGTTCGTTGTGCCCACAGATCAGCGCGTCGCTGCTGGCCGCGCAGGGCAAGCAGGAGTCGGGGTTTCGCCGTGGGCTGACCTCTCCGTCCGGGGCTGAGGGCCTTGCTCAGTTTCTTCCGTCGACCGCAACCGCGACCGACCCGTTGGACGGTCAGCCCTACGTCGTCGACGCCGACGGCAACGGCGCGGCGAGCGTCTGGGACGACGGCGACGCGATCATCGGGCAGGGCCGCTACATGTGCGCGCTGGCCGACCAGATCGACAAATGGAAGGCCGAGGGCACCGTACACGGCGACACCGCGACACTGGCGCTGGCTGCCTACAACGCCGGCGAGAACGCCGTGCGCGAATCCGGTGGTGTCCCACCGTATTCGGAGACGACGGAGTACGTGCGGATCATCACCGGCGACGAGCCGAATTTCCGGGCGGCAGGAAGCACGGGCCGGTTCATCCCGACCCCCGGCAGCGCCAGCGGCTCACAGATCGTGGACGCAGCGCGCGGCTACATCGGCACCCCGTACGTGTGGGGCGGCGGTGGACCTGGGGGACCGTCCGCCGGCGGTTTCGACTGCTCTGGACTGACCTCCTATGCCGTGCACGCCGCGACCGGGGCAACCCTGCCGCGCACGAGCGAGCAGCAGTGGAGCGTCGGCGTCGAGGTTCCGATAGACCAGGCGCAGCCGGGAGATCTCGTGTTCGGCGAGTTCGGCTCGGACGGGCTGCCGGGTCACGTGGGCATCGCGATCGGCGGTGGCCGGATGATCCACGCGCCACAAACCGGCGAATCGGTCACCGAGGCTGACATCCAGCCTGGGATGCGCGCGCGGCGGGTGACGTGATGATCGTCCGAAATGCATTGTGTTGCACCGCTATTGCCATTGTAGTGACGGTGTTGGTCGGGTGTGGTGAGACCCAGCAGACGGCATGGCCGCCGCAGTCGACGGCGAGGGCGTGGCCGGGTCCGATCACGAGCGCGGGGCCGGTGGCCGGGCAGAGCGCGGAGGTCGTCGCGGCGGCCGCGATGCGTGAGCTCTACACGTTGCGGCCGGCCGAGGAAGCCCCCGGCGATGCGCTCAAACGGGTTCGGCCGTGGCTGAGCGAGTCGATGAACGCCCGCCTTGCTGCGCTTCCCCCGGCACCGGGAGCCTCGCTGCGGTGGGGTGACTGGTCCACCGGGCGAGCACGTGTCGACGCCGAGACCTTCGTCAGCGCGGAGCGTCCGCCGCGGGAGCTGCCCGGCCACGCTGACCGCAAGGTGGGCGTGGCCCAGACCGTGAGCTGGCCGGACGGCCATCGCGACGCCGTGGCCCCGTTCACGGTGACCGTCACGCTCGTCGAGGTGGACGGGGGGTGGCGCGTTGAGGACTACCGGACCTGGTGATGACGTCCATCCACAGGCAGATGCGCGGGTGTGGCCGCCTGTCGCGATGTGGAACCGGCGGGTGCCCGGTCACTCCGGCGCGGCACCGCTGCTGTGGCTGGTCGGCACGCACGGGGGAGCGGGCGTGACGAGTCTGGCGATGTCGATCAGTTTCGCCGGGGACGCGGGACGTCGCTGGCCTGGTCTGATCGGGTCCGCCGGTGAGGTGGATTCGCCGTTCGTGGTGCTGGTCGCCCGCACGCATATGTCCGGTCTGGCGGCTGTGCATCATGCGTTGCTGGCCCATATGCATTCCGCCACTCCGGCCGGCACTCACCTGCTGGGGGTGGTCACCGTTGCCGACTCCGATCGCCCGTTGTCCAAGCCGGTCGGCACCCGCCGCAGCACCGTGGAATCACTGACGCGCGATGTCGGCGGCGAAGCGTGGCGGCTGGGCTGGCTCGAGCCGTGGCGGTCGCTGGAGCCGCACGAACTGCCGAGCTGGTCTCCCGCCAATTCTGCTGTGCGCCTGGGGGATCGCGATCCCACGCGCACACCGCCCGCGCCGGTCGCCGCTCTGGCCGAGCAGATCTTCGCCACCGCCCGCACGGCGATCGGCCGCTACCGCAACCAGCACTCGATCCCGGCGGCGAAAGACGCTGCCGCAGCGGGATAGGGATGCCGCTCAACCGAATTCGACGACGGAGGAACCCACGACATGAGCGTCACACACACGGTGCTGGAGCTACTGGCCCAGCAGCCTTCACCCGCACCAGGGCAGTCCGGCACCGATATCAACTTCACTCCGACCGCCCCACCAGGATCGGACAAGATCAAACTACTGCTGGGCGTGGCCAGCTGGGTCGCCACGGCCGCATTGATCGGGCTCACGATCCGATCCGGCGTGAGTTTCGCCCAGGCGTATTCGGAAGGTCATGCCTCCCCGGGGCAGAAGGTGGCGGTGGTGGCGTGCATCGTCGGCACCATCATCAGCCTGAGCGCGGCCAACATCATCACCTTCTTCAGCTGAGCAGGCCGACATGCTCGCACAGGACATGGTGATTCCCCCGGCCGAGGTGACCGGCCCGTTGCTATCGCTGGTTGGTCACTTCCTGTGGGTGTGCACGGCGCTGCTGGGCTTGGCCGCCGTCTTGGCAGGAGTCGAGTTCGCACATCTGTATCAAGCCGCGGGCGGCGTCGACCGCGCAGCCGCTCGGGTGCTCGTGGTGGTGATCTGCGCGATCCTGCTCGGCTCGATCAGCGGTTGGGCCGCCTGGGTGATCTGACAAGGGAACGGAATTCATGAAGAGATCAATCACCATCGCCGCCGTCGTGATCGGCATCGCGCTCACCGTCGGCGGCCTCACCGGTTGCGGGTCAGACCACGACCACGCCTCCGATAAAGCGGCGCCGGTAAACGTCTCGGCACCGCCGAACGGGACGCGGTGGGAGTCCTACCGCGGCGTGTTCGTGCCGTTCACGGCGGCGGGCCCGAAGTCGCGCTCCGGCGCGGTGCCCACCGGGTACGAGCCGACGCCGCAGGGCGCCGTGGCGGCCGCCATGCAAGGGCAAGCGCGACTGGCTCTGGCCCCCGACGGCGGTCCCGAGTCCTGGTCGGCGGCCGCGCACGAACTCGTCGTGCCGGGTCCGGGCCGAGACAACTACGCCGTCCAGCGATTGATGGCCTCGGTGGTGGCCGAGGCCGATCCGGCGCAGACCGCGCAGTTCGCGGGATTCCGGGTGGAGCACTGGTCGACACAGGCGACGACGGTGTGGCTGGCCACGCGAATGCCGGACGGGAACTTGTCGGCCCAGCCAACCAAGATGGCTTGGCGCGGGGGCGATTGGAAGATCGAACTGCCGGCACCGCAGCAGGCCGGTGCCGACGGCCGGGTAGCGACCGATCCCGTCGTATTGCCGAACCTCGACGGCTACACCGAATTTCATCACTAGCGAGGGGAACAGTCCGTGAAGGACACCAGCAACGAAACCACCGAATCCACCTCGGCAGCCGGGGGCGCCGGATGGCGGAACAATCGCACTACCCTGGTCCTGGCGGCGGGGTTTCTAGGCTTCGTCGTCATCGCCTCGGCGGGCATTCTCGGCTACCGGGCGCTCGGTGGCCACGACGACGACGCGCAGCCGCAGAGCAGGCCGAGCGCATCGGCGGCGCCGACCACGACCGCGCCGAATGCGCCGGGCGGCTTCGGCCCGCCGTCTGCGGACATGCTGGGTCGCCCCGTCGCGCATCCGAACAACGCTGCTGGGCAGGCACTTCCGCAGAAGCCGGTCAGCCGCGACGACTACCGGTGCGACACCCCGCCGAACTGCCCGGCTCCGGCCGCGCCGGAGTCGGT
This sequence comes from Nocardia amamiensis NBRC 102102, assembly GCF_001612745.1. Classification (GTDB taxonomy): domain Bacteria; phylum Actinomycetota; class Actinomycetes; order Mycobacteriales; family Mycobacteriaceae; genus Nocardia; species Nocardia amamiensis. The sequence goes on along the minus strand of NZ_BDBA01000100.1, from coordinate 27,603 downwards.
GATGTGGCAGGAGGTCAAGCCGTGGGTCCTGCCGTTCTCCACCAGCGATGGCCCGGCCCGCGTCGAGGGACCGTTGGCGGAGGGCTACACACGCACGCCGCAGGGTGCGGCGCTGGCGGCCTGGCAGATCGTGTGGCGGGCAGCCAGCAGCCGGGAGGTCTTCGACGCGGTCATGGCACACCAGATCGTCGGCACCCCAGAGGATCTGGCGCAGATGCGGGCGACCAAGCAGTGGGACTACTCCGGAACCTCGGCGTTGGCGCTGCGGCCGTCAGGTTTCCGGATCACCGGCTGGCAAGGCGATTTCGCCGCGATTCAGTACGCGGTCCCGGCTCACAGTCCGGGGGTGTGGAACGTGGTGCCGATCGAGGTGGTCTGGCAGGACGGTGATTGGCGGATGCGGGCTCCGCACACGCCGGCGGCGAAGCTGACGGTGGTCTCGCTATCGGGCTGGACGACATGGTGACGCGGCTGGCGGTGCTCGTTTGGGTTGCGGTGTCAGTGGTGATGCTGACACCGGCCCAGGCGTCCGCGCAGCCGGAGTTGCCTTTCCCCATACCGTCTGTTCCGTCGATCCCGTCTATCCCTTCGATTCCATCGATTCCGTCCACCACGAGCCCATCTCCCTCTACGCCGAGTCCATCGACGCCTGGCGACGGGCAGCAACCGGACCTGTACAAGCCGTGCCGCGATATCGGCGACCAGTTGCCCGGCGTGCTGGGTTCGATCGTCGAGGGCGGGTGCGATGTGTTCCAGGCCGGCACCAACCCCGGTGACGCTGCCGGAGAGCTGATGAAGGGCGTGGTGGGCAAGGCCGCCGTCGAATTCGCCGAGGGCTGGCGTAAGGGCATCGCGCTGATGTTCTCCTGGTGGTACCGCACGCCGATCACGTCATCGACCAGCACCGACGCCACCGCGGACATCGTGGGACGCACGCACTCGTATCTGCGGTTCTTCCAGATCTGCGCCTTCGTGGTGAGCATGGGCATCGCGCTGGTACGCCTGGCGTGGGCGTCAGCCCAGCTGCGTAGCCAGCAGGCGAAAGAAGCTGCGATTCTCCTGGCGCGGTCGGTGTTCGTGTCCAGTTCGCTGGTTGGTCTGGTGGTCTTGGGAGACGACGCGATGCGCGCGGCGAGCGTGTGGCTGCTCGAACAGATGGCCGGCGGGGTTGATCCAGTGCAGGCGGTGAACAAGCTGCTCGCGGTCGCCGAGTTCGGGGGTGGTCTGGGTGCGGGGCTGCTGTTCATTTTCGCGCTGCTGGGCGTCATGGGTGTTGTCGCGCAGATGGTGTTCATCCTCGTGCAGATCGCGGTGAGCAAGCTGGTGCTGGGCACGCTGCCGCTCGCCGCGGCGTGGAGCGGCACCGAGGCCGGGATGCAGGCGTACCGCAAGCTGATGGCTTGGATCCTGGTGTTCCTGCTGTTCCCATTCATCACCGCCCTCGTCTACGGGATCGCGTTTTCGCTGGCAGCGGGCGCACAGGACGCTCAAGGCACCCTCGCCGGGATGATTCTGCTGACTCTGTCGTGTCTGACACTTCCCGCGCTGGTTCGGTTGCTGGTGCCGGTGGCCGGTCAGATGGCCGGGGGGTCAGGTGCGGCGGCGATGGGCGGTGCGTTGCTGGCCACCGGCGCGGTCCCGCTGCTGGGAGGGGCGATGCGCGGATTCAGCCAGGCCGGTGGGGGAGAACAGCCGTCCGGTTCCGGCGGTCGTTCCGACGGCGGCGGCGACGCACCGAGCGGGGCCGTGCCGATCCAGTCGTCCTCGTCCGCAGGGAGCGGAGGGGGCACGGGCGGTGAGGTGTCCGGTGCGACGGGATCGCAGGCCGCCGGAGCGTCATCGTCCGGGGCGGCTTCAGCCGCTGGCGGGCCGATCGCGATGGCCGCCGGAGCGGCCAAGGAACGCATCGAGAACATCGGCGTCGGGATGGGCACAATCGCCGCCGATGGCGCGGCCCGCGGTACCGGATCACCGGACGTTCCGCCCTCGGCGGGGCCGTCCGGCGCCGCACCGCCGTCGGGAGGCCGGTCCGATGGCACGAATTGATCGCCCGCTGCGGGGCAGGAAAACGGAGGTTCAGGTAGATGGTGGATCAGTTACGTCCGGATGCGCGGCGGACCTACGGCGCGGGTGTGGAGTTGCGCCGGACCTACGCATTCGGCCTGCCCAAGAGGGTGTTCTACGGGCTGTTCGTCTCACTGATGCTCGCGGCGTTGCTGACGATGCTCGGGTTTCGCGCGATCGGTATCGGGTGGGCTGCCCTGTCGCTGGTGGTGGTCGCGCCGCTGGCGATGCGGATCGGCGGTAAGACCGGCTATGACCTGCTGTTGCTGGAAGGGGCGTGGCGGCGCCAGCGCAGCAGCGGCCGTCATATCCTGCGGGCCGGTCCGCTCTCACAAGCCCCTGGCGGCCGCACCCGGCTGCCGGGCGTGGGCGCTAGCACCGAAATGTGGTGGGGCACAACCAAACACGGCCACCGCTTCGGGATGATCCGGAACCCGTTCACCAAGCAGTACACCGCCGTGCTGCGGTGCTCGCCGCGCGGCATCGACGGCATGGAGCAGGACGTCATCAACGCAATGGTGGCCGAGTGGGGCGGATTCCTGGCCGAGGCCGCACAGCCGGGCGACATCGTTGCAGTGGTCACCGTCGCCGAGACGATCCCAGAGACCGGAGCCCGGCTCAAGTCGGAAATGCACCGCATCGAGGATTCCGGCGCGCCGCGCGCCGCGCGGGAATGGCTGCACCAGGCCGGCGCGGGCCGCGCTGCTGATCGCAGCGGCTACCAGCTGCACATGCGGATGGCCATCACGTGGGCAGCGCGCACCGAGGCCAAGCGGCGCGATCCGATGGTGATGGTCGCCGACCTGGCCGAACGGCTGCCGCAGATGTGCGGGGCACTGGGCCGGGTGCAGGTAGTGGCCGAGCCGATGAGCGACTACCAGATCGCTGCCACCGTGCGCCGCGCCTACGACCCACGCACCGAGACCGAGACCGCGGTAGAGGATCTGATGCGGATGCGCGGTTCTCCCACCCCCGGCGAAGTCGTCGATTGGCTCGACGCCGGCCCGATGGCCGCCGAAGAACTCGACCGCGAAACCTACACGCACGATGGCGCGTTCTCGCGTACCTGGGTGATGACCGCGCCACCGGCGGGCTTCCACGATGAACGCATTCTGCGCGCCCTGATCGTCGGGCGCAGCGACATTCCGCGCAAGCGGATCACCCTGATTCACCGGCCGCTTCCGCCGGGTGAGGCCACCGAGAGCGTGGACGGTGACTACCTGGCGGCGGCCGCGGAGGTGACCGCGTCGCGGGGGATCTCCTCGGCTCGCGCGAAGGTACGCCTGGCCGCGACGATGCAGGCCCGCGACGAAGAGGCCCGCGGCGCGGGGGTCACCGACTACGCGATGGTGATCACGGTGACCGCGCACAGCCTCGAGGAGCTGGACTCCTACGGCGAGGTCGTCAAGGAAATGAAAAGCTCTGCGCGCCTGAAGGTTCGGCCCGCATGGAATCAACAGGCCGCAGCGTTCTTGACCGGGCTGGGCATCGGCGTGCTGCTGCCCGATCACGCGACGGTCTCGCGCACGCTCCAGGGCGAGGCGTAGGGGTGCGGGGATGTCGAATCTGACTTTCGGCCCGCGCCGGTTCGTCGAAGACAAAATCCGCCGATCCTACGAACCCCGCCCGCCGAAGCCACGCGCCGAGAGAACCGACGCGCTGGCGGCGAGCCGGAGCCGCCGCCGCGCCGCGCAACGCGAGAAGGCCAAAGCCGATGCGCAGAGGTATCGCGCCGAGCAGGCCGAGCGCGATCCGTCACGGCGGGAGCCGAAATGGCGGCGCTCGCATCGCCTGACCCGCCGTGGGCTGGAAGGGGCGGGCGGCGGCGCGATGGGAGTGGTGGATCCACCGCCGATGTTTCGTGCCACGACCGTGCAAGCGTGCGGGCTTTTCCCGTGGGTGGCCGGTGACACTCACCCGCTGGTCGGCACGCCCCACGGGCGGCACCTGGGGTCAGGGGCGACGTTCTGCTACGACCCGACCTCGGCCACCTACGTGTCCCGGATCCAGAACACCCCCTCGACGTTCATCCTCGGTTTGCCCAGCTTCGGCAAGAGCACGCTGGCACGGAAGATGGTCGCCGGGGAGGTCGCGGCCGGGCGCACTCCACTGATCTTCGCCGACACCAAGGGCGAGTACGTCAAGCTGATCCGCGAGCTCGATGGCGTGGTGATCCGTCTCGGCCACGGGCACGGGCACCTGAACCCGCTAGCCGTCGGCGCGCTGGGCAGTATCGTGCCGCGCCTGATCGAGGCAGGCCGGGAAGATCTGGCCGCGACCGTCCGCGCCGATGTCCTCGCCCGGCGGCGCCGGCTGGTGCAGGGTCTGTGCGAGATCGAGCGCGGGGAACTGCTCGGGCAGATCGAACGCAACATCCTCGGACGTGCGCTGCGCATGCTCGATGAGGATCCGCGCTTCGGGCCCGCATCGCCGCCGTTGATCTCGGATCTGTCCGAGCTGATCGAATCGGCCCCGGCCGAACTGGTGCGCCGTGCTCGTGTCAGCGCCACCGCCGACGACCGCGACGACTACGCCGCCACCGTGCGCGGCCTGCTGGCCACACTGGACGCGCTGCTGGACGGCGATTTGGGCACGGTGTTCGCCGGGCACACCTCCGCGCCGCTGAACCTCGCCGACGAGGTCCCGACCGCGGTGTGCGTCGACATCTCGGCGCTGTCGGCCGGTGATGACAAGCTGCTGGCCGCGGTGATGTTCGCGTGCTGGGAAGATGGATTCGGCGCGGTGGAGGCCGCGCACACCCTCGCGGATGCGGGCCTGGCACCGCAGCGCAACTTCCTGACGCTGATCGATGAGCTGTGGCGGGTGCTCAACGCCGGGCCGGGCATGGTCGAGCGGATCAACGCCACCACCCGGTTGACCCGGACCTTGGGTACGGCGCTGTTGATGATCACCCACACGGTCAAGGACCTGGAGTCGCTGGAGAGCGCCGCCGATATCAAGAAGGCCAAGGGCTTCATCGAGAGATCCGGCGCGGTGATCGTGGGCGCGCTACCGCGCGATGAGATGGCCGCGTTGGATGAGATTCTTCCGTTCACCGCGGCTGATCGCGACATGGTGTCGAGTTGGAGTACGCCGGGGATGCGTGATCCCGACAGCGGACGCGAAGCGGCATCACCGGGGCGCGGCCGGTTCCTGCTGAAGGTCGGCACCCAGCGCGTGCCAGGGACGCCTTTCGAGACGATCTTGACGCCGATCGAGATCGAAAACTGCTGGCACGATACCGATTCCCGGTTTGCCGGGGCGAGGGGGTGAGCTGTGGCCGACTTCGACAAGCCGACCTATCCCGGCGATTCCGACTCGATGTTCTATGTGATGGGCGGGTTGCTGCTGCTGTATGTGTCCGTGACCGCGACGGCATGGTGTTCGCTGGCGTTGGCGGCAGCACACCCGGCGAATCCGTTGACACTGTTGTTCGCGCTCGGGTTGGGCAGGCAACGATGGCCGGGTGCCGCGACGGTTTGGGCGGCGGTGTTGGGGGCGGCGCAGTTCGGCGCGCTGGGGTGGATGGTGCGCAGGTGGTGGCGTCGCCGATCGGGTCGCTCCCGGTTCGACTTCGCGACGCGGTGGCTGGCCAGCCGCGCCGATGTGGCGCCGTTGCGCCGCAAGGCGGCGTTGGAAGTCGCTGAGCGCCTGGGGCATCCGCAGTGGCCGGGGGTGTCGCTGGGGATGCTGGTCGAGCCGAACGGGACACCAGGCTATGAGCGGATCACCGCTGATCCCGCTCAGGCGGAGCTGTTGTTTCAGGACGGCGAGCAGCTGTCGATCGATTTCTGGGGCCCGCGGCGCGGAAAGACCACGACCCGGATCATTCCCGCGATCGTCGAGGCAATCGGTCCGGTGCTGACCACGTCGAACAAGCGGGACATCGTGGATGCGACGAGAGGGGTCCGCAGGAAGGCCGGCCCGACGTATGTCTTCGACCCGCAGCGCATTGTGGGCTCCAAGCCGGAGTTCTGGGTGGATTTGATCGAGGTGATCCGGATCGGGGACCGCGATATGTGGGATGTGCGCGCCGAACGGCTCGCGGATATCTTCCTCGCCGGATCCACTCCGGACGGCTCACGACCGGATGCGTTCTTCGATCCGGAGGGCCGCGACCTGCTCGCGCGGCTGTTTCTGGCGGCCGCGGTCGGCGGGGAGCCGATCACGAAGGTCTACGAGTGGATCGTGGAGCCGAACCGGACGCCGCTGGATCATCTGCGCAACAGCGAGTTCTCGGCGGCGGCGGGCGCGCTCAAACGGTTCGTCGGGTATTCCGATCGGCAGAAAGATGGTTTGTTCGGTACGGCCAAGAAGATGGTCAACATCTTGAGCCGGCAGGCGATCGGTGATTGGGTCAGGCCCAGACCTGGTGTGCCGCAGTTCGATCCGGAAGAGTTCGTGCGCTCTCGCGGCACCTTGTATGTGATGAGCAAGGCCGGGGTCGACTCGGCCGGAGCACTGGCGACCGCGCTCACGTGGGCGGTGTGCGATGCGGCCGAGCGGTACGGCGAGCAGCAGGGCGGCCGGCTGCGGACGCCGATGCTGGCTGCGCTCGATGAGCTGGCCAACGTGATCAAGTGGCCGGACCTGCCGGATAAGTTCTCGCACTACGGCTCTCGCGGAATCATCGTGATGGCGATCCTCCAGAACTGGAGCCAGGGCGTGGCCTGCTTCGGCGCCGATCGTATGCAACAGCTGTGGGATGCGGCCCCGATCCGCGTCTACGGCGGCGGGGTGGCTGATCAGAGTTCGCTGGGGATCTTGTCGGAGCTGATCGGGGATCGCTGGGAGATCGCGACGTCGACGAACTATTCGCACCCGGCCGGTCTGCTCGCTACCGGCCAATCGCATGTGTCGGTCGGCCGCGACGCGCGCCAGGTGCGCATCCTGACCATCGCGCATCTGCACCAGTTGCCCCGCCAACGCGCCATCGTGCTGTGGGGCGGACGGCCGGCGATGATCCGGCCGGTGCCGTATTGGGATCGGCCCTACCGCAAAGCGGTCGAAGCTTCCCTCGAGGAATTCGACCCGGCCGCGCGATTGGGCAAACCACGACCGACCCAGCGCCATTCGCGCGGCGGATTGACACGGCTGCTGCGCCGCCAGCACCGGGCCTCGCTCCCGGTCACGGACTCCTCTTCCTCCGAACAACAGGACGTCATTTCATGACCACCAGTGACACCGAGCGTCCCGCTGACCTGCGGGACATGCATCCCGAAGTGCTCGACCAGTTCGCCGAGCTGGTCGACAAGAGGTTTCGGCCGATGCTCCGCCAGACGATCAACGGGCTAGCCGATCGCAAGTTCGCCGCCGCTCTGGCCGAAGCCGATGGCGGTGCGCTGACCCGGGAACTGGATCGGCTGGCCACCGAGATCGCCACGGAGAAGGTCCGCGCGCTCGTCGATCCCGACGGCGGCCCCACTGATCGACTGGTCTTCCGCAATCTCGAGGCGTTCTGCACCGAGTTCTTCTTCGTGCTGTACGCCCGCGACGTGCAGGGTTCCAGCACCACCAAGTGGTGTCCGGAATGGTGGCGCCACGCCGAGGCGGTGGTGCGGCTGGAAGCGATCTGGCGCAGCTGGGAAAAGCACCGGCGTGACCCGGATGACGGAGTCAGCACCTGGCTGCTGTATCACGCCGATCCGCATATGCGGGCGCTGATGGATCCGGACGGGCCGTTCAAGTACTGCGACGGGGGAGAGGGCCACTACTACAAGGAAACCCAGCTCGAGGCATTGCCGCACACTCCGGCGCCCACGGGGTTGTTCGACGATTCCGATAGCGGCGAGCTGCTGGACGAGGAGGACGAGACCGTAAACGACTGGGCCGGTGAGGCATTCGAGGAGCAGAGCGGACGATGAACACAGAACTGGAGAATCCCGGCAGCGCATTGGCGGCGGAGCTTCGCACGCTGCTGCTGGTGGCGGTGAAGCTCGGCGAGCTGATGGCGCGGCGGGTGGAGATGAAGCAGCGCCATGCCCGCTCGCAGGCGTATGAGACCCGGCGGGAGGTGGAGCGGCGCACGCGCGCCGAACTCGGTGTCGCCGAAGGACAGCTGCGGGCGGTGCGCAACACGATGCGCACGCTGGCCGGGGTGGACCCTGCCCAGATCGCGACGAGTTATCAGACCGCGGTCGCATGGCGCGGGCGGTCGGCGGTGGCCCAGGAGGTGGCGACCTCGATCGAAACCTACATGCGCAATCTGGGCATCGACCCGGAACAGCTGCGGACCGCCGGCCGCAACTTCGCCCGCACGATGGAACCGACCTCACGCCCCGGGGTGGAATTCGGGATCAGCGACGCGGATCGGCAGCGCGCGTCGATCACCGACGAGCGGTGGCGAGACCGCATCGCCACCGAACTCGACCGGCTCTCTCGCACGGCGACCTTTTCGACCGTAGCGGCCGATCCCGCACGGCGGCAACGGATCCGCGCCGAGCTGGACCGCATCGACACCGCCGCGGCACGCGAAGACTACGCGCGCACCCAGGGGTTGGCCGCGGACGCGGAAATCACCCCGGAGATGCTGAGCCGTTGGCGCGAGCAGCAGGCGGTGCGGTGGGGCACGAAGAACCAAGCTGCCGATCTGGCGCTGTTCACCGCGCTGGTGAACGCGGAGGATTCCGACGCGCAGCAGTTCGACCCGGCCGGCCACATGGTGGATCTGTGGCTGGCCTGGCGTGCCCGGGAATCGGAGGGACTGCCGCATCCTGATCTGGCGCAGGTGTCCGGCTCGGCGTTCTACGCCCAGCTCGACCGCGCGCACACCTACTTTCAAGACAACGACCCGGACTTCTACGACGACTGGAACCGGATGCGCGCGACCGATCCGACGCGCGCGGACCGGAATCTGGTGCACCGCTACGAAATCGAGCACGCCCAGCAGTGGGCCGCCGAGGTCGGCGACGATCTGTGGAAGCACGGCTTCGCCCGCACCGCCGCTGAGAATCCGGACGCCGACCTCGACGAGATCGCGCGCCGGGTGTGGGTGGCGGCGGGCAAGCCGCAACCTCAGTTCGATCCCGATATCGCGGTCGTGCCGCTGCAACAGCGCTGGGCCGAGCAGGTCCAGGCGGCCACGAAGGTCCGCGAGCAGATCCAGGCGGCACCTGACGGCGAGCACCAGGACTGGCAGGACTGGCTTGCGTGGCGCGCGAACCCTGACCTTCCGCCCGGCCAGCGCGTTCGGCAGGATGCGGACCTCGTTGCCGATTTCCACACCATGCAGGCCGAGCAGTGGGAGGCGGCCGCCCTCGATGAAGGAACGCTCGCCGAGGCCGCAGCGCCGCGCGACCCCAGGCAGCTGATGGCGGCGTGGAGACAGCACACCGCCGGCCAGGCGCACGCCCGCGACGACGCCGAGGGCGACTTGTTCGCGCGGGCAGAGCGGTGGTTGCAGACCCGCGATCCGGTGGCCTACCTGGGCGTGCAGGCCCAGATGTCGGCGGTCCCGCCGGATCGTCGTGAGCAGATCCGTGCCGAGCTGATTCGCGACTACGAGACCCACGAGGCCCGTCGATGGGCCGAGGCCGCTGAGACGATCGGCATCGTCGAGGAAGGCACCGCGGCGCTGGACCCCGACGAGCTGATCGAACGATGGCGCGAGTTCACCGACGCCCAGAAGGCTCGCCAGCAGCAACCACCGGCGGGACAACGTCGGGGCCGTAGCGCCGGACGGGGAGATTCGGCATCAGCCGTCACCCAGGACGAGGTGTTGCAGGCACGAGAGTGGTACTTGGCCAACGACTTACAGGCACTTCAGCGGTGGGAGCGCGAAGCGAAAACCGCGTCGACCGCCGAGCAGGAACGCGCCGTCGCTGCCCAGTGGGTCGCGCGGTGGCGCGACGCGACCACGCCACGCCGGTCGACGATGCCCACCTTGGCCGACCTGGCTCGCGACCGGATCCCCGATTGGGTGATCGGCCGACCGGGCTGGAAGCGTTCGGCGGAGAAGGCATTCCGCGGGCTCGTCGCGGCCGGGGCAGACCCACAGGAGCTGGCCGATTCCTTACGCGATTTGCGTTACGAGGACGCTGATAGTCCGATCGCGCTGACGATCTGGCGGTTGCAGAAGACCGCGGGCCCGAAGATAACCGCGGCCTCGAAGCAGTCCGGTGGTCCCGGTGATGAGCGTGCGGGGCGCGGGGGCCGTCCCCGGCGGGCGGGTTGGAACTCCGCCGAGCGTCAGGATTCTCTGGATGCCCGGCTGGCGGGGGTGGATCCCGACGCGGCACGGGTGCGCAAGGTCGCTGATCAGGCATTCGGTTCGGCGCCTCGCGGCGCGGTGGACGATGCGACCGGCACCGAGCCACCCCGGTCGATGCCGTTCGACACACCGAGCCGTCAACGCTCTCAAGGTCAGCAGCGGTGAGCCGGATGTCGCGGTAGAGAGGAAACGCTATGCGTGAGGTGATCGCTGCGGAGGTGTCCAAGGCGCTGCGGGCGCGGCTGACGCGCGCGGCCGCGGAGAAGGTCGAGCAGGCCATTTCGGTCAGTGCCGAACAGGCGGCCGAGATCGATCGCATTGCCACAGAGGAAGCCGCCGAACAGCTGGCAGCTCTCGCTGAGGGCCAGGCGCCGGCTGCCGGGAGCGGGAGCGACGACCAAGGCGAGGAGACCAAGCGAGAGTTCGACAGCGTCTTCCACTGGGTCCTTGAGTATCTGGCGGTGGCGTACTGGCGGGAGACCGACGCGCTGGAGGCGGGGCATCACTGGTGCGAGCGGTGGTGGGAGCATCCCGAGGCGTTGTCGCGGCTCGCTGCGTTGTGGGAGATGTGGGAGGAAGTCCATGCCCAGCCGGGCGGCATGCTGCGCTGGTGGGAGAAGGCCGATCAGCATATGGCCAAGCTGCTCGCCGCGGACGGCCCGTTTGTGAGCTGCGGTCCGGGAAACCACAGTGCTACCAATGGGACTCGGCGTCTGCCGTGTGTCGACCCGCCCGAGGAGATCCTGACCGCTGCCGCCGGCGCTATGCCCTAGCCCGGTGCCGCCGTGCAAGGGGGATAGCTCGACGGCACCGGGCGGGGTGCGCGGCTCGAGGTTGCAGGGGGGATGCGACCGAGCCGCTGCCGGGCCGCCGGGGGGTGACGGCCCTCACTTAGATTGACGCACAAGGACACTGAATAGTTCCCCGGCCTGTCGCAGCCAGGGTGGTTGGTAGCCGAACCGGTGCGTACTTCAGGACTTAGCTCGGCGCTTGTCGAGCACGGTCGGCGGGGCTGTCGAACACTTCGTCCGGCGTGACCTCGACGAGGCCAACGACGAAGGCACCCTCGTCGACGATATCGAGGACATGGTCAGCGGTCAGGACCGCGCATCCGCAACGGGCATCGGGCCCCGGTGGGTCGATCTGGTCATCGAGTTCGAAGACCACCTCGCCGGGCACGTCGGCGATGTCCCAGTGCGCGGTGCACGGGCCGTGGACCACGGCGACATGCCCGTCACGGCGCGCGGCCGCCACCCATTCGGCCGGCAAATCCAGTGCGCACAACAGCAGGTGATCCGGAGTGCCGGTCTCGGGCCGACTGGTCCGCAGCGCGATCCATTGCGGGGCGAGGCTGGAGGGGTGGTCGGTGACGATTCGCAGTGCCCAGTCAGTCTCGCCTGTGCTCAGCACACTGTCGGGGTGGCCGAAACCTGCTGCCCGCAAGGACAATTCGAGTTCCGACAGCCACGGCCGGACACCTTGTCCGTGGTCCTCGATGACTCGCGCGGTGACCAGCAGCACCGCTTGGTTCCAGTGCCCGTCCTCGTCATCGTGGCCGGTGGTCAGCAGCGCTCGCGCGGTTAGCTCGAATTCGCCTTCCATCTCGGGTTTGGCGTGGGCGGGCAGGGCGATGATCTGCGGGCCGGTCGGGATGTCGGCGCGCTGGAGCCATTCGATAGATGACGGCTTGCACGTGGCATGGTATTTCCGGGTGCCGACGTGGCCGGTGGCCGGTGACAGGTCCGGATCGTAGGCGGTGATCAACAGGGAGATCGACGAGTCGACCGTGCGGGCGTCGCCGGGCTCGCCGCACCAGTCGCATTCATAGGTCGGGCGGACCTGGGTGTCGAGCCAGTCGTAGAGGTTCGGGTAGCCCACCCCGCGCCAGCCGTCGCCCCGGAACCAGGCGCGCAACTCCTCGGTGAGTATCCAGCGGTGCTGCGGATCGCGGTGCTCGGTGTTCTGGGTGACTTGGCGCAGCGCGACGGTGTAGGGCATGCCGGTTCGCGCTGCGAGCGCGCGGGCGTCGTTCTTGCGGGCAGTGTGCCGCCCGGTGCCGTTGTTGGAACCCATGATGATCTGCTTCCCCGGCAGGCCCCACGCTCCTGCCGTGGTCAGGTCTGGACACGGCAGCAGATTGTGCGATGTGGGCTGCGTGACCCGCGGGATCTTGGCCCCCATGCCGGGGTGCGCGTGGGGCACCGATCGGCAGGGCTCAGCCGTCACAGCAACGGCCTGGAGGCAGGCTACCGCACCGGTACGACAACTTCGGTCCGCGCTCAGCCCGCACTCTATGTTCTGTAGAAGACGCTGTGCCGCAGATGGTTTCACGTGCCGGTGATCGAATCGGAAGACGGACATGCCGCCGTGCCGCGGCGATGTCGAGTCATCGGCCGATCGCTTTATCGCCGGCTTGAGCGATCCTCGGCGGTCAGGGTGCCTGGACGACCATGACGCGATGGCCGTCGTACAGGTCGGGGCGCCGGGTCAGCACGGGGATGTCATGTTGTTGGGCGGCCCAGACGACCGGCGCGACGATCGGCCATTCGGACAGGTGATCGAGCACCGGGACGTGCTGGCCGAGGTGCAACGCGCTCGCGGGATCGAGTTCGGACCATTTCACGGTGGCGGGCCCGCTGCAACAGCATGGACAGGTGCGCGCTGTCGTCTCCGGCAATGCGGGCTGCCAGTGCCAGGGCCTCTGTGGGCACCACCAAGATGCGCTTCTGCTGACGGAAGTCGTCGAGCAGCACTTCCCCGTAGACGGGGAGGGAGGCGAGGTGGGCGAGAAGTGTATGGTCAGCAGTCGCGCTCACGCAGCGCCCGCGGTCATCGCGTTGTCGAGGCCAGTAGTGATGGTCCGCGACCAGGCGCGTGCTTCGGCGATCTGCTCGGCCGGGTAGTTGCTCAGCGCCGCCGCGGCGGCGGTGGCCTCCTGCTCGCGTACCTCATCATCGAAAAACGCCGGCGGCGGCCCGCTGCGCAGCAACGCGGTCGGAACACGTACGACCTGGCCGCGCTCGTCGCGCAGCTCGGTGACTCTCACGTGGTCGTCCTGGTCCGCCATGCTCTGAGGGTACATGGGCGGGCGCGACCGGGGCCAGATGATGGAACTACCCGACGGCAGGGTTCGTGGTGGACTGCTCTCGGTCGGAGGGAAAGGTGCCGGACCAATCGTCACAGTGACGGTTCACGGGGATGCCATTTCAGCCTGGCCACGGCCCCGCAGCTAGGCTCGATCATCGGCGTATTCTCTTGTATGCTCTAGAGGTGGGTTATCACTTTCGCGACGACGTTGGCGAGTCGGTGTACCTTCACGACGTCACGAAAGCCGAGGTCCTGCAAGCGCTGGCGTATCCGCGGCGGTGGCCGCAGCGGATCGAGTCGAAGGTTGACGCCCAGGTGCTCCAGATCTTCGGCCGCACGACGGAGGCCCGCGCCGTCGCGGTGGTGGTGATCCAGGTAGATCGGTGGGAGTGGCTGATCTACGCAGCTCGGCCCCTCGAGGTGGACGAGAACGCCGAATACACCGTTTGGGAGGCACAGCAATGAGCACTGAACGCCGAATCGAGGAACTGACCGCCCAGGCCGACGACGCCGACCTGATGGGCGACTTCCTGTCCGGGAAGCTGGTCCGCAGCAGCGAACCGGCCGACGTGTCCGAGCTGCCCGTGCCGGACGCGGCCGAGGTGGAGTCCGCAGGGCTGATCCCGACAACTGTGCGATTCTCCAAGGCCCAGCGGGACAAGCTCGCCGAGCTGGCGAAGGCGCGTGGCACCGACGTGTCCAGCCTGCTGCGCGTATGGGTAGATCACCAGCTCGAGGTAACCGAGCACCCGGAGCGGCAGCTGATCACCGTCGACGAGGCGGTTCAGGCGTTGCGCAACCTTCCGCACTCCGCCTAGCCGCCTTTAGCGGAGCCGGACCACCAGGCCCTCGCCCTCGGTGGTGTTGTCGTCGATGCCGAGTGCGGCCAGGGTCCGAATGTTCGGGGCCGCCCCCGAAAGGTCGGGCGCCCTGGTTGATGCTGGGCGACCACTAGGAAGGGATGCTCATCGGATGACCGGTCGCACGCGCCGCGCTGATCTCCTGCTGGCCGGGGCCGCTGTCGGGCTGCCCTGCCTCGCGTCCCTCCTGGGTATCGCGACGACGGGAACCACGATCCGGCCCGACGCTGCGGGCCTGGCAATCAGCATCGCCGTCGTCGCGTGCATCGCGACCGGGTACGCGGCACTGCGTTGGTACGGGCGTTCAGAGAAGCTGTAACGCCGACGGCTGGGGGGAGACCGGTGAAGTGCATGTATTCGAGTTCTGCGGTATTCGGTGGTTCCTGCGCTGACCAGCGATCTTCACTAGGCGCTAGGGGTTGGGTTCGCCGGTAGCGTAAGCCGCATTTCGAATTCCGGGCGCGGATCTTCGCGGGAGATGGCTCCTGTGACGCCGGTGCGGCGGAAACCGTGGCGGTGATAGAGGCGTTCGGCGGTTGCGTTGCCGTCGGAGACCTCCAGGCGGATACCGGGGTAACCGCTGGCGGTGGCCCAGTCGATGACCGAGCGGACGAGGAGGTCGGCCATACCGGTGCCGCGTGCCTCGGGGGAAACCCACATCGAGATCAGGTGTGCGACATTGTTTTCCGCGATTGCGCCGACAGTACCGAGATCGTGATCGCCTGCGGTGCCGAGAAACTGGGTGCGGGCGGCGAGCAGGTCTCGCCAGTCCTGGTCGGTGCGGGCCCGTGCCTGGGCCAGGGTGGAGCCGAAGGCGTAGGGGGCCTCGGCGAGGGCCAGCAGCCGAATGCGGCGGAAGCGGTGCCAGTCGTCAGGGCCGAGCTGGTAGATGCGGACCGACTCGATATCCATGGCGATTATCATCCTCGAACGCGACTGGTTCCGACCCAGCAGATATCCGCACCGATCCGGTCCGATCCGAGTAACATCGCGCTATCAATGAGCTATCGAAATACCCTGTAGCACAGAGCAATTCATCCTAGCTCTGGCGCTAGAGGCCGACGCCTTGGAGCGCGTTGTAGCCCCCATCGGTCGACGTCCTTCCGTCCCGATCGGATCCCACTCGAGAACATCACCACAGGGAGTGTCTACATGGTGCTCGGCAGCGGCGCTCCGCTTTGCAGGCACCGAAGCCGGGTGCAGGATGACGACGACGATCGTCGCCCGCACACCGTCAGCTCTCGCCGAATACGGCATGGGCGGCGTGCTGTGCACGCCGGTAGTCCTGCCAGCGTGAGACCACCGCGCCGTCGTAGCGAACTGGCGATGCCACCAGATGCAAACAGACCCGGCGGCTGTCGTCGAACAGCACCCCCAACCACTCTGCCTGGGGTGTGATCGTGTACTCCTCTCCGTCGACAACCTGGACTACCGGCTCCCGAGGATTGAAGCCCATCTCGTCCATGAACTGGTCCGCCGCCGCGTTCCAGCGGTGCTCGGGCCATGGATCCGGCCGTGAACCGACTTCCCAGGAAATCGAGCACGCCCACGCCTGATAAGGGACCGATCCCGTGCGAGTCTGAGTGCCGTCGGGCCCGGTGGAATAGGTGGGACGTCGTGGCTGGCCGTGTCCGAACCACAGCTGGCGCGCGAGATCGATCGTTGTGGCGGCACCGCGGGCGAAGTCCTCGGTGAGTTCGTCGGCCGGCTCGTACACGGGGTTGGCACAACACATCACCGACGGCGATCCCGCGACGATCAACCCGCCACCGAGCCGGATCAGATACCGAATGGATTCGCTCACGCTTTGACTGTGACGGACGTTGACTCGCACAACTATTCACTATGTTGCTCGGACGCGCGCACGTCCAGCCATATCGCGCCTCTGCGAATTCGTTCACGCCCGGAGGTTGTGAGAGTCTACGGTGGGGCGGCGGCCCCGACTCCGCGCACCGCGGCGGGGCGACGACGACCGGAAGCGATCCAATGACCGATATCACGGACATGATGCTGGGCCTCACCAGGGCCCAGCGCGACGCCGCCGACCGGCTCGAACTCACACCAGGGGTAGACCTGCTCTTGCAGTACGCCGAGCCCACGGGGTGGGTAGCCTCGCTGATCACCCCGGAGGGCGAGCGACGCACGGCCGCCGGCACCGAGATCGGCCCTTTCCTCGAGGCCGCCGCAGATACCTTCGCCGCCCCCATCGTCTGACACTCCGCCCTCGAATCCAGGCGGGCGGGACGGCCCGGGAGCGATCAGCGGGGGCTGGCCGGCTCCACACGCAGCGCCCATGACCCGGGTTCCAGCGCCGCAGCCTCGGCGGTCACGGCGTTCACCACATCTATGAAGCGCATGGCCGCTGTCACGCCGGCGACGCCGTCGCTGCTGTACAGCTCGGCGAGCAGAGTGGTCACCGTGTCCTGGTCACCAGTGGCGTGCGCGGTATGGATTCTGCGCGCCCGGTCCAGAATGTCACGCACGGTCGTGGCCATGACCCTCATCCTCCCGCCGGGGCCGTTGTTTCGGAAAGTTCGCCATTGGCTTCGGTTCTATGGCTGGCCGACGACCGGCAGGCCGAGTTCCGGTAGGCCCGCCGGGATGCCGGGAATGGCCGCGCATGCGCCGCAGACACGGATCGGCACCGTTGATCTTCCCGCTCGGCACGGAGCCGTCGGTCCAGCCCAGCATCGCCACCGCCTGGTCCAGTGATATTCCCAAGCTGACCAGACCCGCTACCACCCACTCCGCGCTGCCCTCGAAGGCTACGCCGGCATCGGTCCCCTGCAAGCAACGAACACATGCATCCGAGTAGGTACCGTCCAGACCCGGCGTCGGCGGGAAGTTCACGGACATAGACCCGAGAGTAGCCCTCGTTGGATCGGCGGCCATCGTGTTCCTGAGCGATCCGCGGGCGGTAGCATTGACTTAGTCGAGTTGGCCTGCGGCACTGGGAAATTCGCCCCAAAGGACCTACCTAGAGCCCGATGCCCTGGAGGGCGTTGTCCCCCCATCGATCAACGATGTGCATATAGCCGTAGAGGACAGCACTGTTCTCTTTCCAGCCCCCTTGGGCCGCGATGGTTTTCACGTCGTGGCCGGCGCGGCGGGACTCGGTGGCCATGCCGGAGCGCAGGCTGTGCCCGGTGTAGCGGTGGCCGATCTCGGCGCGGTCGGTGGTGCGGGTGATGATCTCGCCGATGGCGCGCGGGGACAGCCGTTTCCCGGGGCGGGGGTTGCCGTGGCGGTCGATGGGCGAGAACAGCGGGCCGACTCGGACTCCAGCGTCGCCGAGTTCGCTGATCCAGGCGAGGACGGCGCGGACCGGGCAGGTGGCGGGATGGGTGCCGTGGGGCACGGCGACGGTGCGGGCGCCAGTCTTGCCGTAGCGGATCCGGACCACCAGGCCCTCGTCTTCGGCGGTGATGTCGTCGATGTCGAGTGCGGCGAGGTCGGAGCGGCGGGAGCCGATCGCGAAGCCGAGCAGCAAGACGGCGCGGTCGCGGATTCCGGCGAGTGCGTCGTGGGGGAGCTGGGTGCTGATGCGGCGTAGATGGCGGACCTGGGCGGGTTTGGCCTTGCCGCGTCCGCGGGGCTGGTTGGTGCGGGCCAGTTCCTCTTCGTAGATCTCGACTTTGCGCAGGGCGGCGGCGGTGGATTCGGGGGGCACGGTGAGGCCGCGGCGGCGTTGGGTGACCGCGACGCCGTAGATGCGTCGGCGGATGGTCGCCGGGGCCAGGCCCTGGGTTTCGTGCCAGCTGACGAAGGCGACGAACAGCCCGTAAGTGGTTGCCGTGTCGGGGATTTCGGGCGCGTTGGGATCGGCGGCGCGCAGGGTGGTGTTGAAGTCGGCGAGGAAGCGGCACCAGGCTCGCCAGTCGCTGGCGTAGGCGTCGGCGGTGGCCGGGCGCGGGGGGATCTGTCGCGTGGCCACGGTGTCGAGTTCGGCGAGCACCGCGGCCACGGCGGGGTCGGTGAGCGCCGGATCCAGCAGCGCGGCGGACGGCGCGACGAGATCGCCGGAGGCGTGGGCGGGGGCGGTCATCGGCTGCTCGACGTTGGTCAGTGGGCGCGGGTGCAACCGACGTCGCCGCAGCCGTAGTTCGGGTGGGCGCGGACGTGGCCAAGGGCGGCGCAGATTTCGCAGTGGCCGGGATCGCCGGCACGGCCACGCTCGGGGTTGGTGCCGGCGTAGGAGTGGGTCGGCGGGAAGCGGGGGTGGTGGCGGCCGGCGAGTTCGGCGTATTCGGCGCGCGCGGCGGCCGGGACCGGAAGGGACATGGCCCTGATCGTAGCCGTTTCTGATGTCCGCTTTCGAAAGTTACCTTCAGTGATGAGACTCGGCACTGATGTGTGTCAGTTGAGCGAGCTGCGGATTCGTCACTCGTGTCAGCGGGTCTCGTCACGGCATGTCAGTAATTCTCCGGCAGTTACCGAGTCGGGGCTTTTGCGGTCGGGGGTGTCAGTAGGTGACTCGTCACGACTGACACCGAATCGCCGACTGGATTTGTCAGGTTTCGGTGTCGCCTTCGACTTGTGCACGCTTTCGGGCCAGAAATTCCTCGAAGTCGAACGGCTCGGGCTCCCCGCTGCGCTCGCCCTCGATGAGGGCCTGGCGCAGCGCGTGTAGACGCGATTCGCGCGTTTGGCGGGTGTCTTGCGGTTCGCTCATGCACCGATTCTTCCAGTCGGCTTGTGTGAGGTTCCTCGGATCGAATGCCAGTTCGATCGAAACGTACTGGGGTTCAACAAGATCGGCCGCATGTGTCGGTGGCGCGGGCTACCGTTGATTCGTTGTTTTTCTGGTTGTGACGTGATGGATCGTTCCGGCTGTTCGGTTGGGGGCGAGCGACTTTAAGGGGGATGACCCGTGCTGGTCGTCAACGAGCGAGGGGATGCGCCGTATTCGGAGAAGGTGGTGGCCGGCTGGCTGCGTTCGTGCAATGTGCCCGGTGTCGCGGTCGCGGGTGGCTTCGTGCCGGGCCGGGGCCGGGGCGCGCGGGGTCAGGAAGCCGATTTCATCGTGTTCACCCCGAATGTGTGCGTGTGTATCGAGGTCAAGGGCACGCTGAGCCGCACCGGCGGACAGTTGTCGTGCCCGGTGAACGGCCGCTGGTCGATGCCGGGTTTCGCGGGTGATCCGGTGCATGTGCGCGCCGGTGATGTAAATCCGCTGAATCAGGCGCGTTCGGCGATGTTTTCGCTGAAGTCGATCACAGCGTCGGTGACCGGTGCCGAGCGGTTCGTGTCCGCGCTGGTGGTGGTTGTACCGTTGAGCGGCACCGTGGTGACGTTGAACAAGGCGCCCAAGCGGTTCATGCCCAAGGGTGTGGATGTGTTGCTCGGCGATCGGCCGCACGAGTTGTTCGCGTGGTTGCAGCGCGGCAGGTTCCGCGCATCGGTGTGGACCATCGCGCGGGTCGGCGCGATGCTCGACGCTCTGGGCGTCAACGACCCGGCCACCGACCGGGCAGCCTTGGCCGCGCAAGGCTTCCCCGCCACTGTCACTACCTCGACCGATCCGACCTCGGATGACGAGGATCCGTTCGCGCCGGATGAGGATCCATTCGCACCGACCACGTCGTGGAATCCCGACCCGGATACCGAGGTCGAGCCGTCGGCGGCGACCGGAACGCAGTCCTCCTATGAGGATCACTACAACGCCTGGCGGCCCAGCTACACCCCGACCGGCTACCGGCCGCCGGTGGCCCCCGCCCCGCCGGGACAACGTCCACCGTTCCCTCCGCGGACTGCTCGAACCCAGCCTCACGGTGGTCGCTCGCCTGTGAGGTCTGGGCTGCTTGCTGTTGCCGCGCTGGCGTTGGTGGTGTTCGGATTCTGGTACATGGCCGGCGGCCACCATCCGCACAGCCACGATTCCACTGGCCGCCCGGAGGTCACATCGGTGACCGAGGCACCGGCCATGCCTGCGCCTGCGGTTGCTCCGGCGCAGGCGGAGGTTCCGCCGACGACCGCGCACACCGCCCGGCCGTGTTACCCGCTGCAACCGGACTGCTGAGGCCAGGCGAAGCCGCTACCGACAGTGCCGGGCAACGACTTTCGTCACGCGGTGCCGACATCATTCGTTGGGATGATCCGATGCCATAGTCCCCAGGTTATTTCCGCGCCGACCAGCGACAATGCTGCCGGAATCGGTGAGGCGCGGTCTCGGCTGACGAAACACTGTCGGTGGGGTGTGGCATGCTCTGCGCCGATCGACACCCCTGGAGTTCTGGTCGATCGTCTGCGTCACCTTAACCGGCTCTGTTTCGGTAAAGCCGGTGCCCGAAATCATTTGAGTCATGGAGGGTTTGGCG
Organism: Nocardia amamiensis NBRC 102102; assembly: GCF_001612745.1. GTDB lineage: Bacteria > Actinomycetota > Actinomycetes > Mycobacteriales > Mycobacteriaceae > Nocardia > Nocardia amamiensis. The sequence continues at coordinate 7,066 of NZ_BDBA01000100.1, read as the reverse complement.
TGATCAGTTCGATTGCTTTCATTATCGTCGTTGTCATCGTCGCTGCGCTGGCAGCGGGTGCCGGATACATGGTCTCGCGTGGCCGCGCCGACGGTGCCGAGGAACGTGCCCGCCACGAACACCAGCAGGCTGAGCGGGCGCTGAGCGAGCGCGACGCCGCGGTGGCGCAGGTCCAGGCGTTGCAGCAGCAGCTTCAGGAGGCCGCTACCGTGCGGGGCGGCCTGCAAGCTCAGCTGGATGGGGAGCGGCAGCGGTACGCCGAACAGCTGGGCCTGCTGCGCGGCGCTCAGGAGGAGATGCAGGACACTGTGCGGCAGATGGCCGGGGAGGTGTTGGCGCAGTCCGGTTCTCAGCTGATTCAGCGGTTCACCGAGATGACCGATCATCGTGCGAAGGCCACGGCCGGGGAGATGGATCAGCGTAAGAGCGCGATCGAAGCCATGGTCACGCCGCTGCGTCAGGAGCTGGACAAGCTCTATACCAAGGTGCAGACATTCCACGAAAGCGGTGTCGGCGCGTTCTCGGCGGTCGCCGAGCAGGTGAAGATGGCCAATAACACCAGCGAACGGCTCCGTAGGGAGACCGAGCAACTGGTCACCGCGCTGCGCAAGCCGGGAGTTCGCGGGCAGTGGGGCGAGCTTCAACTGCGCACTCTCGTGGAGGCGGCCGGCATGGTCGAGCACGTCGACTTCGAGCAGCAAGTGCATGTCGTCACCGGCGACGACAGCAAGAATGTGCGGCCGGACATGGTGATCAACCTCGGGGGCGGCAAGACCATCGTGGTCGATGCGAAAGCACCGTTCGGGGCGTTCCTGGACGCGCAGGATGCCGACGACGACTCCGCCCGCCAGGAGCGTGTGGTCGCGCATGCGCGCAACGTCCGCAGGCACGTCGAACAGCTTGCGGGCAAACAGTATTGGGCGCAGTTCGCGCGCACGCCGGAATTCGTGGTGATGTTCCTGCCCGCCGATGCCTTCTTGCACGCGGCTCTGGACCACGACGCCGGGCTGTGGGATCACGCGATCCGCAGCAAGATCATCATCGCTACCCCGACGAATCTGCTGATGTCACTGCGCACGGTCGCATACATGTGGCAGAAGCACACACAGTCCGTAAATGCCGAGGAGATAGCGAAACTCGGCCGTGAGCTGTACGGGCGAATCGCCACGATGGCCGATCACCTCAATGCCATGGGCGCCAGCCTGGGAAAAGCGGTCGACAACTTCAACAAAACTGTCGGCTCCTTCGAGGGCCGCGTGATTCCCGGCGCCCGCAAGATCGCCGAACTGCGTGGGGACGACCCCACATTGAAGGACCTGGCTCCTGTCGAACGCAGCGTGCGAGCGCTGACGTTCCCGAGCACCGCCGGCCCCGCCCCCGACGGTGACACCGGCGTGGCGTGATCTCACGACCGCTGGCGAGGGTGCCGCGCTGGCGGACCAGCACTCGACGGCACCCGCCGCGGGCAATCCTGTCGGGCCGGTGCCGTGGGCGGGCTATCGTTGTCGGGCATGGCAACCGCAATGATTTCGATGGACGATGCGCTGTTGGCGCGGATCCAGGATGCAGGCGGGGGGAATCTGTCGGAATGGATCGCCGCGGCGTGCCGCTCCAAGCTGCTGACCGACGCCGCCCGCGCGGCCCGTGAATGGGAGCGAACCCATCCGGACGAAGCCGCCGCCGCCCGCACACAGGACGCGGTGCGCGTGCTCGAAGGCGAGGCCGAACGCGAAATCGTCGAACATGCCGAGCAGGCGGCCCAGATCCGAGCCGGCGTGGGCACCGAACCGGCCACAGTCGACTATTTGGCCGCCTACGGCCACGTCCGGGCACTGCTCGAGCAGGCCGAGCGGCGATTGCGCGAACAGCTCGGCGGCGGGCAGTGACCGAGTCCGGCTACCCGGTGCCGGCACCCGAGCAGGTCGAAGCCTTGATGAACAATCCGGACCTGATCTGGGAAGACGTGCCAGCCGCCGAGGCTCCGCCGGTGATGAGCGAGGCCAACGCGACCGAGTTGCTGCGCCAGTCGGCCGAACAGGGCTAACTGCTTCGTGTCGGCCCCGTATGTCACCGTCATCTGATGCAGGACCAGATGCCCGAGGTTCGTATCGAGGATGGCCGTGTGATTACCGCGCCGGGTGTGGCGCTGATGTGGCTGCCTGTCGATGGTGAGGTTGTCGCGAAGATCCCTGCGCGCAAAGGGAATCGGCGGTGGCTGCACCAGTCTGTGCGTATCCGCTCCCCAGACTTGGACGGCGACCGGTGGTACCTGCCCCGCAGCTGCCTGACCCGCCTGGTCATCGCCGCTGTAGACCGCTACGGCCATGTCGTGGTCGCTCGGGACATGGCGAAGCTGTCGCGCTGCACCCAGTCCTGTCTGGACGCGACGGGGATGGACTGCGATTGCGCGTGCATGGGCCTGTCACACGGATCAGCGAACACCGATAACTGGGTCTGCGCCGTCGGTGACGTCGTCTTCTCCAACCGTGGTGAATTCACGCGCACCGCAGTGGTTTTCGGCCCCCAGGGCAGTGACCTCGACGCCGTCGTGTACCAGGGCGAGCTTGCCGGGTACCCCTACCGCGCGGACCGCGCCGGACGTTTTACCGAGGGCTGGCCTATTGCCTCGGAATTCGTGTGTGCGGGCTGTATGAGCGTCCGAGCGAGTGTGTGGGATCACTGCCATACCCACGGCTACGTCCGCGCACCACTGTGCGGGCCGTGCAACACACGCCACTGGCGCGGATGGAAACCCGAGCAGGGGCGGGCGCCGGTGAGCCGCAATATCGACTCCAGCTACTACCGGTGGTGCCCCGACTACGACGCTGAATGGAATACGTGCACCGCGTAGCAGAGGGACCACTGAATACGCCGGACAGGGGCAACGAACGCTGGTAGCTGCTGGTCAGGCGTGGGTTCGTCTCATCCGGCATGGTTTCGGCGCAGCTTCCGCTGGGTCGACCGCATGGCTGGCGAGCACGGCGTGCCGGTCCTCGCAGTCCGATCCAAGGCCGCCGCGCGGCTCCCGGAGCTGGACGATCAATCGCCGCAGGAGCCGGGAATCTCCTATGCCGGGCTCTCCGGTTCCGAAGAGTCGTTGCCCGGCAATGAATCCCGCGCGGACAGCGCCGCGCACGGTTAGGGTTGCCGCTGTGGCTGAGCGTGAGCAGAACTGGTACCCGATCTCGCGGATCGGGTACTTCACCGACCTTGTTCGCGAAGGCATCGACGTCACCCGCGGGCAGATCGAGTTGTTCACCCCGGCGATGGCCGAGCCGTACCGGCTCGACGACGCCACCGTGAACCGGGCCGCCCGGGTCTACGAGAACCAGCGGGCCGATCAGGTGCTGTTCCGCAACCAGGCCGACCGGTGGGCGGGCGAAGTCGCCACCGCCGCCGAGAAGGCCGCTCTCACAACCTATGTGGCGGTGCTCGATGAACTCGACCAGCTCACCGCCGATGTGCTCGGCATGTGCGCGACACTGTCACAGCAGACGATCGAGAAGCTGATGTCCAAATCCGATGAGGAAGCAGTGCTCGAGGCGCTGATGCGGCTTGCCCGAGACGGCAGAATCTGCCGGTAGACTTCACCGGCGGAAACCCCGGAACGATCCCTACCGACCACCGCAGGTGATCAGGCACATCGCCGGGGTTGCGTCTTTACCGCTGACGGAAACCGAGCAACGGCCCCTACCAAACAAAGTCGTCGGGTACCTCGTGGGTGTCGGTGGTGAAGTCGCAGCCTGGGACATTGCAGACGTACACCAGCTCGCCGACGTCCCAGTCCACCGCGGACTTGATCACCGATCTGTACGCACCGCATTCGGGGCAATCGTTGTTCGATTCGTCCACGGGCACGTAATCGTCGTCGTTCGGATCGACCACTACCTCCGCCATGCCGATCAGGCTATCGAGCGGACGGGCTTTGTCAGTGCGGGTTGGCATGATCGAGGTGAGGCCGCGGTCCCGCCCCCTTCGGGGCAGCGGTCGAGGGCGGCCCTGGTCTGTGGTTTCGGGGCCGCCCGTTCAGCTCAGCAGCATTTCGTAGACGGCGCGGGTCTTGGACGGCGCGGGTCTTGCCGGGCCCCTTGTAGTCGGTGATCACCGATACCTCGTCGATGGTGTGGTCACCGGGAACGTTGGTGAACCCCAGCGTGATCCATGTGGCGTGGGCTGCGCGGTTCTCGGGTTCCGAGGTCAGATACAGTCGCCGGCACTCCCAGTCGCGGCCGCGGTCGGCGACAGTGTTGATCAGCATCCGGGTGATGCCCCGCTGCCGGTGGCCGGGGTGGGTGATGACGTCCTGGAGGTAGATGTCATCGGGGGCGTCCTGGCTGCGGAATGCGATTCCGGCTACCCACCGCCCGCCTGGAGGTGCAGATGGCATTCCCCGCCGCCCTGGACCCAGTGGTGTGGGGCATCGAAACTCCCCGACCGCTGATGCCCGCCCGATCGCGACCCCACCGGCACGCACCAACGATAATGAGGCGGCGGTGTTCACCTGGAACACGACCAGCCCGCCGCTGCACACCCGCTACCGCATGGAATGGCGGTTCCGTTCACACCCGGAAAACCACTGAGCAGAAGGGAATTCGACCGTGATCGAGACCAAACCATCCCAGACCATGACCGAACTGGGCATCGTGCAAGCCGACGCCGATATCCTCGCCCGGCCCGCCCGCCCGTTCACGCTGCCCGAACGAAGCCGACACCGCAGGTGGTGTCGTCGACGACCTGTTCGCCGCCATGGACCGCGTCGCCCGCGTGCACCCCTTCGCCAAGGGCATGGGCATCGCCGCCCCACAGATCGGCATCGACCGCTGCGCGACCGTGGTCCGTCCCGCCGACCCCGACGCCCCGGCGATCGTGCTGCTCAACGCCCGCGTCATCGACCAGTCCGACGACACCGACGAGCAGTATGAGGGCTGCCTGAGTTTCTTCGACGTGCGCGGGCTGGTGCCCCGGCCGCTGCACATCACCGTCGAAACCACCACGCTCCCCGGCGAACTCGTCACCAACGCCTACCACCACGGCCTCGCGCGGCTACTGCTCCACGAGATCGACCACCTCGAAGGCCGGCTGTACACCGCCCGCATGCGCCCCGGCATCAAGCCGATGTCCGTCGAGGAATACCGGCTCAGCGGGCAGAACTGGATCTACGAGCAGTGACACCTTCCGAGGGCGAACATCGCAAGTCCAGGCTCTAGTCTCTACATTTTAGAGTCTAAAGTCTTGTGTAAATTGTTGCGTTGCTTGCCTTTTCGGCTCGAATAGCTCCCGCCTGCGCCGCGGGCATGTCAGACTGACGCCGATGTCGGGATTCACGCGCGATACCTACTACTACGGCGACAAGCTGGTGTACGAGGCGCTGCACTCGAAATGGGACCGCTACCACGGCACCCACTGCCGGTGCGGCCAAGACTGGATCACCGCGCACGCCGAGCCCGCCGGATTCACCGTCGTGCGCTCCGGGGGCGGGTTCACCGCCTTGACCGGGCCCGGCCTGACCGAACGCGTGGACGAGAGCGCCCTCACCGCGAACGCGCTATGGGAGGCCGTCACCGGCAAGCCCGGTACTCAGGACTGGCATGAGCAGGTTCGCGTCATCGACCGCAGCCCCGAAGCCCAGGCTGCACAGAAGGCCGACAGCGACGCCTACTACGCCAAGCTGCGGGAACGCTCTGCCGCGGCCAAGGTCGAACCGGCGACCGCCAAGCAGATCAAATACCTCGAGGCCCTGGCCGCCAAGACCGACCCCGAGCGCTTCGACACCGAATTCGCCAAGGCCATCAAGGGAACCGACATCAGCCCGCGCGGCGAAGCCGAAACCACCGGCCGGGCCGTGCGGCGGCTGACCCGCGCCTCGGCCCGAAAGCTCATCACCGCACTCGCCGGCCGCGCCTGAACTGTCGTTTCTCAAGTGATGTGGCAGAGAGGTCGGATGCCATGAGCTGAGGTTCGCCAGGCCGTGGTGTGGTCACGGTGTCCATCGCCTCTCATATCGGTTGGCGGATTTCGACCGGTGACATTCCTCGCCCTGCTGAAACTTTGGTTTCACAATGGAGGGGTGCCCCGTGCACGCCCGAACCGCTACACCGAGGTGATGCTCCGCGCCGACCTGCGCCGGATCACGAAGCGCCTGCGCGCTGATGCCGCCGAGCGGGGCGAGTACCTGCGCTATCCCGACGACGACGACCTCGCCGCGCTGCACGCGCTGGCCAGGATCGCCCACGCCACCGAGTCCCTGATCGATCGGCACATCGTCGCCGCCCGGCGTCGCGAACAACGGCTGCCCGACGGCACCATCGCCCCCGGAAAACCGGTGTCCTGGGAACGGATCGGGGACGCGCTGAACATCACCGGCCAGGCCGCCGGAAAGCGCGCCCGCACCCACCGGCTCGCCGTCACCCCACCACCGCCGATGACCCCCGAGCGGTACCAGCAGCTAGTCGCGGAGGGAATCCGGCTCGTCGAACAACTCGGACGCGGCCGCCGGTAGGAGCGAGTCGAGCAGCGTCTTCGCCACCTCACTCCCTCATCTACTACGAGGCCGCCCGAGACCCACTGAACACCACTTCGAAGATCGCTGAAGATGACTTCGAAAGCTGACAGGAGGGAATGGCCCTGATCGTAGCCGGTTTATGGGCTCCGACAAGTCAGATTATGGGAGGCCAGACACCAAGCGTTCGGAAATCAGGACGTATTCGCACTGTGCCGGAGTTCGCGCCATGTCGGGCTTCAGTTCGACTGTCCAGCGTCCAGTGCTTCGCTGGAAATTCGGATGTAGATCGGCATGTGTGTGATGGCGGACTGCTGTCGTGTCCTCCGATAGCCTGGCAGCTATGAGTGAGCCGCCTATCTCGTACAGCACCGTAATTGCCGAGATCCCGGAAAGGACGGAGCAGTCGGCGAATACCGACGAGGGCGGACTGTCCGGCATTGAGGACATGCCCGGCGAGGGGTCGTGCACCGAACGCGCGCTGGCGGACCTGGCGGTCGCCGAGCACGCCGCCCGGGTCGCCGATCTCGCGCGGGATCTCGTCGCGGTCCGCCCGCGTGAGGACCG
>NZ_BDBA01000099.1 GCF_001612745.1 Nocardia amamiensis NBRC 102102 | reverse complement strand
CAGCACCTGCGCGTCGCGCCCGCGCCCGTGCGTGCGGAGGTCGCGATCCCCGCCGACGTGCTCGCCCAGATCTTGGACGTACCGCTGAGCAATGCGACGCGCTATGCGGGACCGGGCACGCAGACCGAGCTGATCGTCGTCGCGGAGCCGGACTGGGTCGCGGTGAGCGTTCGCGACAACGGCGCTGGCGTGCGGCCAGACGAGATCGACAAACTCACCGCCCGTTTCTTCCGCGGCTCGAACGCGTGCGCCGGTGGCTCCGGGCTCGGTTTGCCGATCGCCGCTGCGCTGGCACAGGCGCGCGGCGGCACGCTCACGGTGGAGGCGGTGCATCCGCACGGTCTCGCGGTCGGTATCCGGTTGCCAGCGGCGGAGGTGCGATGACGAGTCGAGAATCCGGTGCGCGGCGGGGCATCGGCAGGCGTGGTTTTCTCGCGCTGGCCGTGGCGGCGGGCATCGCGGGCTGCGGCCGGAGTGGTGGCGGCGCCGCTGTCCGGCTCGCGTCCGGTGAGGTCGGCGGTTTCTACCACGCATTCGCGGGATTGCTCGGCGCGGCCGCGGCGGAGAACGGGGACGTGCGCATCGAGCGGGTCACCACGTCCGGTTCGCAAGACAATCTGGCACTGCTCGCCCGAGGCGAGGTGGACGCCGCGCTCGCACTCGCGGACTCGGTCCGAGACATCACCGACCGGCTGGCCAACGAGTCGCCCGACCGCCCCTCGACGAGTCGCGACGCGTCGCTGGCCAACCCGTCGCCCGACCCCCAGCCCTCAACGAGTCGCGACGCGTCGCTGGCTCACCCGTCGCCAGACGACCACCCCCCATCGAGTCGCTACGCGACGCTGGCCGCCTTGGGCCGGGTGTACGAGAACTACCTGCAGCTGGTCGTGCGCTCCGACAGCCCGATCGGTTCGGTCGCGGATCTGCGTGGGTCCCGGGTGAGTTTGGGTGCGGAAGGATCAGGCGCGGCACTGACCGGTGCACGGATTCTGCGTGTCGCGGGCCTCGAACCCGCTGCCGACGTCGCGATTTCGCATCGTCCGCTGGTCGAGGCGGTGGCCGCGCTGACGGGCGGCGAGGCGGACGCTCTGCTGTGGGCGGGCGGGGTGCCGACCACCTTGCTCGCGGTGCCGAGCCGGATGCGGCTGGTGGACATGGGCGAGCTGGCCGCGCCGATGCGGGAGCGGTTCGGTCCCGTCTACGACCGGGTCGTGATCCCCGCCGACGCGTATCCCGGCGGCGCGGCGGTGCACACCATCGGCGTGGCGAACCTGCTGCTCGCCGCCACCACCATGCCCGACGAGGTCGCCGCCGCCATCGTGGAACTGCTGGTCTGGCATGCGGACGCGCTGGTGCCCACCGTGGCGGCGGGCACCCAGTTCCTCGACGGCCGGTCGCTGATCAGTACCGGCTCGATCCAGCTGCACCCCGGTGCAGCTGCCGTCTATCGCCGCTGGCACGGGTGAACGTCGTCAGGAGCGGACGAGGCGGGCGATGGCGTCGGTGGCTTCCTTGATCTTGGCGTCCGCCTCCGGGCCGCCCGAGGCCGCGGCGTCCACCACGCAGTGGCTGATGTGGTCCTCGAGCAGGCCCATCGCCACCGCCTGGAGGGCCTTGGTCATGGCCGACACCTGGGTGAGGATGTCGATGCAGTACTTCTCCTCCTCGACCATCCGCTGCAGGCCGCGTGCCTGACCCTCGATGCGGCGCAGCCGCTTGAGGTAATCGTCCTTGGCGGTGATGTAGCCGTGCGGCGCGTGCTCGGGCGCCGCGTGGTCGTGGGGGGTAGCTGCCACCGGTGTCTCCTCGCTGCCTGCCGGTCCGGGAACCGGATTATACCCCCCTAGGGTACAGATTCGTGCCTGCGTTGTCAGGTTGGCGGCGTGTCCGCCACGCCTGGCGGGACGGCCTGATCGCCAGGTGCGGAATTCGGTCACCGGTCCGATATCGCCACGGTCGCGAGCCGAGGCCGATCCCGCCGAGCGACCGAAGCGGCGGGACGGGACAATTGCGGTATGAGTTCGCACCCCCGGCCCGCGCTCGCCGTCATCGGCGGCAGCGGCTTCTACGATTTCTTCGACACCGAGGCCACCACCGTCGAGGTCGAGACGCCTTACGGTGTGCCGAGCGCGCCGATCGCGGTCGGGGAGGTGGAGGGCAGGCCGCTGGCCTTCCTCCCGCGGCACGGCAAGAATCACGAATTCGGCCCGCATACGCTGCCGTACCGGGCCAATCTGTGGGCGCTGCGCTCGCTCGGCGTGCGCCGGATCTTCGCGCCGTGCGCGGTCGGCAGCCTGCGCGCGGACTGGGGTCCCGGCACTGTGGTGGTGCCGGACCAGTTGGTGGACCGGACCTCCGGTCGTCCGCAGACGTACTTCGAGGGCGGCGGCATCCATGTGTCCTTCGCCGATCCGTACTGCGAGGAACTGCGTGCCGCCGCGATCAAGGCCGAGTCCGACGCGCTGCACATGATGCATGCGGCCACCATGGTGGTGGTGGAGGGACCGCGGTTCTCCACGCGCGCGGAGAGCCGGTGGTTCGCCGCGCAGGGCTGGGAGCTGGTGAACATGACCGGTCACCCGGAAGCCGTGCTCGCCCGCGAACTGGAAATGTGCTACGCCGCCGTCGCGCTGGTGACCGATCTGGACGCGGGCCTGGAAGAGGGCGAGGGCGTGCACGCCGTCGACGTCTTCGCCGAGTTCAAGCGCAACCTCACGCCGTTCAAAGAGCTCATCCGCCGTGCGGTGGCCGCGGTGGACAGCGTCGACACCTGTGAGCGGTGCCGCGTCCACGCGGGCGTGTCGCTGCCCTTCGAACTGCCCTGACATTCGTGGCTGTTTCGGCTGACCAATCGTCATCCAGGCCGGTGCATCGTCACCTGGACCAAGACGAATTCCGGAGCATGCTCTGCGGGCAGTGGCACAGCCTCCAGATCGGCGATGATCCAATCGCCCTCCGGTGTCGCCAACCGGACCCCGTCCAGCCGGACCCGCCGCGCCCCCGCGCGGAGATCGGCGCGCGCGGCCAGAATGCGCGGACGGTCCTGCGGGTGCGGCACGGTACGGCTGTCTGTCGCGCCGCCCCAGCGTACGCCGGGCACGGGTTCGGTGACCCAGCGGATCAGCCGGACCTGCGCCAGGTCGACGACGGCCAGGTACCGATCCGATAGCGTGCCGCGCACCAGGTCCAATGCCACTGATTCCAGCGATTTCGGTTGCGGGGCAACGTTTTCGGTGACGTCGACGGCCACACCCACCCAGTGGTGCCGGTCCGGGTCCGGATTGCAGGCGGCCAGCATGAGGGTGCGCGGACCGGCCGCGGAACGCATGGTGGCGGTGTCCAGCCAGCGGACGCCGGGTTCGGCGCGCGCCATGGTGGCGACGAATTCGAGTGCGCCGTCGAAGCGCTCCATCGTCTCGAAGACTTCCGCACCGAACCACACCGCCGGATCGTGCTCGCAATGCGGCCCGGATTCGTCCCGGACCGCATCGACCCGCCTGGCACGCCCGTCGATGGTGAAGGCGGTCACGCCGGCCGGCGGCGGTGGGGCGTCGCTGCCCACCCACAACCGGACCGCGTGCACCCGCGAATCCGGACCGAGCAGCGGCTGCGCCCGGAGGCGCCGTCTCGACCAGGCATGGCGCGATGGCGGCAGCTGGTGGTCCACCGCGGCGCCGGAGTGGTGAGCCGCGGCGACGAACCGTTGCAGGCGCGCGGGAACCGCACGCCGATATGACTTCCAGGCCCGCGGCGCTGACCCGGTCGCCAGCAGCGACCAGGTGCCGACCGGGCCGAGTGTTTCGATCAGCAGCCAGCGTCCGATGATCATGATTTCCCCCTCACCCCAATCGAACCCTACTGCCACGGCCAGGAGGATGGCCAGTGAAATGTGGCGGAAAACCGATCGCGCCGGTGACCACGGGCGGACGCTGCGGGGTTAGGCTCGCGCGGTGGACACCCCGTTGCGGCTCGAGGTCATCGTGGCCAGCGTGCGTCCGGAGCGGTTCGCTCCGGTGGTCGCCGACTGGTTTCTGCGCACGCTACGTGCCCATGCCGAATTCGACACGGGCGTCATCGATCTCGCGCACACTCCGCTGCCGCTCGACCTCACCGAGACCGAGCAGGCCGTGGCCTACCGTGCTCGGCTGCGCGCGGCTGATGCCTTCGTCGTGGTCACCTCCGAATACAACCACGGCTACCCGGCCTCGCTGAAGACCGCTTTCGACACCGCCAAACACGAATGGCGCGCCAAACCGATCGCTTTCGTCTCCTACGGCGGCCTTTCCGGTGGGTTGCGTGCGGTGGAGCAGCTGCGTCAGGTCGTCGCCGAGATCCACATGGTCTCCGTTCGCGAGACGGTCAGTTTCCATCAGGCCAAGAAGCGATTCGACGATGCCGGGGAGACCAGCGACGGCGCCGCGATCGACGCCGCCGAACGGATGCTGCGCCAATTGGCCTGGTGGGCACGCACTTTGCGGGCCGCGCGGGCCACCGACCCGTATCCCGGCTAGCCCGCTACCTGGCCGGCACGGCACGGCGGCCGCGCGGCTGACCGATGTAGGTGGCCTCGCGCGGGATCGACACCAACGTCAGGTCGACCTGCGCGGTGCCGGTACGAAGATTCACGTGGTTGCCGATCGCGCCGGGCTGGTGGATGGCCAGGTCGGGGCGGGTGACCGGCCAGCCCATCGGATCGCCTGTCACGTAGATGGTGGTGACGCCGGCGTGCGGCGCGGGAGCGAGCACCCCGTCCACCACCGTGGCGGTGAACCCCGCATCGGACTGGTGGGTTTCGACCGCGATGGTCAGCCGCTCCGGATTGCCGATCGTCGTGACCAGGTTCTCCCAGGCCTGCGCCCGGTCGGTGCGGATCAGGATGCGCTCGCCGACCGCGAGCGCCCGGAAGACCAGCTGCTGCGCCAAATACAGCTCGCCCGCCACATACACCGTCGAGATGCCCGCGCCGACGATGCGGATGGCGACGCCGTTTCCTTCGTCGTCCGAGCCGATCAACTGGCCGCAACCGGAGGAAGGCAGATGCAGCACGTCGAGCACATCGATCGGGTACTCGATCATCGGAACGGTGTCGTCCAGACCGGGGACGGCGATCGGCAGATGGGCGAGCAGTCCGTCGCGGTGACGTCCGTTCATCGAGACCATGCCCGGCAACTCGGTCCGCTCCGGCAGCTCCCGCGCAGTCAGGCGCCATGCGGCGCCGATGCTCACCGACTCGGCCGAACTGCCTGGGCGCAGCCGCACCGCCACCGTGGTTCCGCGCGACGGCGCCACCCACAGCTGGGCGAGCAGGTCGGAGCTGAGGCGCTTGGGGTCGACGCCGCTGCCGATGTTCACGTTGTTGCCGATTTCGGCGTAGCGCCAGCGGTGTTCGAGGGTCCGCGGGTCGTAGTCGCCGGTTATCTGCAGCACCGCCTTGCGGATCTCCGGCGCGGTCAGGATGCGGGCGTTGCAGTCGGCGTCTTCGAGCGTGCGCATGATCCGCTGGGTGGCGATGGTGACTGCACGCGAGGCGCCCTCGGCCCCGCCGCCGCGCCGGGCCGTGGCCTCCGGGCAGGCCACCGCGTCGAAACTGATCGCCAGCCACACCGTGCGGTGCGCGGTGGCGGGCAGCGGACCCAGCAGCGATTCGTAGATCGGGCCGGCGGGCGTGCCGGAGCGGCTGCGGTGCCCGTGGCTGATGATGTCGATGCCGCTGAGCAGGATGTCGTGCTGGTTCAGGCATTTCGCCAGTTCCGGCAGCGGAAGCAGGTGCGAAGCGTGCACCGTGGTGCGGCCGATCCTGGTCAGCCCGCCCGGCGGGGGCAGCACCTCGACCACCGTGACCACCCGGCTGCCGTCCCAGAACAGGCCGAGCGAACGTCCGTCCGTGCCGCGGTAGTCGATCGTGTCGCCGATTTCGTACTCGCGGTGGGTGAGATAGCGCCACCAGGTGGTGATCCAGTCCAGCAGAGTACGTTTGGCGATGGGGATGAGCGGGATCAGCATCACGACGACCGCAACGCCGAGCGCGGGCAGTCCGGGCAGACCGGCGAGCAGCGCGATCACTCCGGCGATCAACCCGGCGATCTGCGCGATCAGCAGGTTCTGCATCGAGATTCGCCCGAGCAACGGTCGTGGTCCCGCGCCGGCCGGTTCCGCCATCATCGTCCCCCATGTACCCGGTGTCGGCCGGTTTGTCGTGGCCGAGCTGAACAAGAGTCCTCGGGAACTGTACTGTGTTCGGCGAACGCGAGCACTGTTCGGGGGAGGAATAATGCCTTCAAAACCCACTACACGCTGGCAGGTGAGCGGCTACCGCTTCCTGGTGCGGCGGATGGAGCACGCCTTGGTGCGCCGGGACGTGCGAATGCTGCACGACCCCATGCGTTCCCAGTCCCGCGCGTACGCGGCCGGCCTGATCCTGGCGTGCGTCGTGCTGGCAGGCTGCGGTGTGCTGGCGTTGCTGCGTCCGCAGGACAAGATCGGCGACAACAAGATCCTGATCGGCAAGGATTCCGGCGCGGTCTACGTGGTGCTCGACGACGTGGTGCACCCGGCGCTCAACCTGGCCTCCGCACGCCTGGCCGCAGGCGAGGCGGCCAAGCCCGCGATCGTGAAGGAATCGGAGCTCGGCAAGAAGCCGCGCGGCCAATTGATCGGCATCCCAGGCGCTCCCGGTTCGCTGCACTACGACAAGGAGGGCAAGGGACGGGTCTGGACGGTGTGCGACTCGTTGCGGACCGACGGCAGCGACGACCGCACCAGCTCGGTGTTGATCGGCGATCTGGAACTGGGCGACAAGGCCGCGCCGATGGGCAAGGACAAGGCGCTGCTGGTGAAGGGCAAGGACGCGGTCTACCTGGTCTGGAACAAGACGCGCGCCCGTGTCGACATGAACGACCCGTTCGTTACCGGACCGCTGAACATTCGCGGGATGACCCCGCGGCCGATCAGCGAGGGCCTGCTCAACGCGATTCCCGAGGTCGATCCGATTATTCCGCCCAAGATCACCGATCCAGGCGGGCAACCGTCCGGGTATTCGATCAACGGCTTGAAGACCGGCACCGTCGTCCAGCTCGACGGCAAAACCAATCAGAATTACGTCCTGCTGCACGACGGTCTGCAGGCCGTCAGTCCGTTCACCGCCGAAGTGATCCGTGGCTCGCAGCGCAACTCCGACCACGGCACCGCCATCGAATCTTTCGACAAGACGAACGCGCCGGAGTCGCGGGCACTGAACGTCGGCACCTACCCCGAGACCGCGCCGACGATCATCGAGCCCAAGGCGCGCCCGGTGAGCTGCCTGTCGTGGAAGCCGATTCCGGGAGTCGCGGGCAATACCGACGTCGCCGTGCGGGCGGAACTGTCGTTCATCGACGGGAGCGATCTGCCGATGTCCAGCGGCGCCAAGCTGGTTCCGCTCGCGCAGGCCGACGGCAAGGGCGACAACGTCGACTCCGTGTACTTCCCGCCGGGTTCGGGCGCCTTCGTCCAGACCACCGGCATCGAACCGGACAGCAGGCGCAAAGACAGCATGTTCTACGTCGCCGACACCGGTGTCCGCTTCGGCATCAAGGACAATGAGGCCGCGAAGGCGCTCGGCATGGACAAGGAGTCCGGCGTCACACCGGAACCGGCACCGTGGCCGATCGTCGGACTGCTCGCCAGCGGCCCGACCATGGGCCGTGACGCCGCCATGGTGGCGCACGACGGCGTCGCCCCGGACTCCGCGCCAGCCAAGCAGCCGGTCGCCTCGGCGAAGTAGTCGGATCGGCGACAAGTCGACTCTGGCCTGCCGGAATCCGTTGGACGGTATGTAGGCGAGTTTGCCGCCCACGGTCTGGCCGAGATCGGCTATCCGCCAGCGGTGCCGATGGGTTCTACTCGCTCATCCGCGCACGGCGGACCTGCTGCACGGCGGCGACCCACGGCATCGGATCCGTGTGTACGCCGCCGTGCGCTACCGGCACGCCGTGTTGCTGACCCCGGAGGCGACGGCGGGCTCGAGTTCCGGTGGGCGCGTGCACATGTCGCTCATCCACGCGGAGTCCGTAGCCCGCCGTATGACCCCAACTACAGTTACAACCAAAGACTTTCCTGTTATTCAGCTTCGATCCACAGATAAAGGTTTGTGACCTATTCAACAACGGCCGCAAGACCCCCGGTGGATCGAGGCTCAGGCACCGCAGTGCGTTCCGAATTCCTCGAAGATGTCGTCCTTGATGCGGCCGCCCCAGTCGATGCACTTACCTTCCGCTTCGACCTTCGCGTAAGCGAAGTGGGTGAAGACGCGGTCGTCGTTGATGACTACCTGGGAGTGGTCCTTCGACTGCCGCACAGCGGCGCCCATCGATATCGGCTCGCCCGGGTTGTCCCGCACGGTGACCACGCAGTTCGTCCTACCGTTGTAGGTCAGAAAGACCGTGCCGCCCTTCAAGTCGTGTGAGTCGATCACCTTGAAGCCATCACCGCACTGGCCGCCATATGTCGCCGCAGATGCGGTAGCGGGGAGGAATACGGCCACCCCTGCAGTGATCCCGATTGCGGCCGCGCACACGGCGATCGACTTTTTGGCGTTGATCAAAGTAGAACCTTTCCGCTTTTCCATGACATCGAGCGTTCGAATTCTTACCCCGCACGCTCGGGACCTAAACTCGGCCACCATTTGGGCTGCCACACCGAACCTAGGGCAGCAGTCGGCGACCGCGCATTTGCGGCCTTCCAGATCTGGGAACCGATGCCCGAGCGAGTCTGGGAGCGCGTGCCGCGAACGGCTACGGACGATGTGTATCAGGTGGTGCCATCGGGGCCGTGGGGGTGCCGGCCGCCGAACTGGCAAGCGCGGCGATCTCGGCGCGCAAGGCGCGGACCTCCTCGGCGAGGAGGCTGATCTCGATATCGGTACGCTCTGTGGACGTCTCGATGGATCTCAGCTGGTCCATCACCCAGCTGGTGGTGGTGCCGATGGCGAAGCTGATGAGTCCGATGCCGAAGGTCATCAGGATCAGCGAGACGAAGCGGCCCTCGGCCGTCACCGGATAGACGTCCCCGTAGCCGACAGTCGTCACCGATACCATCGACCACCACAGCGCGTCACCGAAGCTGTCGATCTTGCTGTCTTGGACACCGTATTCGGCATCGAAGAATGCCAGGCTGCACAGCAGGATCACGAGCACCGAGCTGGTGCCGACGAACACCGCCATGCGGGCGCGGGTCGCCGATCTCCGATTCACCGTGTCGACCAGCAGCAGCGCCGCCCGGAGCAGTCGTACCGGGCGGAAGGGCGGCAGCAGCACGATCAGCAACTCCAGCGGATGGGTGCGCACGAAGCGCCACCGATTCGTGGACAACCACAAACGGATCGCGAAGTCAGCCGCGAACACCATCCAGATCCCCACGTCCGCGCGGGTGAGCCAGACGTCCAGTTCCGGTGACGCGCCGGTGTCGAGCACGTGCCAGGCGTAGACGCCGACGAAGCACAGCGCCAGCACGATCATCGGCGCGTTCGTTGCGCGTTCCCATGCCTGCCTGCGGGTGATCATGGGCGGGCCTGCGGACGTTTCCACGTCGTTGCCCTGGGCAATGGGATTGGATTCGGACGTTACGGGGGACATGGCAGCTACCTGGTCGATCTGATGCGGTAGTCAGTTACCGCGTGTGCAACACGTGCACGCTACCTGTCGTCCGTGTACTGCTGTCCCGAGTACGGTGCCCGGTCGCTGTCACACAGCTCGGCGACGGATCGGGAACGGCGACACTGCCGAGCATCATCCCCGTACCTGCGCCGGGACGGATTTCTCCCACCTGCGCTCGAGATGTCCCGAGCCGCGTCCGGCCGTGTTCTCCGGAATTCTCACTCGTCCTCGTTCACACCGAATCGGCGGCGGATCGGGAACGATGCGAGCATGCCCAGGATGAGCAGTGCCGCGACGCTGCCGCTGCCGATCAACGCCACGTTGCGCGCGCGGTGGTCCGGCAGGGGAGGTGGCGCGGGAATCGGCAGTTGCACACTCAGCGCTGCCGCCGGGCGCTTGGGCGGAAGTGTCTTCGGCACTTCTGCCGTCAGCGCGGCGATCGGGTCGACCGCGCCATAGCCCACGTACGGGTTCCAGCCTTCGGCCGGGGCATGAGCGGTGGCCTGGATGCGCTTGATGACATCGAGGGCGCTGAGCTCGGGAAAGCGAGCGCGGACCAGCGCCACGACCCCGGACACATAAGGCGCCGCGAAGCTGGTGCCCTTGAGCGGTGCCAGGCTCTGGTTCTCGTATTTTCCGGTGATGGTGCCGGTTCCGCGCGGATCGAGCGAGACGATGTCCTCGCCGGGTGCGGCCACGCCGAGCCATGGCCCCGGCACGGTGAAACTCGACGGTGCGCCGTTCTGGTCGATTGAACCGACCGTCAAGACGTAATCGTCGTAGCGTGCGGGCGTGACGTTGGTGGTCACGTTGTTCCACGGATCGCCGTCCGGCTTCAGCGGGTCGATGCCGGGGTTGCTCGGCTTGCACTTTCCATCGGTGTTGCCCGCCGCGACCACGACGACGGCGTCCATTTCCAATGTCGCGTAACGCACGGCCGCGCCGACCGGACCGTCGCTGAAGTTCTGGCCGCTGGGCACGCAGGAGACCAGTGAGATGTTGATGACCGAAGCGCGCCGGTCGGCGGCCCGCCGGATCGCGGAGGCGAGCGCTTCGATCCTGCCGTACCCCTTCGGTGGGTCTTCCGGTCTCTTGTCCTGTTGGCCAGGGACTTCGTACAAGGCGCTGGTCTGGCGAATGGAGAGAATCCGCGCCTCCGGCGCTACGCCGGAGAACCCCTGTCCCGCTGCGGGTTTCGCGGCGATGATGCCCGCGACCACCGTGCCGTGGGCGTCGCAGTCCTCGCTTATCCCATCGCCACCGTCCGCGACGTAGTCGCCGCCCGCTTCCAGATCGGGCAGGCGCGGGTGCGCGGCGACCCCCGTGTCGATCACCGCGATGAGCTGACCTTCGCCACGGGAGAACTCCCACGCGTGCGGCAGATTGAGCGATCGCTGGGGAGTAGGAGCAGCAGGGCCGTCGCCGCCCTGCTGGGTCGAGTAGCACGCCGCGTTGGCCGGGCGCTCGGTTTTGTCCAACGGCCGCGCTGGATCACCTGACGGCAGTTGGCCGGGATCGACCGGCGGCGGGCGATCGGCGTAGGCGATGCCTTGGCTCGCGCCCACTCCGAACGACACGCTCAGCGACAGCACCGCCGCGGCCGCGCCGGTGCGAAGTACGCGGTTCACAGCCCGCGGACGAGGGAGTAGAGGTCGGTGACCCAGAACACCAGGGGCAGCACCGCCGCCACGAACGCGTACTCGAGCAGTTCCACGCCGCGGCGCATCGGCGGCGTGGCCGACTGGTTCGGGATGATGATGCCCAGGATCAGCGCCGCGACCAGCGCGAGCATCGCCGCGCCGAACACCGCCAGCGGCTGGTCCATCGCGAATCCGGCGCCGACCAGCATGATCAGCGCGATCGCCGAGCCGCCCGCGATCAGTACGACGGCCTGCTCCGCGCCCGCGTAGGTGCGGCTGCGGAGCATCAGGACCGCCGCGCAGACCAGCGCGAGCGCGATGCCTTGCCAGTACGGGTCGTCGGCGGTCGGATCGGTGGCCGCCAGCGCGCCTGCAGCGGTGACGAGCGTGGTCGCCGCGACCAGGCCGGCGAGATACATACGGGCTCGTTCCGACTTCACCCGCAGCACGTCCATGGTCGGCAGGGCGCGGTGATCGTCCGGGTCGTCCTCGGTCGGATCGATCGGCGTACCGGGCGAAGGGACCGGCGGCAGCGGCAGTTTCGCGAGCAGCATGGACACCCGCGGCGCCAGCGAGAGGCCGGCGAGGCCGAGTGCCGCCGCGCCCGCCCCGATCGCGCGCTCCGGCTGGTCGGTGAGCAGGCCGACCAGCGCCGCCGGCACCGCGTACGACGCGAGGGTGGCCGCGCCGATGAACAGCGCCAGACCGACACCGGTGACCCGCCAGGCCAGAATCGCCGTCGCGCCCGTCAATACCGAGCCGAGCAGAATGTGTGCCCAGCCATAGTGATCCGGCACGTAGAGCATGCCCGCGGTGAACGCGGCGGGCAGCGCGCAGCCACCGAGTACCAGCGCGGTGGCGGTGTCGCCGTACATCCTGCTGAGCACCATCGCCGCCACCACGAGCAGGATCGCGACGACCAGCGCGACCGAGCCGCCCACCCCGATCGGCAGCGAGCCGGGGGACAGCAGCAGGCCGAGGCAGCCGACGATCATGGTGATCGCGGCGAGCACCGAGCCGGTGATCCGTGCGACCCGCGGCGTCCAGCTGCGGTAGTGGTCGGTGTCGGCGATCGCGACGTTGTACATGATGTCGTCGAACAGTGGCGTCGGCGCGGTGTGCGAGGCGCTCTCCAGCATCAGCAGCTCGCCGTCGCGGACGCCGTGCTCGCCGAGGCTGAGCGAGTTGGAGAACGGCGGGTGGCCGATGCGGGCGAGCACCCACTCCGCGGGCTCGAAACGCTCGCCCTCGTTGTCGAACTCGTTGGTGCGGCTGTGCTGGGCGACCATGTCGACGACGCTCGGAATCACCAGCGCGACCGGCACGTCGACCGGGATGGCCATGTCGACCTGAGTGTGCTTGGCCAGAATCGTCACCCGGGCGAGGTCGGGAGCGCGGACGATCCCGCGCGAGGATTCTTCGTCGATGTGGTCAAGTCGCGCGTGCGTCAAGCTTCCCCCAACTCGGTCTGCTACCTCGTGATTCCGCGACGCCGGGGCCGGGGGCGAGCTTGCGAACCCACGGTCCGGGCAGCAGAATGCTGGTCGAACTGTACGACATGTCGGCTGTGACCTCTACACTGAGGCCGAATCACAGCGTTCCGAAGGGGGATTCTCGTCGATGAGCACTGTCCGCTTCCAGCGCCGTGCGCGCCGCGAGATGCCTCGGTCGCCCGGTGGCGAGGTCACCTTGCAGCCGCCGCCCGAAATCCCCCGGGTCACACCGGGAAACCTGCTGATGAAGTTGATGCCGGTCGTGATGGTGATCGGCATGGTCGGCATGATGGCCCTGCTGTTCACTCAGGGCGGCGGCATCGCGTCGAATCCGATGAGCATGATGTTCCCGCTCATGATGATGTTCTCCATGGTCGGCATGTTCGCCGGTCAGGGCGGCGGCAAGGGGCAGAAGGCCGCGGAGGCCAACGAGGACCGCAAAGACTACCTGCGCTACCTCGACCAGGTCCGCAAGGACGTCGACGAAACCGCGCGCCAGCAGCGGGCTTCGGTCGAGTGGAGTCATCCTGAGCCCGGGTTGATCTGGATGCTCGCAGGCACCAGCCGCATGTGGGAACGCCGCGCGGGGGACAAGGACTTCTGCCACGCCCGCATCGGCGTCGGCGGTCAGCGCCTGGCCACCCGGCTGGTCGCACCAGAGACCGGCCCGGTCGAGGAGCTCGAGCCGATCGCGGCCGTCTCGCTGCGCCGCTTCGTGCGCGCCCACTCCACCGTGCCCGACCTGCCGACCGCCATCGCGGTCAAGGGCTTCGCCACCATCGCGCTGGACGGCGATCGCACCGAGGCGCGGGACATGACTCGCGCGATGTTGGTGCAGCTGTGCATGTTCCAGGCGCCCGACCAAGTGCTCGTCGCGGTGGTCTGCGGGCCGGACACCGCGCGGGAGTGGGCGTGGACCAAATGGCTTCCGCACACCCAGCATCCGGATGCGCAGGACGGTATCGGCACCCAGCGTATGTTCTACGGCTCTATCCGGGAGGCCATGGCCGGTCTGCAACCGTTGCTGGGCAACCGGGTTCGCTACTCGCGCAACCAGCCCGCCAACGCGAACATGGTGCACATCGTCATCGTGGTCGACGGTGGCCTGCTCGAGGCCGAGGACGATCAGCTGCGGGAATCCGGCTACGAGGGTGTCACCATCATCGACCTGTGCGGCTACGCGCCGCGCCTGGCGGTGTCCCGCGGCATCAAGATGATCGTGGAGAACGGCGAATGCGTCGGCCGCGGCGCGACCGGCAACCAGGAGCGCTTCGCGCTGATCGACCGGATCAGCCCGCAGCAGGCCCAGCAGGTGGCACGCAGGCTCGCGCCCTACCGCGCCGCGACCCAGCGCAGCAGTGACGTGGAAACCGACGACTCCGAGGTGATCTCGACCTGGGCGCAGCTGATGGGTCTCGGCGACATCGGCATGTTCAACCCCGAGCACGCCTGGCGGCCGCGCTATGGCCGGGAACGCCTGCGTGTTGCGTTCGGTGTCGGCGCCGACGGCCTTCCGGTGGAACTGGACATCAAGGAAGCCGCCGAGAACGGCATGGGCCCGCACGGCCTGTGCATCGGCGCAACCGGTTCCGGAAAGTCGGAGTTCCTGCGCACCCTGGTGCTCAGCCTGCTCGCCACGCACTCGCCGGACCAGCTGAACCTGGTGCTGGTCGACTTCAAAGGTGGCGCGACGTTTCTCGGCCTCGACGGTGTGCCGCACGTCGCCGCCGTCATCACCAACCTGGAGGAAGAGGCCGATCTCGTCGACCGCATGAAGGACGCCCTGGCCGGTGAGATGAACCGTCGTCAGGAAGTGCTGCGTGCGGCGGGCAACTTCGCCAACGTCTCCGAGTACGAGAAGGCCAGGGCCGCCGGCGCCGACCTGGACCCGCTGCCCGCCCTGTTCGTCGTGCTGGACGAGTTCTCCGAACTGCTCACCCAGCACCCGGATTTCGCCGAGCTGTTCGTCATGATCGGCCGCCTCGGCCGATCGCTGCACGTCCATCTGCTGCTCGCCTCGCAGCGCTTGGAGGAGGGCAAGCTCAAAGGCCTGGAGAGCCACCTCTCCTACCGGATCGGCTTGAAGACGTTCTCCGCCAACGAATCCCGTCAGGTGCTCGGCGTGCCGGACGCCTACAACCTGCCGAACAACCCCGGCGGCGGCTACCTCAAGGCCGATTCCGGTGAGATCCAGCGGTTCCAGGCGTCCTACGTCTCCGGTCCTTACGTCGGCGGCGGCTCGCAGCGCGATATGACCATCGCCACCCAGTCCGGTGAGATCGACGTCCACGCACGGCCGTTCACCGCGACGCACGTCGGATTCCGTGCCGCGGACCGGGTCCCGCTGCCGCCCGAGCCCAGCCTGGAGACCGAGCATCAGGACGAGGACGGAGAGCAGCTGTCCAATGTGAACATGCTGGTCTCCCGGATCCGCGGCCACGGCCGCCCGGCGCACGAGATCTGGCTGCCGCCGCTGGACGAGGCGCCCACGCTCGACCAGCTCATCCCACGCTCGATTCTCACCGGCGAATACTCCCCGGTGGCCACGCTGCGCGCCCCGATCGGCATCGTGGACCGCCCCTACGATCAGCGCCGCGACCCGATGATCGTCGACCTGTCCGGTTCTCGCGGCAACGTCGCCGTCGTCGGCGGCCCGCAGTCCGGCAAGTCCACCGCGCTGCGCACCATGATCATGGCGATGTCGTTGACCCACACCGCCGAGCAGGTGCAGTTCTACTGCCTCGACTTCGGTGGTGGCACCTTGGCGAGCCTGCAGGGGCTGCCGCACGTCGGCTCGGTCGCCAGCCGCTTGGACGAGGACCAGGTCCGGCGCACGATCGCCGAGATGACCACCATCGTCCGCCAGCGCGAGCTGCGCTTCCGCCAGCTCGGCATCGAGTCGATGGTGGAGTTCCGCAGGCTCCGCGCGGTGGACCCGTCCAGCAGCCCGGCGGCCGCCGGCGCGCACGAGGACCCGTTCGGCGACGTGTTCCTGGTGATCGACGGCTTCGGCTCGATCCGCCAGGACTTCGAGATGCTCGAGCAGACCATCATGAACCTCGCGGTGCAGGGCCTGTCCTACGGCGTGCACGTGGTCATCGCGCTGAACCGCTGGGCGGAGGCGCGTCCGGCGCTCAAGGACCAGATCGGCACCAGGATCGAGCTGCGCCTGGGTGATCCGATGGACTCCGACCTCGGCCGCAAGTTCGCCTCGCTGGTCCCGCAGGGCAGGCCGGGCCGCGGTATGACCCCGGAATGCCTGCACATGCTGACCGGCCTACCGCGCATCGACGGCAGCGCCGACCCGAACAACCTGGGCCAGGCGGTCGGCGACGCGGTTGCCACCATCGCCAGGCTCACGCCGGGCCGCCCGGCCCCGCAGGTCCGCATGCTGCCCGAGCAGCTGTCGCGCGAGCAGCTGCTGTACCTGGCAGGCGACTGGCCTTCGCAGATCGCTCCGAACGCCAAGTGCCTGCGAATCCCCTTCGGCATCAACGAGTCCGAGCTGGCCCCGGTCTACATCGACTTCGTCGAAAGCCCGCATTTCATCATCATCGGCGATACCGAATCGGGGAAGACGACGCTGCTGCGCTCGCTGATCGAGGGCATCGCCGCGTCCAACACTCCCGACCAGGCCCGCTTCATTCTCGGCGACTACCGGCGTTCCATGCTCGGCCTGGTGCCGGAGGGCTATCTCGCCGGTTACGGCTCGACGGCGCCGCAGTTCACCCAGAACATGGCCGATCTCGCCGCCTACGTCAACCAGCGCACCCCCGGCCCGGATGTCACGCCGCAGCAGCTTCGCGACCGCTCCTGGTGGAGTGGGCCGGAACTGTTCGTCATCATCGACGACTACGACTTGGTCGCCACCTCCGCGGGCAACCCGGTCCAAGCGCTGCTGGAACACCTGCCACACGCCCGTGACCTCGGTTTCCACGTGATCATCGCGCGCCGCTCGGGTGGCGCCAGCCGGGCGATGTTCGAGGCGACGCTGGCCAGGATGCGCGATCTGGGTTCGGCCGGACTGATCCTGAGCTGCCCCAAGGACGAGGGTGTGCTGATGGGCACCAAGCGTCCGAGCCCGATGCCGGCGGGACGCGGCACCTATGTCACCCGGAATACCGAGGGACTGGTCCAGACGGCGTGGATGCCGTCGCCCTGATGTCGGAAGTCGAGCTGGTCATCACCGAAGCGCGCCTCTGGGCGCGTGGCGCTACCACGCACTGGGAGCTGCCGCCCTCGATCGTGCTGGGCAGCAATGGTTTCGATCTCGTTGTTGGGCAGCCGCTGACTCCGCCCACCCAGGTCGGCTCGGCGGTCCAGTTCATCCCCGCCGACGTCATCGCCTTGCCTCCCCGCACGCCGTCGGTGGTGGACGCGATGGGCGCTGTCTTCGCCAGCGTGCTGGACAACTTGCGCATCGCCACGCCGTGCGCACGGATGACTCTCATCTGCCCGACCGAGTGGGGCGCCGGCCGCCGGAGCGTACTCGAGCAGGCGGCGCGCCGCTGCACGGCGGATGTCGTGTTCGAGGACATCGCGGTGCGTGCGGTCGCGGCGGACGAGGGCACCAGTCACAGCCAGCGCACGCTGGTGCTGGAATTCGGCCTGCTCACCACCACTGCGTCCACCGTCATTCGAAGTCATCACGGTGTCCACATCGAGTCCTGCGAGCACGAACCCACCCTCGCGCTCGCGGAGATCACCGCGGACGCACCAGGGTTCGGTGCGCTCCGCGCCCTCATCGACCGGCTGCTCGATGGGCGGCCGGTCGATCTCGCCCAGGTGGTCGGCGTCGCCGATACCGCGAAACCCGACCTCCTCGGTGCGGCTATCGAGCAGAGCGTAGGAACCGCCGTCGAGTTGCGTCCGGTCGCGGGCGCAGATCTCATCCGTGGCCGCCACGCCGAGACAAGCCCGCGAGAAGCGGTACCGGCGGCGCCCTCGCAGGCCGAGTGGATGCAACCGCTCCGGGAGCGTGCCGCGGCCCAACAGCCGGGATATGGCAGGACCGGCGTCGCGCTTGCGGGGATCGCCGCCCTAGTGGTCGTCGCGCTCCTGGTGGCCGCCGCACTGATTCTTGTGAACCGCGAGGACGGTACTACTGCGGCCGCACCTGGCACGGGTGCAGCGCCGACGAGCGCTGCGGTCCCGCCCGCCAGTAGCACGCCGACTACGGAGCCGGAAACATTCGGCCGCATCAGTTTTCGGGTTCCCGCCGGTTGGCGTGTCGCCTCGACGCCGGAGAGTGGACGGACACGCATTGATGTGATGCCGGAGGGCGGGGCCCGGCAACGCATTACGGTAATGCAGACGCCGCTCGCCGCGGGTTCCGGTTACGAACAGGTCGCCGCGAAGCTGGAGGCGCAGATCGCGCAACGTCCGTCCGGCGTGCTTACCGACGTGAAACGCGATGTCGTGTTCGGTGGTCGTTCCGGCCTGGCATACTCGGAACGTCCCGGTGACGGATCGACTGTTCGCTGGTATGTCTTGTTGGAGTACGGGATCCAGGTCAGCATCGGTTGCCAATACGCCGGCGATGGTTGGGGTCAGTTGGAGACCCAGTGCGCGAAGTTCGGCGACTCGGTGCGCGTCATTCCGTGATCGACGGGTGGCGATGCCTCGCACCCGCAGATATGAACCACCGCGCCAATAACGTCCACGCTGTCTCACGGCGCGGATCACGCTACCTCTGCGCGAACGCCACTGATGCGTTCAGATGATTCGAGCCCCCGGTAGGCGTACCGGGGGCTCGAATCGGCCGAGACGGGATCTCAGAAGAGGCCCGCCAGGCTGGTGTCGGTGGCCTGCAGGTCAGAGTTGCCGCTGCTGACCAGCCGGCCCGCGCTTTCCAGCGTGGTGTTCAGCTGGGTGATGTTGGTGTTCCACTGGGCCTGCAGCGACGCGAACGCGTCGTTCGCATCACCCTTCCAGTAGTTGGTCACGAAGTCGGTGACCTGCTTGTGGAAGTCTTCGAGCATGGACATGACATTGCGGGCCTCGGACACGATGGCCTGGGCGCCCGCGTCGACCTCGCCGAAGTTAGAGGCAATCCGTCCGGGATCGTTCGCTACCATAAGGAGCTCCTTGTTGTCTGTGGTTCAGCGGTGGGATCAGGGAAGGTCCAGGCTGGAGGCCTGCGCGGCCACCTGCTGGGCGAACTGCTGGTCCTGATCCGCGAACTTGCGTCCAGCGTGGGCGAGCTTGTCCGAGGTCTGATCCAGCTGGTCGCTCAGCTTCCGAGCCTGAGCGAAGTAGCTGTCCATGAACGTGTCGAACGCCTGACGCGCCGCACCGCTCCAGGTGGCGGTGGTCTGGTCCGACTTGTTGTTCAGTGCGGTGATCGCGGTCTGCAGATCCTGGTGCCGCTGGCGGCAGTTGTCTACAAACTTCGTGATCGCCTCTTCGCTCGCTTCGAGCTGTCCTGCCATTTCGGCTCCTTTCGGTTCCCGTCTCGGCCAACGGCGGAAGCCTCAGTTGGCCTGTACATCTGGTTGGACGCGGTGCGGGTCTGATCGGTTCCATCCGACTCGGAAAAAGTTCGGCGTCTCCCCACGAGATCAGTGCCCTGCGTCGTCGCCCGGCTCGTCCATGGTTTCGTGGCCACATGCGGGCCTGCTCGAAAGACCATGGTGCGGACCGGGTCTGCATGACTTGGTAACGCCAGCGCTCGGCTCCCCTCCTTCCCCCTGCTCGCTGCTGTAATGATCGGCGAGTGGGCTGGCTGGGTACACCTTACCGAACGCCTATGTCCGCCGCTACCAGCAGATTGCAGTTCGACCGTGACGAAAGCCGTTAAACCGGAAGAGAAGAGGCTTCCGCCTACTTCACTCGGTTGCGCAGCACCGGAAGCAGCCGGTCGAGCAATGTCTGTTCGGAGGACTGATTCCAATTCCGGACCGCGGCGACGGCAGCGGGATCGTCCAGCGGGATCACCGTGGCGCGGGTGCCGGCGACCTGATAGGGAAGGCCGAGCAGACCACCACCGCCCGCTTTCTCGTCGCTGCGCACGGCCAGCACGTAGCCGTCCGGCGCGACCTCCAGCTTCGCGGTAGATGTCAGCTCACGAGGCGAGGCTTCGTCGCCCTGCTTCGGGTAGTTGAAGTTGTAGACGAATCCGAGATCTTCCAGGAACTTGGTCTGCGGGGTGCCGCCCAGGAAGATCGAGACCTGGGTGCCGCGCGGGACGTCCACCATCGTGATGGTCTTGCCCCGGAACACCGGGTTGTTCGCGCGCGCCTGTTCCATGGGCGACAGCGAGCTCGGCGCGGCCGTGCTGCTCGGTGCGGTGACCGCAGGGGTGGACTCGCCCTGATTCAGCGCCCAGATGCCGATTCCCGCGGCGAGGGCCACGATGACGACGCCGATGGCCGCCATGAGCAGGGGCTTGCGGCTGGGCGATGGCGCGGCTGCCGCGGCCTGGCCCCGCGGGGCGGCGGCGCGTGATTCGGTCGCGGGCCGTGGGTCGAAAACCTGAATCGGGTAGGTCGGAGAGGTATTGGTGGCGGTCGGGTTGTAGCCGGGGGTGAGGGCGCTCGCGGCCGCGTCGGTGAATTCACGGCAGCTGTTGAAGCGTTCGGCCGGGTTCTTGGCCATGGCGCGCGCGAAAACATGGTCGACGGCCGGGGGCAGGCCCGGGTTGACCGTGGTGGCCAACGGCGGCGGCTCGTGCAGGTGACCCATCATCACCAGCGCGGGTTGCGTCCCCGGGTAGGGGTTGCGGCCGGTGAGCAGTTTGAAGAACGAGCACGCGAGGCTGTAGACGTCGGCGCGGTGGTCGAGTGGGCTGCCGGTGAGCTGCTCGGGCGGGGCGTAGGCGATGGTGGCGACGAAGCTGCCGGTCTGGGTGAGTTCGGTGGTGTCGTCGTTGGATTTGGCGACCCCGAAATCGGTGAGCAGGACGCGTTCTTCTTCGCCGTCCGCGGGGGAGGAGAGCAGGAAATTGGCCGGTTTGACGTCGCGGTGCAGCAGGCCCTTGCGGTGCGCGTAATCGAGACCCTTTCCGACCTCGGTCGTGATGCGCAGCGCGCGAAGCGGATTCATCGCATGCGGGTCGCGGGCGAGTTCGGCGGCGGCGTCGGTGCCGTCCACGTATTGCATGGCGATCCACAACTGGCCGTGTTCTTCACCGCGGTTGTACACCGAGACGATATTCGGGTGGTCGAGCCCGGCGGCGAGATTGGCCTCCCGTTCGAAGCGGGTACGAAACTCGTAGTCGCGGCTGAGTTCGCCGCCGAGCACCTTCAGCGCGTCGGTCCTCGGCAGGCTGGGATGTTTGGCCAGATACACGGTGCCCATGCCGCCCGCACCGAGCACACGCAGGATGCGGTACCCGCCGACGATGGTCCCGGGGCTCATCGCCATCTTTCACGATCTCCTGACTCGACGCGGGCCACTGCGTTCGCCACGCAGCAGCATACTTGATTCCGATCGTGCGGAAAGTGCAGCATTATCGGCTGTTCGCGAAGATGGAATATTGTGCGGCCGCGCGCTGCTGGGCGTCGAGCAGCTGATTTCCGGCGACGAATCCGACATATTCTTTGTACGCCACGATGCAGGTGAATCGTTTGTCGTCGAATAGCCCGGACTTGTTCTCCACACATGCCGAGTCGGGCAGATGCGGAGGTGGCTCGGCCACCCCGGCGGTAAACGTCGGCGTCATGCGTTCCGCGGCGACTCGGCGCGCGGCCTCCGGGTTCGATGTGCGAATCACCAGTGCGCCATCGGACATTGCGAATTTCTCGGCGCCCATCGCCGTGAAACGTTCTTTCGCGTAGTTCCGGTCCTCGGCGTAATGCATGATCCCGCGCAGACCGAACAGGGCTTGCGTCGCATCGAAACTCGGGGTCTGCACCTTGTTCGGGTTCAGTGTGCGGCTCAGCAGATGGTCCGGATCCCAGGGCAGCCCCAGCATCTGTTCCTCGGTCAGCGGCGCCAGCTGGTCCAGCAGCGGGAGCTGGGTGTCGTACCCTTTCTCCGTCAGCGCGATCAAGGCGTCCCGGTCGGGAGCGTTGGCCGACACAAGGAACGCCACCAGGTAAGGCCCGTGGGCGAGCACCGCGCGCAGGAAGGGCGATCCGGGACGCCAATGTGCCCGTGCTTGTGCGTATTTGGGCAGCGTGACCGGCTCGTTCCGGTCGCGGTACGCGCCGAAATCGGCGTCGTGGAACTCGACAGCGGCTTGCCGGGCACGATCCGGATCGGGGAATTGCATGACGACCGTGCTCACGGTTGTCGAGTTGGCCCGGGGTTTGGTCGGCCATCCCGACGCGAACATGCTGATGTTCTGATCGGAGCCGTTGGTCTGGAACCCGAACATCATGCGGTTCCGTTGCGCGATCGGCTTCATATCCTCCGGGCGCCCGAGTTCATCGGGCAGCACCCCGCTGCTGACGCTCGACGACGACCAGCCGTATTTGAGCCGGGGATCGATGTCGTAGGCGGTGACGACGTGATCGGCCAGCCGCATCGCGGCCACTTTGTTCATATAAATGAACTGGGGCAGATAGTCGTCGTCGTGCGCGTTCGGGGGCTCGGTGGGGTAATTGCCGGTGTCCAGCTTGCGAATGTCGATTTCACCGGGCCGTGCGGTGCCCGGCATCGTCGAACCACAGGCGGCGAGAATCGCGGCGAAGACAACGCAGACGAGCACGGCTGGGACGGTGCGGTGGGATCTCATGCGGCATTCACCAACAACGCGTACTGGGCGGAGATTCGCTGCTGCGCGTCGAGCAGCTGATGGGACCAGGCGAAGGCCGCGTAGCGGTCGTAGGACACCGAGCAGTAGAACCGGATGGCGATGGCTTTGTTGCCGATGTACTCCTTGCACTGGGCGGCGGGAAGGCCTTTCGGTGATTCGGACCCGCGGAACTTCTTGCTGAGACCGCCACGCTCCTCCCGCAATCGCTCGGCCGCGGCCGCGTCGCGCGCTCGGAACAAATCGGTGCCGTCGGTCGCGAACCGATCCACTCCCGCCGCTTCGATCCGCCTGCGGTCCTCGGCCGAATCGGTGGTGAAGTGCAAGGCGCCCTGGCCGGTGTACGCGCCGGGCGGGTCGATCCAGGAGTCTTCCCGTGGCCGTGGAAGTGTGCGATCGAGCATGCGGTCCATGTCGATCGGCAACGTCATCAGCTGGTCGACCGGTGTGGGGGTGAACCGGCTGATCGACGCGACCATGGTGTCGAGACTCTTCTCGACCAAGGTGAGCAGCGCGGAGAGGTCGACCTTTTCCAGGTAGATCTTCAGGTAGTCGTAGACCCAGGTGTAGACGACGAATTTCCCGGTGGCGAACCAGGATCCGATCGATTGCTCCTGCGGCTGCCAATGCGCGTGCGCCGCAGGGTACTTCGGGATCTGCATCGGTGTATTCCGCCCGTTGGCCTCGAAGTCGACCCGCTCGAGCGCCGCCGCCGCCGCGGCCGCCTTCTGTTCGTCGGGGAAGATGAGGACGGCGTTCACCAGGTCCGTGCCGCGGTTGTCCGGCGCGCTGGCCGCGTTGCTGAGGAACCCCGCGACGAAATCCGGTGCGGCCTCGGCGAACCGGGAGACATCCATGATCCGCCCGAGCGCGTTCTTGGGATCGATGAAGATCTTTGATATGGACGGGTTCGCGTGGACGAACGCCGGGTCGATGTCCGACGGCGCGGGAACGAAGTTCGCCAGCCGTTCCGCCTCGACCATGCGCGCCTGATCGGGATTCTTCACCGTCCCCAGCTCACGCGGCTTGGTTGCGTAGCCGCCCACGTCCAGCTGGGCCAGGTCGACCGGACGCGCCGACGGCTCGGAACCGGCCTCCGAGTCGCCGCACGCGCCGGTACCCGTGGCCACGACAGCGGCCATGATCAGGGCACAGGCGGTCCGGGTAGGTCGCGATATCGCGCCGTACTGCACTTACTTCCCTCCCCTGACTGCGGTGGTTGCGGCCGAATGCTACGTCACCCCGCCTCGCGATGCGCCGATCGCGAGGGTGCCGACCGGCGCCACCGTGTGTCAGAAACTGTTCGCCAGCAGCGCGTACTCCGCGGCTACCTTCTGTCGGACGTCCGGTTCCTTATCACTGGTGACAACCCCGACGTAACGTTTGTAGGCGACGTAACAGCGGTACTTGTACTCCTTTTCCGTGTCGCCCTTGCTGTTGAGCTGAAGACACTTGGCGCCGGGGATGTCCCTGGGCGCGCCGAGGGTGTCGTAGTGCCCGCCTTCGCTTTCCAGCAGGCCGGTGACCAGCTTCTGGGCAGCGTCCGCGTCATGGGTGCGGGCGACGTAGCTGTCGTCGGCGACAGCGGTGCGGTCCACGCCCGCCTCCTCGATCAGGCGCAGGTGCGTCGCCTCGTCGTCGGCGCGGTGCACGGTGTGGTAGCCGCCGTACACGGCGAAGGTCGCCGGGTCGGGGACGCGGTTGGCGCGGTCGGCGACGGCGACACGAGCGAGCAGGTCGTCGGGGTCGACTTTCAGGGTGTCGAGCCGGGCGACCGGGGTCGCGGTGAACTTGTCCAGCTGCGGGACCTGGGCGGCGAGGGTCTTGTCGACCCACTTCGTCAGGTCGTCGCCGTCGGCCGTCGGCCGCTGGATGAACAAGGAGATGACGAATTCCTTGTGGGCCATGAAGGTGCCGACGGTGGGAACGCCTGGACGCCAGTGGATGTATGCGTCGGGAAATTTGCTGGACGGCAGTTTGCGGTTGTCCGGTGACACGGCGATGTCGACGTCCTCGAGTTCGCGGGCGGCGAGCTTCGCGGCGGCCTCGTCGGGGAAGCGGAACACGACGTTGGTGACCGCCGTGGCGTCGGCGCCCGGGTTGGACTGCCCCGCCGGATCGGGCCGGTCGGCGCCGCTGACGGCGTACCCGACGACCAGCTTGCGCGTGTCGAAGACCGGCTTGGACACCTTGGCCACGAAGTCGAGCGCCTGCTCGGCGTCCGCGACGACGGTGCTGCCGCGCCCGACCTTCAGGGACGGATCGATGCGCACGGTCGGGACCACCGCGTCGGACATCCGCATGCCCTCCAGCAGCGCGCCCTTGCCGCCCGAGTCCTGGTTGTACTCGTGCCGGTCGACGGGATAGGTGCCGACTTCCAGCATCCGCACGTCGATCTCCCCTGCGGTTGGCGTCCCCTGCACGCCTGCGCAGCCGGTCAGCAATCCTGCCAATGCGAGACATGACGCGGTGAGCGCGATGCGTTGCGTCCGAACCATCTCAGGGCCCCTCGTTCCTCCCGTTTGCTGTCACTGAAGTTACCCGACGGACGCCGGGGAGGGGGACCGATGGTGTCCGTATTGCAATACCCTTGTCGGTGTGGCGACGACCCTGCACTGCATCCCCGGTGGAGGCCGATTCCGGTGATGGATCGGCAGGTCGAGGTCGTCGCAGGCAGCCATGCCGTGGCCAGGGTTGCCGGCGCGGTGATCGTCGTCGCGCACCGTAGGCCGGGCAGGCCGGTCCACGATTCGCCTGCCGTCGTCGCACTCGAATCACTGGCCGAACTGGTGCGTGAGGCCACCGATCGGGAGCCGGACGGGCCGGGCGCCATGGTGGCGCGGCAGGCCACGCGCTGGCTCATGAAACATGCCGAACAGATCAGCCCCGGCGAACCGATCGACTTCGGCATCCTGTCCACCGCCGAGAACGGCGGCGTGGCGATCTTCCTGCACGGCGCGATCACCGCCGTGTTGGCCGATGACGGTTCGGTCGAGCAGTATCGCGGCAGCGACGCCGCGTTCACCGTGGACCGGGTCGCGAGCGTGCCCGCGCGGGCGGTGGCCTTGTTCGTCGACGATGCGAAGGGCCGCGTCCCGGATCTGGGGCCGGACCCGGGCATCGGCTGGCTGGTCGAGGGTGTCGCGCAGGCGGGTGGCGCGATCGTCTGGTCCGACCGAGCCCGCGGCCGGGTCCCGGCGAGTGGCTGGGCATCCCGCCCGGAGAGCATGCAGCGCCGCCCGGAGGCGCCACCGCTGCCGACCGCGCGCATCGAACACGAGCCGCCCGCCGAATCCGAACGGCAGCACCCCGAACCACTGCATTCGGTGGACCGGTCCGCGCCGTCCATCGCGATGCACACCGGTGAGTCCGAGCAGGTGCCGATCGACCCGCACCAGGCGCCGACGCAATTGGGCGGCACCAACCCCGCACCGCGTCCGGACCCGGAGTTACAGCGTCGTCTGGAGTCGACCGCGCGGGCCACCGCGCTCACCGTCAAGGTGATGGGATTCAAATGCGCGCGTGCGCATCCCACCGATCCGCGCGCCGCGTTCTGCACCGTGTGCGGGATGCCGGTCGATCAGACGCAGCCGCTGATCGAGGTGGTGCGCCCGCCGCTGGGCATGCTGATCCTCGACGACGGCATGACCTACATGCTGGCCGCGGACGCGGTGCTCGGCCGCGACCCGGAGCATTCCGCCGCGGCCGAGCGCGGCCTCGTGCCGCTGCGCGTCGAGGACGCCTCCGGCGGCATGTCACGCGCGCACGCCGAGATCCGCCTGGTGAATTGGGATGTCACCGTGGTGGATCGGGGCTCGACCAACGGCACCCGCACCCGCCTGCCCGGCTACCGGGACTGGATGCGCCTTGCGCCGAACCAGTCCATGGTGCTCGTCCCCGGCGCCGAGATCATGCTCGGCAACCGCGTACTGCGCTTCGAACTCGTTGCGCCGCCACCCTTCGGCCGCTGATCGCACGCTAGGAGTAGCGGGCCGTGCAGGTGTTCTCTCCGCCGAGGACGCCGGCGCGGAAAGCGTCGACCCGGGCGAATCCACTCGGCACGGTTCTGCCCTCCGCGTCACTGGCGGCCAGCCCGTCGGTGAGCAAGCCGGACACGGCCTCGTCCAAATCGCCTGCGGCGAGCTTGATGTCGCCCTGGCTCACCGGGCGTCCGGATTCCGCCAGCTTCCCGGTCACCACGCCGGCCAGGCACGCCGCGCGCAGCCCGGCTTTGGGCCCGACCAATTGCTGATCGTTGTTGTGCTGTACCGCCAGTGTGTACCGGGAGATGAACACCACGTAGCCGTTGTAGTCGCCGGTCACCTTCACCGGCAGCGGGTCATCCGGATCGGTGTTCACGGTGCCGCGCTGTGCCAGTCGGGGGATGTCGGTGGCGATGGTGTTCTTCGCCGCGCAGTACGACACGGGTTCGGTCGGCACGCCGCCCCGGCAGTCGATCTTCGCGCCGTTGTAGGCATAGGTGGGTTCGTCGGGAATCGGAAGTATCGCGGCCAGCGCCTTGGTCAGCTCGACCAGCGTTTCCTTGGTGATCTCGTACTCGCCCCCCTGGCCCTCGAAGCTCGTCGGCAGGTTGCCACGGCGCTGGTTGATTTCGTCGATATCGATGCCCTTGCAGGCGCGCGGCCCGTCGGTGAACCCGATCTGGACCGCGGTGACCCGCTCGAAGGCGGACCCGTGCACGCTCTCCGGGTCGTCGGGGTTGGAGTCGCGGATGGCCACGGTGGCGGCGAGCACCGAATTGAGGCCGTCGGAGGTGTTGATGGTGAAGTGCTTCGCCTTGCCTTCGGCGACGTGGCGCATGAACGCGCCCGCGAAGCAATCGGCCTGCTGCTCTTTGACGATCACCGGGTCCTTCGGCCCGACGATCTTGGCCATGGTCTGCACCGCGTGCCCGTACTCGTGCGCGAGCACCATCACGACGGCCATCTTGCCGAAGGTGTCCTCCATGGTGGGAAGCAGGACGGAGCGATCCCAGCCGATGGAATTGTCCAACCGGCAGTAGGCGGCGTTCACCAGACGGTAGGTGTTCTCCTTGCAGAACTCGATCGCCTCCGAGCGCCCGGACTTCGCGCTCCAGGAAACCAGCTTCTCGACCGGCTTGAACTCGCCTTGGAATTCCTTGCCGAACTCGGCCCGCCAGTAGGTCTGGATGTCGTCGACGGCGTTGAGCGCCAGGGTGTCCACCGGGCCGCGGTCGCCGTTGGTCGCGGTGAGCGCGCTGTCCGGGACACCGGAGCGCGGTCCGCTCGGCCCGCTCGTGGTGGGCAGGCCGGCGACCTTGAACGGATCGTCGTAGATGGAGACGGCGTGGCCGTCCACGAATCGCGTACAGCCTCCGACCAGCACCAGAACGCTGAGCAGCGCGGTAACGAGCGCGGTCGCTTTGGCTGTCGGCATGGCTCCCCCTAGTCGGCCGGAATCGCGTTCACATCGGTCGCCGGATCGGGGTAGAGGCGCGTCGGGGGCACCGCCGATGTCCG
Organism: Nocardia amamiensis NBRC 102102; assembly: GCF_001612745.1. Taxonomy (GTDB): domain Bacteria; phylum Actinomycetota; class Actinomycetes; order Mycobacteriales; family Mycobacteriaceae; genus Nocardia; species Nocardia amamiensis. The sequence goes on along the minus strand of NZ_BDBA01000099.1, from coordinate 22,045 downwards.
GGTGATGGAATAGTATCCGCTGCATGTCTTCACCGGGGGCGCAGACCATCACCGTGCGCCATGATGGAAACGAACGAGTATTCGATTCGAGCCAGCAGATCACCATGGGCCGCGCGCCGGAAGTGACGCTGTTCGTCGACAGCCCGCTCGTCTCCCGCGTGCACGCAACGCTCGCCTGGCAGGGCAGTGCCTGGGTGTTGACCGACAACAGGAGCACCAACGGCGTGTTCGTCGACGCGCGCAGGGTGACCCAGCCGGTGTCGATCGATCGACCCACCCAGGTGCGACTCGGTGACGCGATCAGCGGTCCGCTGCTACACCTGCTGCCCGCGAACCCGCAACCTCCGCAACGGCCTTCGATGCGACCGCCGCAGCCGCAATCAGCGCAGCAGCCGCAACTGGCGCCGCAGCCGGGGCCGCCGCCGCAGGTTCGGCCGCTCGCGCAACAGTTCCAGCGCCCGCACTATCCGCCGCCACAGGACGCGCCTGCGCCCGCGGTGAACGTCAACATGACGACCAGGGCCGACGTGTCGAACATGCCGCCGGTCCGGGCCAGGGCCACCACGGCGCCGATCGCCCGCCCGGACCGGATCCCCGCGACCGGCCTGACCATCGGCCGCACCACCGACAACCAGATCGTCGTCAACGATCCGCTGGCCTCCCGCCAGCACGCCCGCCTCGTCGCCTCCGCCGAGGGACTGACCATCGAGGACCTCGGTTCGGCGAACGGCACCTTCGTCAACGGGCACCGGCAGCAGCGGGCGGTGCTGCGCGAGCGGGACATCATCACCATCGGCAACGTCGACTTCGTCGTCCAGCAGGGTGCGCTGGTGCACCGGCAGAAGCCGGTCGCCGAACAGGGCCTCGCGGTGCACGGTGTCGGATTCACCGTCGAGGGCAACAAGCAACTGCTCGTCGACGTGAACATGTCGGCCAGCCGCGGGACCCTCACCGCGCTGATCGGCCCTTCCGGCGCGGGCAAATCGACGCTGTCGCGGCTGATCGCGGGCACCACCCGGCCCTCTGGCGGCGTGGTCACCTTCGAGGGCCGCAACCTGCACGCCGAATACGAGGCGCTGCGCTCCCGCATCGGCATGGTGCCGCAGGACGACGTGCTGCACCGCCAGCTCACCGTGCGCCAGGCGCTCGGTTTCGCGGCCGAGCTGCGGCTGCCGCGCGACAACAGCAAGGAAGACCGGCAGAAGGTGATCGACGGGGTGCTGCAAGAGCTTTCGCTCACCGAGCACGCCGATACCAGGGTCGACCGGCTCTCCGGTGGTCAGCGCAAGCGTGCCTCGGTGGCGCTGGAATTGCTCACCGGCCCGTCGCTGCTGATCCTGGACGAGCCGACCTCGGGCCTGGACCCGGCGCTGGACCGGCAGGTCATGGTGATGCTGCGCGAGCTCGCCGACGCCGGTCGCGTGGTGATCGTGGTGACCCACTCGGTGGCGCACCTGGACATGTGCGATCAGGTGCTGCTGCTCGCGCCCGGCGGCAAGACCGCCTACTGCGGCAACCCCGCCGGTGTCGGCGCGGCGCTGGGCACCAGCGACTGGGCGGAGATCTTCGCCAACGTCGCGGCCAATCCGGATCAGGCGTTCGCGGCCTATCGCTCCCGGCAGGCGTTCGCGCCGCCGCCTCCGCCGCCGCCGCAGCCGTACGGACCCGCGGGCAGTCCGCCGCAGTCCAGCCGTGGCAAGCAGTTCTCGACCCTGGCGCGCAGGCAGATCCGGCTCATTCTGGCTGATCGCGGCTACCTGACCTTCCTGGTGATCCTGCCGTTCATCCTCGGCGGGCTGTCCCTGGTGGTGCCCGGCAAGAACGGTTTCCGGCGCGGCGCCTTGAAGGCGCTACCCGACGGCACGTTCGTGCCCGAAGGCGGCGGCGAGACCCAGCAGCTACTGGTGGTGCTGATTCTCGGCGCCTGCTTCATGGGCTCCACGCTCACGGTGCGTGACCTGGTCGGCGAGCGGACCATCTTCCATCGCGAACGCGCGGTGGGACTGCTGCCCTCGGCGTACCTGATGGCGAAGATCGCCGTGTTCAGCTTCACCGCGCTGCTGCAGTCGGCCGTGCTGGTCGGCATCGTGCTGGCGGGCAAGAAGCGTCCCGGCGAGGGCGCGGTGCTGGCATCCGGCAGCGCGGAGCTGTACATCGACATCGCGCTGACCGCGGTCTGCTGCGTGGTCGTCGGTCTGCTGCTCTCGTCGCTGGCCAGGTCGAACGAACAGGTGATGCCGCTGCTGGTGGTGGCCGTCATGTGCCAGTTCGTGATGGCGGGCGGTCTGATCCCGGTCACCGGGCGGGTGGTGCTCGAGCAGGTGTCCTGGTTGTTCCCGGCCCGCTGGGGCTATGCCGCTGGCGCGTCGACGGTGAACATCCGCGAGTTGTTCCTCAACGCACAGCCCGACACACTCTGGCAGCACAAACCGGAGATCTGGGCGCTGAACATCGGCGTGCTGTTGTTGATCACCTTGGTGCTCGCGATCGTCACGTGGCGCCGGTTGCGACTGAAGAAGTCGGCGGCGTGAGGCGTCCCACACGGCGAGCGCGCGGCGCAGCGCGGGAAAACGGCGACGACCGGGGCCGAGCCGCAACGGCGAGCATCTCGGCCACGAACCGGGCAGACTGATGCCTGTGACGGTGCGAGTAGGGGCAGTGCATCTCGGCTGGGATGTGGTGTCCGTGGCGGCGGGCGGCGGTGGCATTCCGATCCGCCCGGTGCAGGTGGAGGGTGTGTGGACGCCGCCGGCGTATCTGCTTGCGGATGCGTCGGGCCGGCTGCACACCGCCGGTGTGGAACGCAACCGGCCCGATCTCGGGATGGCGATCGCCGACGTGCGCGACATCCTGGGGCATCCGCAGATCGTGGTGGCGGGCGCGACGTGGCCCGCCGAGCTGGTGTTCCGCGCGCGGATGTACAACCCGCTCGCCGAGATCGGCAAGCACCTGCGCGGCAAGCCGGACCTGGTGGCACTGCCCTTCCCGGACGGCTGGCCGGACGAGAAGGTGGAGATCTACGCGTCGATGGTGGAGCAGCTCGACGTCATCGTCGAGCCGCTGCCCGAAAGCGTGGCGCTGTCGGGTTACATCCGCGCGCTCGGGCTGGTACATCCACCGGACCGGTCCAGGCCGAATGGCATCGGCGCGACCGGCGTGTACTCCGACGGCCGGAGCATGCTGGTGGTCGCGGTGCACGGCGACGACGAACAGCCCACCGAGTCGGTCGAGGTCCCGGTCGACGCCGAAGCCATGCGCGATGCCCGGTCCGCGGACAACGTCGTGATCGAGGTGATGGCCGCCGCCCGCTCGATCGGCGCGGATACCTCGACGGTCCTGCTATCGGGCAACGTGCGCTTCAACGACGCGTTACGCCTGGCCTTCCAGAACCATCTCGGGCACCGCTTGCACGTGGCCGACCATCCCATGCACGCGCTCGTGCTCGGCGCGGTACATCTGCTGGTGAGCGACACCGAGGCGGCCGAACCGGAGCCGCCGGGCAGGCCTGTCACCGAACCGGCGCCCGTCCCGCAGCGTCCGGTGGACCCTCGCCAGCAGGCCGAATACGCGCCGCGACCGGAGACTCCGCAGCAGCAGCCGGACCCTGGCCAGCGCGGTTCGGAGCCTGCGCCGCCCCGGCCGGTGCCCGGCGTCCAATACGGCCCGGGATACCCCACCCAGCACGACGAGACGACGACCAGGATGGGTCGCGACGAGGTGCCGCGCGGTCTCCCGCCGAACCTCGCCGAGCTCGGCAGCCGGTTCACTCGGCCACCGAGCGCGCCGGACGATCAGCGCGGCAGCGCGCCAGAACGTTCGCAGGGCGAGTTCGCCGGTCCGCCGCCCGGTGGCCCGGTGCCACCGCTCGGGGCGCGGCCGCCGTATCAAGGAGCATCCGAACAGCAGCCGTACCACGGCGCGCAGGAGCAACCGGGCCACGGTTCGTGGCAGGAATCCGGCGCGGAGTCCGATGACGCCCACGATCGGCGCCGCAAGGGCAAGGTCTGGAACAAGATGAAGGGCAATCTGTTCGGGGCCAATACCGTTGCCGGCGCGGTGGCGCTGGCCGTGGTCGCGCTTCCGGCCGGTACGGATCAGGCCGAGCTGACCGCGCGCTCGGCAGGCTTCGAGGCGGGTGCGATCACCCTCGACGAGGCGGCGGCTCGGGGCGAGGCGGAGCCGATCGCGTGCCCGCTGACGCCCTACGCGATCAACCAGCCGAAGCCGGGCATCGCCACCGCCAAGGGCCGCCTCTCCGAAGACCAGGCCGGCGACCCGGACTGCGGGCGGCCGGGCATCGATACCCTGCGTTACCTGGTCCCGGGGCCGCCCGGTGCCATCGACCTCGGCCCGCCGATCGAGATCTGACGCGATTTCTTTCCGGCGCTACCCCGCTGGTATCGTGGCTCGTTGGCGTGTGGAACGCCCGGTCGACCTCCTGGTGAATCGTCCGGTCGTCCGCCGGGTCCCGGGTCTCCACCGGCCGCCGGGAACACCTCGACCACATGCTCGGCTGGCAACACCGACGACAGACAGGGAAGCACTGTGCCTACGTACAGCCCGAAGGCGGGTGACGTGACCCGGAAGTGGTACGTCATCGACGCCACTGACGTAGTGCTCGGCCGTCTCGCCGTTCAGGCAGCAAATCTGCTGCGTGGCAAGACGAAGCCGACCTACGCTCCGCACGTCGATGGTGGCGATTTCGTCATCATCATCAACGCCGACAAGGTTGCCATCAGTGGCAACAAGCGGCAGGACAAGCTGATCCACCACCACTCCGGGCACCCGGGCGGCCTCAAGTCGCGGACCGTCGGTCAGGTGTTGGAGACTCGGCCCGATCGGCTCGTCGAGAAGGCCGTGAAGGGCATGATCCCGAAGAACAAGCTCGGCAACGCGATCGCGGGCAAGCTGAAGGTCTACGCGGGCCCGACGCATCCGCACGCCGCCCAGCAGCCCATTCCGTTCGAGATCAAGCAGGTGGCCCAGTGACCGCTCCCGAGGAAATCAACGAGGACTACGCCGAGGAGTTCGACGCCGAAGCCGTCGAGGACGGCGCGGGCTACGAGGAGAGCGAGAGCTCGCCGGCGTACTCGCCGGTCGTCATCGACCGCCCGGTGCAGACCGTCGGCCGCCGCAAGGAGGCCGTGGTCCGCGTCCGCCTGCTGCCCGGTAGCGGCAACTTCGTGCTCAACGGCCGCACCATCGAGGATTACTTCCCGAACAAGGTGCACCAGCAGCTGGTCAAGTCGCCGCTGGTGACCGTCGAGCGCACCGAGTCGTTCGACGTGCACGCCCGCCTGGTCGGCGGCGGCCCGTCGGGCCAGGCAGGCGCCCTGCGGCTGGCCATCGCCCGCGCGCTGATCGAGGTCACCCCGGAGGATCGTCCCGCCCTGAAGCGGGCCGGCTTCCTGACCCGTGACCCGCGCGCCACCGAGCGCAAGAAGTACGGCCTGAAGAAGGCGCGCAAGGCGCCGCAGTACTCGAAGCGCTGATTTCGGCAGCGTCGACCATCGCATCCGGCGTCCCGGCGACGTCGGATGCGTTTTGGAGGCGAAGCTCGCGCAACCCGTCAAGGGTCCCGCTTTCGCTGCGTCCATACGGTACGGTCGACGCGGCAGCTGTACGAGAGCAGGCTCCCAGCGAACAGCTGGTCGCCTGCTCTCGTGCTGTATGAACTTGCGGTGTTCGCGGCTTTCGGTGGTCGACATGGTTGCGGCCTCCAGGGCCGCCGCGCTCACCGCAGGGTGAAACAAGTGGTGAGCGCGGGGCCTTTGTGGTGACTCGGACTGCACTTCCGGCGTCGCTCACACCGCAGATCGACCGACGTAAGGCGAGGTATGGGACGTTTGTTCGGCACCGACGGAGTCCGCGGGCTTGCCAACGAGTCGCTGAGTCCGGAGTTCGCGCTGCGGGTTTCCGGTGCGGCCGCGCAGATCCTGAGTCGCGGCAAGAATCGCGCGCTCGCGGTGGTCGGACGCGACCCACGGGCCAGCGGCGAGATGCTGGAGGCCGCCGTAACCGCCGGTCTGACCGCGGCGGGAGTGGACGTGCTGTCGGTGGGCGTGTTGCCGACGCCCGCCGTCGCCTACCTCACCGGTTTGTACGACGCGTGTCTCGGCGTGATGATCTCCGCCTCGCACAACCCCATGCCGGACAACGGCATCAAGATCTTCGCCGCGGGCGGGCACAAACTCGATGACGCGATCGAGGACCGGATCGAGGCGCTCATCGCCGCGGACACGCCGTTCCGCCCGACCGGCGCGGGGATCGGCCGAGTGCGCAACGCGGCGGGCGCACGCGATCACGGGCTGGTCATCCCGGACCAATACAGCCTCGCGGGCACCCATGAGCGCTACGTGGAACACCTGGTGGAAGCGACCGGACAGGCTTTGTCCGGACTGACCGTCGTGGTCGACTGCGCACACGGCGCCGCCGCGGAGGTGGGACCCGCTGCCTATCGCGAGGCAGGCGCGACCGTCATCGCCATCAACGCCGAGCCCGACGGGCTGAACATCAACGACGGCTGCGGCTCCACCCATCTCGACCAGGTCCGGGCCGCGGTGCTGGAGCATGGCGCCGATCTCGGCCTCGCGCACGACGGCGACGCCGACCGCTGCCTGGCCGTCGATGCCAGTGGCACCATCGTGGACGGCGACGCGATTCTGGCGATTCTGGCCCTGGCCATGCACGAGGCGGGCGGACTGGCCCACGACACCCTGGTCGCCACGGTGATGAGCAACCTCGGCCTGCACATCGCCATGCGGGCCGCCGGAATCACCGTGCGCACCACCGCAGTCGGCGACCGCTATGTGCTGGAGGAGTTGCGGCGCGGCGGATTCACGCTGGGCGGCGAGCAGTCGGGACACGTGGTCTTCCCGCGCTACGGCACCACCGGCGACGGCATCCTGACCGGATTGCGGTTGATGGCCAGGATGGCGCGGACCGGGCGCACCCTGGCGGATCTGGCGAGCGTGCTGCACACCGTGCCACAGGTCTTGGTGAATGTGCCGGTGGGCGACAAATCCCTGGTCGCGCGGGCGCCCGAGGTGCGGGCGGCGGTGCAGGAGGCGGAGCGGATGCTCGGCGACTCCGGCCGAGTCCTATTGCGTCCCAGCGGCACCGAGGAATTGGTGCGGGTCATGGTGGAGGCCACCGACTTGGCGCAGGCACGGCAATTGGCGGACGATCTCGCCAAACGGGTTGCCGCTGTGTAGTTTCGGCAGCGCCTGCGTTTGCGGGCCCTCGATGGTTCCCGCTGGCGAGTCCCCTCCCGCTCGAGAGTTCATCGCTTCTCCGTCAGCGACCTCCGCGCGAAGGCGGCGGCTTCGTCGAGCAGTGTTCGCCAGAGTTCGCGATCGACAGTTGGGATCGCGACCCACTCGCGGAAGACCTTCCCGGCCGGCGCGAACGGCTCTCCGGTGCCGCTGTCGACCAGCTCGGCGACGCGCTCGCGAGGAAGCTTGACCACAAGGGAGCCGGACTTGTCGTCGATGGATGCCAGGAACCTGCCCGCCAGCCGCACACATGGGTAACCCATCATGGTGGCCCGGCCGATGGCCGGGTCGTAGAGCAGGTCATCGGTGAGTTCGTCGTAGAGGTCGCGGGCGTCACCGCCGGACCGGTCCGACGGCGACGCTCCCACGTGATGCCTCGCCATCAGCCCGCTGGCGGTGTGAACACGGCGAACATGTTGCCTACCGGGTCACGCAGATAGGCGAACGCAGGCACACCCGGCCCTGAATCGAGGTTCTTTCTGACAACCGATCCCCCGAGTTGCTCGGCATCGGCGCAGGTGGCGTCGACGTCTGCCACCAAGATGTAGAACACGGCGTGGTTCGGAAGCTGCCCTCCGGTACCGATGATGCCCCCCATCGGCGTTTCGGCGCCGGAGGCCTTGATGTTGTGGTAGTCGATCCCTGCGGCGGCCGAGGGGCCATCGGCCTCGAAGGACCAGTCGAACAGGCTGCCATAGAACTTCTCGGCGCTGCCGGCGTCGCTGGTGGCTATCTCGAACCAGGCCACCGTTCCTGGAGCGGGGTTGGTCACTGTTCTCTCCTTCTGCTCGGATCACCCGCCAGCGCGGCGGGCCGAACTCACTGTCTCGCGGGTTCGCGACAGCCCTATGTCGGTGTTTGGCAGAAGATCTCAGGGACCCAGTTCCCTCGCAGGTAGCTTCATCTCGTGCCCGTCCACGTGCAGCTCGGGAGTGACGCGCTGATGGCGCGGCGGGGCCGGTTCCCGCTCGGCACGGATGATGCGGTCCATGCGGAATACCCGGTCGTCTCTTCGTAGGTGGCACCAGGCGGCGAGGTAGGAGCCGTTGGGCCCGACGACGACGTGCTGTGGCTCGACCATTCGCTCGGTCTCGACTCCGCCCACGTCGATGTAGTGGATCCGCAGCACGTGATTGTCGCGGACGGCACGCCAAATGGTCTCGGCGACCTCGGCGTCGGGGTCTGGAGCAGGCTGTACCAGCAGTCGCACCTTCTCGGCAGTGGACCGTGCCTCGGCGAGCGCCTGCTCCGGCATTGCCGACATGATCTTCTGGAGGGCGCTGCGAGCGTCCTTCTTGAAGAGCACGTGCTCGCTCCGGCTGAGCGCCACCGCGACGGCTGCGGCCTCCCGCGGAGTGAAGTTCAAGGGCGGCAGGCTCATGGACCGGTCCAGCGTGTAGCCGCCGGAGCGCCCCTGCTTGGTCGCGAGCGGCACCCCGGCTTGCCCGAGGGCACTGAGATCGCGCTCGATGGTCCGGACGCTGACCTCGAAGTGCCGGGCCAATTGCCGCGCCGTACGCCCCCTCGGTCCTGCGGCGCGCAGTTCCTCGACGAGGGCGTAGAAGCGGTCGATCCGGTTCATACGCGCATGCTAAACGGCGGCGGGGACAAGAATGGCGAGAGATTCTTCCCCGAGTTGTCCTGTTGTTGTCCTTGCCGTTCGTCATTAGGTCGGAGCGGGATGGTCCCGCGTACAGGAGATCAGATGAACCAGTACTTGCTATCGATGTACGAGGTCGAGGGAAAGGCCGTGGGGGCGCCTGCCACACCGGAGGAGATGGAAGCCTTCATGGGGCGGTTGATCGCCCTGGAGGAGGAGATGGATCGGGCCGGCGCCTTCGCGTTCGGGGGCGCGTTGCACGGTCCCGACGCGGCCACGGTGGTCAGGGGCGGAACCGGCCTCGACAAGGTGACCACCGATGGTCCCTTCGTGGAGGCGAAGGAGCACATCGGCGGTTTCTACATCATCAACGCCGAAGATCTCGATGCGGCCCTGGCGTGGGCGGAGAAGGTCGTCGAGGCCACCAACCACGACATCGAGGTGCGGCCGTTCCGAGCGACCGGCCGGGTACCGGCCGGTCACTGACGGGGCCGGTGGATGGACGAGGTCGAGCGGGCATTTCGTGCGGCGCACGGGCAGGCCATAGCAACGCTCACCCGGTTGTTCGGCGACATCACGCTGGCCGAGGATGCCGTGCAGGACGCCTTCGTGACGGCCGTTCAACGGTGGCCGAGGGACGGTGTCCCGGACAACCCCGCAGGTTGGATCGTCACCACCGCGCGGAATCGTGCGATCGACGTCGTCCGCCGGAGCAGGCGCGGACGCGAGCTCACCGAGGAGATCGCGTCCGACCGGCTCCGAGCCTTGTCGGCTCCTGAGCATTCCCACCCCGTGCGTGACGACCAACTGAGGCTCATCTTCACGTGTTGCCACCCTGCCATTGGAATCGAGCACCGAGTGGCCCTCACCCTTCGGCTGATCGCGGGACTGACACCGTCTGAAGTGGCCGCGGCGTTCCTGGTGAGTGAAGAGACCATGGCGAAGCGCTTACTGCGGGCGAAGTACAAGATCAAAGCGGCGCACATTCCCTATCGGGTGCCGGACGATGCCGAACTCCCGAACAGGCTGCAGGCGGTGCTCTCGGTGTTGTATCTGGTCTACAACGCCGGCGCGGACGACATCCGGCGCAGCGACCTACGCGCAGAGGCCATTCGACTCGCCAGGCTGCTGACCGACCTGATACCCGACGAGCCGGAGGCAATCGGCCTGCTGGCACTGATGCTGCTGAACGACGCTCGCGTGCCGGCACGCGAAGACGAGCGTGGCCTGGTGCTCCTGAAGGACCAGGATCGGGCGTTGTGGGACCACTCCCTCATCGCCGAAGGGCAGGCGCTCGTACTCGCCTGCATGCGACGGGGGCACCCCGGGCCGTTCCAACTCCAAGCCGCGATCCAAGCGCTGCACTGTGCGGCACGCAGTTACGACGAAACGAACTGGCCCTCGATCACCCGGTTCTACGACAGACTGATGACCGCCATGCCGACACCCGTCGTCGCGCTCAACCGAGCCGTCGCCATGGCCGAAACCCGCGGAGCCGACTATGGCTTGCGGCTCCTCGACGAACTCGCCCGCGACCTGGCCGGCTACCACCCATGGCATGCGGCACGCGGGTCCATGCTCCACAGGCTCGGCCGGAATGCGGAGGCCGCGGAAGCCTACTCCCGCGCCGCGGAACTGGCCCGAACGGAACCAACGGTTCAGTTCCTGCGCGAACAGAGCGAAACCATCGCGCGGAGTGATTGAACGGCCGTCCCATCGGGTTCCGGCCGGAGATCTCGCGCTCAGAGCGTCTCGGTGAGGACGCCCGCGGCCATGTGCCAGCGCCGTGTCGCGCGGACGGTGTCGAGCATGCGGCGGTCGTGCGTGACGAGCAGCAATGTGCCGGTGAAGGATTCGACGGCCTGCTCGAGCTGTTCGATGGCGGGCAGGTCCAAGTGGTTGGTCGGCTCGTCCAGTACGAGCAGGTTGACGCCGCGGGCCTGCAACAGCGCGAGGGCGGCGCGGGTGCGCTCGCCCGGGGAGAGCGTGTCGCAGGGACGAAGCACGTGCGGACCGCGCAGGCCGAACTTGGCCAGGAGCGTGCGCGCCTCCGCTTCCGGCCAGTCCGGCAGTTCGGCGCCGAAGGTATCGGACAGCGCCGCGGTTCCGCGGAACAGTCCGCGCGCCTGGTCGACCTCGCCGATCGCGACGCCGGAGCCCAGGTTCGCGGTTCCGCAGTCCGGCTGGATCCTGCCCAGCAGCATGCCCAGGAGGGTGGACTTTCCGGAGCCGTTGGCCCCGGTGAGCACGATGCGGTCGGCCCATTCGATCTGGGTACTGATCGGGCCGAGCGTGAAATCACCACGGGTGACGGTCGCTGCGGACAGTGTGGCGACCACCGAGCCACTGCGCGGTGCCGCGGCGATGCTCATCCGCAACTCCCACTCCTTGCGCGGCTCCTCCACCACGTCGAGTCGCTCGATGCGGCGCTGGGTCTGCCTGGCCTTCGCCGCTTGCTTCTCGGTGGATTCGGCACGCATCTTGCGACCCGCCTTGTCCGAGTCCAGCTTCCTGGGGTCGCGCGCCTTCCGGCGCGCGGTGCGGACGCCGTGTTCGAGCCAATTGCGCTGCATCTGCGCGCGTGCTTCCAGGCCCGCCTTGGTGTCGGCGTACTCCTCGTAAGCCTCGCGTGCGTGCTGCCGAGCGATCTCCCGCTCCATCAAGTACGACTCGTAGCCGCCGTCGTACAGCCCGACCTGCTGCTGGGCGAGGTCCAGCTCCACGATGCGATTCACAGTGCGCGCCAAGAACTCCCGGTCATGGCTGATCACCATCAGCGGGACCCGGACGCCTGCGACGAACTGCTCCAAGCGTGCCAGGCCGTCCAGGTCCAGATCGTTGGTCGGCTCGTCCAGCAGCAGGATGTCGAAGCGGGACAACAGGACCGAGGCCAGTCCGGCGCGCGCGGCCTGGCCGCCGGACAAGCCGGTCATCGGAGTGTCCAGGCCGTTCGGGAGGCTGTCGGCGAGGCCGAGGTCGGCGGCCACCTCATGGGCACGCTGGTCCAGGTCGGCGCCGCCGAGAGCGAGCCAGCGTTCCAGCGCAGGGGAGTACTCGTCCTGGCCGCCTTCGGCGAGGTGCTCGGCCGCCGCGTCCATTGCCTGTTGCGCCGCCGTGACTCCCGTTCGGCGGCCGAGGAACTCGAGCACGGTCTCCCCGGGCACCCGCTGCGCCTCTTGGGCCAGATAGCCCACTGTCGCGTCCGGCGGACTGAGCGTGATGCTGCCCGTCGGCGTGCGCTGATCGGCGAGCATCCGCAGCAGCGTCGACTTGCCCGCGCCGTTCACCCCGACCAGGCCGATCACGTCACTCGGCGCGAGGGTCAGGTCGAGGTCGGCGAACAGTGTGCGCGCGCCGTGACCGGCCGACAGGTCTCGGGCATGCAGAGTGGTGCTCACCTGCACGAGTCTGCCGTGCTCGGGGTTGCACCCTGAGGTCGGCCCCGGGAGAAATCAGGGTCGGTATCGGCCGCTGTACCGATGCCAGGGGATGTGCAGGCGGGCACAGTGGAGGTCGTAGCGATCATCGCCAGAGAGGGAAGACCAATGACCGTCCCTACCCGTCGCTTCGCCCGCTCGACCCAGGACAAGTGGATCGCGGGCGTCTGCGGTGGCATCGCCGAGTACCTCGGCTGGAACGCCAACGTCGTCCGGTTGCTGTTCGTGGTTTCGTGCCTGCTGCCGGGGCCGCAGTTCATCATCTACCTGGTGCTGTGGCTCCTGATGCCGAAGAAATGATTCCGCTGGGGGGTCATCGAGCTCCCGTCTTCGTCGATTCCGTCGCCAACAGGTGGCCGCGCAGGTGAGCGAGGATCTCAGCGCGTGCGGGATGGGCCGCGGGGACCAGTCCCGGCATGCTCAGGAAGGCGTGCACCGCTTCCTGGTAGTGAGTCAGCGTCACTTCGACTCCCGCCTGCCGCAGGCGGTCGGCATAGGCCGGAGCCTGGTCTTCCAGCGGGTCCGTACCCACGGCTTGGATCAGGGCCGGGGCGAGCCCCGCGAGGTTGTCGCTGTGCAATGGTGAGATCGTACGAGGGTCGAACGATTCCGGAAGCACAATGCGCTGCACCGCACGGCAATTGGCCGGTGTCGCGGTCGGGCTGTCCGCGTTTTCGGTGAACGAGGGGTACTCGAAGACACGATCGGTCCAGTCGAGCTGCGGATTGATCAGTACCTGGGTGCGCACCGGCAGTCCGAGTTCGTCCGCCTTGATCGCAATGAGAGCCGCGAGTGTAGCTCCCGCGCTGGCACCGAGCAGGCCGATGCGAGCGGGATCGGCTGCCCACACCGGGGCCAGCTCGACAAGGCGGCGTACGGCATCGAAGGCGTCTTCGACGGGTGCAGGCATCGGGTGCTCGGGTGCCAACCGATAGTCGACCGAGGCGACCACCGCCGGACACTTGGCCGCCAGGTGGCTGAGGAGCCAGTCGTCCTGGTCCGGTGCGCCGAGGATGAATCCGCCGCCGTGGAACGCGACGATCAGCGGCAGCGCCGAATCAGCCCGCTCGGGCTGGTACACGCGAACGTTCAGCCGACGCCCCGGTAGCTCGAGTACGTGTGCGGTGATTCGTGCACCACGATCGGGCCTGCCGGTGACCAGTCTGCCGAGCGCGGACCGGCGCTTGCGGTTCTGCGCTTCACGCAATTCGATGACCTGTTCGGCGGTGATCGAAGCCCAGTCCGGCTCAGGTGTGAGTGCGGTGAGAATTCGGACTCGTGGTGGAACTTTGCCTCGCATGACGTGCCTCCGGGTTGTTCGTGATGGTCTTCGTCGTCCGCCGTGTTCCCGGCGGCGTAGCGATACCCTGACAGCTGTGACCGTGGGTGCGCTTTCGGAAATGTGCGGTCCGGCAATGTCGCCGATGGTGTGGCTGCGGCCGGGCCATGTCGGCTACATCGGGCCGGAGCTCGGCGTCGACCTGCATTCCGTCTCGGTCGCGGTGCTCAGCGTCGGCCTGGACGGGCCGTTCGTCCTGGAGACCGCCGCACACGGGCAGATACGCGCGCTCAGTTCGTTCGCTCCGGCCCGCGCGTCGCACCGCGTCGTCGCCCCCGAGAGGTGGATTCTGCTGCTATTCGTCGATCCCGCGGGTACGCCCGCCACCGGAATCGCGGGAGAGATGACGGCGACCGCCGGGCCCTACGGTCTCGCCCACCGGCGGGAACAAGAGCTCGTCGAGCTGTGCCGTGGCGATGACGTGGATCCGGATCGGATCTTCGCCCAAGCCATCGCTGGTCGGGCACCGGTCGCCGATCCGCGGATCGAGTGGGCCGCCGCCGCGATCCGCCGGAATCCGAATCAGACGTTCCGGGCCGACACGATCGCCGCGAACCTGGGCCTGTCCACCACCCATTTCCTCCGCCTGTTCGCCCAGCGGTCCGGCACCACATTCCGCGGCTATCAACGGTGGACCCGCGTCGTCCACGCGCTCCGGGACGCCGCGACCGGCCGCGACCTCACCCGCTCGGCCACCGACGCCGGTTTCGCCACCCCGTCCCACTTCAGCGAAACCTTTCACCACATGTTCGGACTGTCCGCCACGACACTGCTGCGCTCCGGCATCCGCTTCGACCTCGGAACCTAGCCCGCGCCTGTCTGTTTCGGCTTCCTGGCCATTCCGTGACGCGAGACACGCTTCTTCCCCGGGTATCGAGCGACGGGGCATCCGTGCTGCGTTGATTCGGTGAGCCTCGGGGATGCGTCGAGCCCGCGCGGGTGTCAGGATGGAGCAATGCCGCTGGTGCGGCGCCGCACCATCGCACGATTCGCGCTGAGGAGTTGCAATGATCACCTCGGAATTCCCGGGTCTGGACATACCCGGGATCGACGCGTCCTCGTCACTGAACGGATTGGGCGCGGTCGAACTGCACCACCCCACTCAGGACATCGACGGCGACGGCACCCTCGACACCGTCACGACGACCGGTGACGAGGCGATGCAGGTCTGGACCGACTACGACCACGACGGCTTCGCCGACCACGTCACGATCGTGGAGAAAGACGGCGACTACTCCGCATGGGAATTCCATCGCCACCCCGACGGCACGTCCGAATGGGTCCGCACGGACAAGGGCAAGATCGGCTAGCCCGAACTCACTATCCTCGCCGCCGGCTGGATCGTCCTAGCCCGTCGCGGTGTCGGCGTTGATCGCTCGGGTGGCTTTCGTTGATAGTTCTCCACTGCCTGGTAGAGGGTCTCTTGACCTTCAAATCGCAGGTCAGGGCAGATAGAGGCGTTCGCACGGCAGGCGCCGGAGTCCTGTGGTGTCGCCGGGAATCACGGTTACTGTGTCGGGCCCGTGGTGGACATGCCAGTCCCGCGCGAACAAGGATGCGGCGGTCAGGCACGCGGCGAAGTCCATACGAAGGCCGTGCAGGAAGATGCTCAGGTGTATGTCGGGTTCTTCCGGTCGTGGGGATGGGTTGACGCTCACGATTTCTCACCCGTCCGCTCGCGGGGATCGAACAGGTCGTCGATCACGTGGACCACGGTATTGGGGCAGTCGTTGCCCGCCAGCCCGGTGTGCTCGCCCAGCACGCCGTCGGCCACCGGAGCCACCCCAACGCAGCGTGGGCACCCCACGAAGACGAGCGTGTCGGTCCCCTGGTAAACCGCACCCAGACAGGCCGACAACCGAATCGACGCACCATATGCGGACTCAGGCATGGATTGCCGCCTTCCCAGGAGCCGGGGGTCCGGCGCACTCGCGAATCGATTCGACCACCGCGATCCCCGACGGGCGGAACTCGTTGCGTGGCGGCATCACCCAGACTCGGAATCCGGCACTGCGGCCGACCGGTGACGGCAACGCGATCTGCGCGCCAGTGCGCGTGACGTACGCATCGAGCCGGAACAACTCGGCGAACAAGCGCACCTCGTCGGGCACATCCGGCACGACGATGTAGGTCCACCGTTTCGAACGCGGATGCGAGACGATCGGACCGAGCCGCACGCCCTGGCTCTGCATGTGGCTCTTCACCGCACCACCCAGCCGCGCAGGCATGGTGATCGCGCCGACGCTGCCTGCCAGCACGACGATTCGCCCGCCCAGTTCGGGCTGAACGATAGCTGGTAGCCCGCAGCTCTGCCGGTAGAAACGGCACCGTGTCGTCGGCGTATCGGCCTGCACCATCGGCAGAATTCGTGTGTCGTCCATCCCCTCATCTCCCTGCTCGTCGCATGATGAGCACCCGACGCCGAGGAGCTTGCGCCACCGGCTGCCGCTCGCGGCGGTCGGTGTGCCGCAGGGCTATCGCGGCATCAACCCGGCGCCGGGTGCTGAATGAGCGTCACTCGATCTGGGCCGGACAACTGGCAGGGATGTTGTCAGCCGCCTACCCGGCGGCGGGCGCTTGGGTATCCTGCCGACATGACCTCGAATTCAGCGGCAATCGACGCGAACCGAGCGTTGTGGGACGAATGGGCAGCGATCCACGCTGACGGCGATTGGTACGACGTCGACGCGGTGCGGGCAGGGGCGGAAAAGCTACGGTCCTACGAAATCGACGAAGTCGGCAACGTCACCGGACGGACAATGCTGCATTTGCAGTGCCAGATCGGTACCGACTCCATCGCTTGGGCCCGTCGGGGTGCGAAGGTGACCGGTGTCGACTTCTCTCCGGTTGCCGTGCAGATTGCGCGATCACTGGCAGCGGACGTCGGCGCAGACGCCGAGTTCGTATGTTCGGATGTCATGCGACTGCCGGAGAATCTGCACGGTTCCTGGGACGTCGTCTACGCTTCCCGCGGGATCCTCGGATGGTTGCCCGACCTCGACCGTTGGGCCGAGATCGTCAGCCACTACCTACGTCCAGGCGGGTTTTTCTACCTGACCGACATCCACCCGATTGCCAAAGCACTTGATGACTCCTCGGCAGATATTCGCGTGAATCGCCCGTACTGGCCCCGTCGCGAGCCGATTCGCTATGACGTGCGCGGTACCTACGCCGACCCCGATGCCGAGGTTGAATCGACCGACAAGTACCTCTGGACGCACAGCACGGGCGAATTGATCACGGCGATCGGCAAGGCTGGGATGTGTTTGGAATTCTTCCATGAGTTTCCCTGGCTTGATCGGCCGTGGCCGTGCCTGGAGAAGATGTCCGACCGCGAATTCGTTCTGCCGGGCGGGGTCGAGTTGCCTCTGTTCTTCTCGTTGCGCGCACGCAAACTCACGTCATAGCAAGTTCATCTGGTGGGCGATCCGTCGCAGTGGAGCGTCAAACGTCCGTTTCTTGTCGAGCAGTTCGGAAACCTGTCGGCGCCCCAGCGGGTCGTTCACCACAATGTGCGGCGCTGCCTGCCACGCGGCCGTCAACGCTACGACCGCACCGTCCAACGCGCCAACCATGCCATAAGCCCGAGCCTTGTGAAGCTGGAAGTAGCAAACGCGGTTGGTGCTGCGCAGAAGCCCCGGGTCCAGGCTGGAGCACGCTTCGAGTGCATCCGCCGGGCGTTCCAGATCGACGCTGATACCTGCTCGTTGGACTGCTATGTTGGCAGGCCCGAAGATAAGGAAATAGCGTTCGGTGTCGGTTCTCGCGACAGTCTCGGCCGCTGACAGGAGGCGCATCGCGCTCATGCGGGAGCCCGAGCGTGCCGCTGACTGTGCGCCGTAGAGCCGCAAGACGCCGATCACGTGTTCCGCGTCGATTGATAGTGGTCCTTTCGATACCAGATTCGCAGTCTCTTCAGCGAGTGCAGTCGCCTCTTCGGGGTGGCCGCCGATCATCAATTCAGTAGTCAACGTCG
Organism: Nocardia amamiensis NBRC 102102; assembly: GCF_001612745.1. Classification (GTDB taxonomy): domain Bacteria; phylum Actinomycetota; class Actinomycetes; order Mycobacteriales; family Mycobacteriaceae; genus Nocardia; species Nocardia amamiensis. Next base: position 4,419 of record NZ_BDBA01000099.1, on the reverse strand, counting down.
CAGCGACAGAACCGATCAGGATCGGATTGTCCGAATATTCGGCGGCTGCTGCGGCGCGGTCCAACGCCAGCCGAGCATGAAGGTGGTCGTAGCGGTGCCTGAACTCCAATGCACCCAAGCGATACAAATTAGCCAGCGTGGCATACGCACGCGACCGAGCGTGAGCCGATCTGCAATTCTCGGCCAAGGCCGTGGCATCGATTATCAGGCGTGGTAGCTCTGTAGCGGCCGACAGGAACTTCGAACTGGACTGGTTGTACGTGCGCCGCAGTGACAGCACCGCCTTGGTGAGTTCCAGCTGCGACCGTGCCTGTTCACAGGGGGTGAACATGCGGGCAGGACGGTCGAGCAACCGGACGAGCTCGGAGTTCCCATCCATAGCAACTGGGTTCGCGACCTCAGCCACTTCCTCGGACAACTCGGACACCGCGACATTGAACACCTTGGCGATTTCGCGAAGCGTCGACATCGAGTCGATGTGGAGGACACCGCGTTCGACTTTGGTGACCCAGGATGCCGACCGATGTAGGTGCAGCGCGAGACCATCCTGCGTCCAGCCTCGCGCTTTGCGGAGACTGGCGATCTTCCGTCCTAGCGGCTGCGGTCTGTCCACCCCTGCACCTCGAACAAGCCTGGTCCGGATCAACGCGATACTGCCACAGATTCGCCAAACACGATGTCAATTCCTAGGATCAGCGTGATTCTGATCGTAGACAGCGTCGCCGAGCCGCTTCAGCGTTGACCGGCGTACGCAAGCCGGTCGCGAACTCGAAGATCGAATTAGCCTGTTCACCACCTACATCGCGCAGATCCACAGTAAGGAGTAGCCGCCGTGCCGCCCGTACAGGTCGCAGTCTGTGGTCCTCGGCATTGCAGTGATACCGAGGAAACGAACGCGCGAGAGGTGGGACGGCTGCTGGCCGAGGCAGGCGCCACCGTGCTGTGCGGTGGTGGAACCGGCGTCATGGCAGCGGTCGCCGATGGCGCCGCCAAGGCAGGCGGTTTGGTCATCGGTGTGCGACCCGATGCCGACCACGATGCGATTTGCGATGGCCTCTCCGCTGTGCTGTACACGAACATGGGTGAAGCCCGGAACGCCATCCTGATCTGGTCGGCCGACGCGGTGATCGTTGTCGGGGGTTCATGGGGGACGTTGTCGGAACTGGCGCTGGCCAATCGGCGCGGTGGGGTTCCGGTCGTCTCTCTCGGCGGGTGGCGGCTATCGGATGCCGACGGCAATACCGTCGTCGGGTCGAAGGTCGCCGAAAGTCCAGGGGAAGCTGTGCGTATCGCGTTGGCGGGTTGATCGTTCGACGAGATTCGGCACGCTGATCCGGCCGCTGTGCGCCGGGTCAGGAGCCGCGACGGGCATCTGTCCGTGCCTCGTGTACGGATCCGGACTGGTTGTGGCGGTGGGAGCGCGGAGACTAGGTTTTCGGCGTCGAGTCGACCGGAATTCGGCGGAACCGAATGTCGGTGTGTCGCGTCGAAGGAAGTATGGCAGCAGTCGGCGCGAAGGAGAGTCGGCGCCTGGCGAATTGAGACTACGAGGACGGAGGGGACCGTGGGCGGGTCGGAGATGGTCGGGGTTCGGACGGGGGAACTCGGTGCACTGGGGGACGACTATCGGCGATCGGCGGGTTCGGTCCGCGATCAGGCCGGACGGGTCGACAAGAATATGTTCGGTGAGGGCGGCGATGCGGGCCGGAACTACGCGCCGCAGGGCATCGCGGTGCATCAGGGGTTGCAACGGATCAGCGCGTGGCTGAAGAACTGGAGCGATGCCACCACCGCGACCGCTGACGCGCTGGGAGCGGCGGTCGTGGCGTACTCGGATACCGACCAGCAGCGCGCGGCGGAGACACCCAAGACATGATGCTGCCGGATGACGACATGTGTTCCACTGAACACCAGACATTCGAGGAGCCGGAATCATGACCGTTTCCTGGCAGGGTAAGGCGATCGACGCCATCCTGGACGAAGGCAGTTACGGGCTGCAGTACTGGATCGAGTTCATGCCGCTGTACGAGGCGGCGTTCGGCGACAACGGCGGCCGGGGGGATCTCGGCAAGCTGCTCGCGATGTACGACGAGCAACGCGGCACGCGGGTGGAGAAGGTGGAGCAGGCGGGGGAAGCGTTGAAAGCCGCCCTGGCAGAGGTGGATACCCAGTGGGAGGCGCAACGCGGCTACACCGGCCGCCTGCCCGGACTGTGGCAGGGAACGGCGGCCACCGCCGCGCTCGACATGCTCACCAAACAGTCCGTCCTCGCCGATGAGGATCGGCAGCACGCGAGGGATGCGTGGAAGGTGATCGAGCCGATGGCGAATTCACTGCGCCAGTCGGTCGGCTCGAAAGCCGACGTGGTACTCGGGCTGCTGGAGGATTCGGGAAAAGGCAGCAGGGCCGTGAAGATCGACGGCAAGACCCCGGAAGATGTGAAAGTCATTGTCGACGTACACAATGCGCGCGAGTGGATCAGCGGGAAGCAGGCAGGCGACCTCTACCGGATCTTCCCCGCACTCGATCTTTCCGGGCAATTCGGCAATCTCCAGCTGGACAGTCCGCTCGGCGAAAAGGTTCGCAACACAGTCAACGATTGGCTGCGCGACCCCTTCAGACGGGACTTCGATGCCAAACTGACGCGCTACATCGACGCCTGCCATCAGACCGACGATCACTTCAAGCAGCAGTACCAGAACCTGGCCAATGCGTTGGCGGCGGTGTCGGACCGTGCCTATCCGCGCCCGGAGGGGCCGACGAAGCCGTCCCAGGACACGCCCGGCAACCAGAACCAGCCCGGCAACGAGAACCAGCCCACTCCTTCCGGGCCTCCGGGCACCCCCGGCACGCCGTCGCCCTCCACGGTCCCGGCGAGCACCGCACCGAGCACGGTGCCCGCGAGCACGGTCCCCGCGAGCACCACACCGGCAACGCCGACAATGCCGACTACTCCGGCCCCTCTTGCCCCCAAGCTGCCGGGACTGGACGGCTTGGCCGCGATCAGCCAGGTGGCTGGGGGACTGTCGCCACTAGCGAGCGGTCTTGCCCAAACGGTTCAGCAAGGCATCTCCGCGCTGAGCGGAACCATCAAGAGCGGAATCGATGACGCGATCGAAAAGCTCAAAGACACCATCGATCCGAAGAACCCCGCCAAAGACGGCGAGCCGAAGGCCGAGTTCGATATCGCCGGAAAACATGTGACGTTCGAGATGGGCTCGGACGGCGAATTGAAACTCGTCTTGTCCGATGAGGCGGGCAAGCAACAAGAGTTCGAGCTCGAGCTGAACGAGCATGGGATACCGGTTATCTCGATGAACGAGCCGAAAGAGCCCGCGCCGCCCGCCGACATCCCGGCTCCTGGAACGCAGGGCAAGGACAAGCCGGTCGACGCGACACCCGCCCCTGAACCGAGCACCGGCCAGCCGGGCGTGCCGTCCGGAACTCCGCCGACCACGCGCCGCGAAGAAGACGGCGAGCGTTGGCCGAAGCCGATACCGGAGCAGGCCGAAGCGAAACCGGAGCAGGGCGAACCGCAACCGGCGGCCCCGTTCGACAGTGGGGCGGAACTGGCCGAGGCCGGACCGCTGTGATCCCGGCCACCGTGGGCGCGACGGCGCAGGATGAGCGAGGAGGTGCCGCATGGTGAACTACGCCGAGGAAGCGAGGCGACTCGCCGAGGAGAACCAGCGCCGGATGGCGATCCTGATCGACGAGATCCAGGAGGTCAACGAGCAAACCGCGGCGCGGGGCCGGGAATTCGCCGACAACCTGGCGGCCGACATGGACCAGTTCCGGGCGGAGCATGCCGCCGAACTGGACCGAGCTCGTGCCGAGGCCGAGGAGAAAGAACGGCTGGAGTCCGAGGCACGTGAGCAGCGAGAGGCCATCGCGCGATCGATGGCCGCCCGAAGAGCGAACCAGACAGTGGCGCCGGTCGACGAGGAGGACGAAGAGGCGAAGTTCTACCAGCGCAAGAGCTGGCTGATCTGAGCCGCGGTGATCAGCGCCGCAGGAGTGCCGCCAGCTGGCCCACCTTCAGCTTCGGCGACTCCTCTTCATGGGGCGCTCGGGGGTCGATCACCGTGGTATGCGGAATGGCTTCCTCGGGCTCGGCGAAGGGACGGTAGGTCTTGTCGCCCGCCAGCGTCGCGAGCAGGTAACCGGTCAGCAGAGCGCGGGTGATGCGGGCCGCCTTGGGTTCGTGCTTGCCCGCACCCACCGCGGCGAGGACGCGGCGGCCCTCGATGATGCCGTTGTGCGAGGCCTTGTCGATGACGCGCAGGATCGCGGGGCCGTCCCATGCCATGGCCAGCGGGATGGCGTTGGAGCTGACCGAGGTGATGTCGGTCGCGCCCGCCAAGATCAGCGCGGGCAGGTCGAGCTTGGGAGCGATGTCTTCGGCGGCCGGCGCCGTCG
>NZ_BDBA01000098.1 GCF_001612745.1 Nocardia amamiensis NBRC 102102 | reverse complement strand
GGCGGCCGCTGGGACCCCTCAGGCCTTCTCTCCGCCGATGCTGAATCGGGCGCCCGTGGCGTCCGTAACCGAGGCCATGCGGCCGTAGGGGGTGTCCTCGGCGGGTGACAGCACCGAGCCGCCCAGCTCGACGACCCGCTCGACGGTCTTGTCCACGTTGTCGGCGCCGAAGTAGACGGTCCAGCCCGCGGGCGCGCCTTCGGGCAGAAAGGCCGAGGCGTCCATGACGCCGCCGAGCATCGGGCTCTGCGCGTGGATCGTGGTGTAGCGGAACTCCGGGACATCGGAGATGGTGAAGACGTCCGACCAGCCGAAGACGTCCCGGTAGAACGCCAGCGAGGCGTCGTAGGCGCGGGTGTGCAATTCGAACCAGGACGGCGCGCCCGCGTGCTCGCGCCACTGCCCGCCGGAGACCAGGCCCATCGCCTCGAACCCCGGGAACGTCCCGGCCTGCCAGATGCCGACGCCCGCGCCGCCGACGTCGCCGAGCACGGCCATCGTGCCCAGCTCGCCGACCCGCATCACGGGCACGATCAGCGCCGCGCCCGCGGCGACGGCCGCGTCCGCGGTGGCTTGGGCGTCGGGGCTGGCGAGATACACCGTCCACTGCTCGGGGCTGTCGGTGTCACCCGGCATCCTGCCCATCGCGCCCGCTACCGCGCGGCCGTCCTTGCGGAAGGTGATGTAGCCGCCGAACTCCGCGCCCGCCCGTTCGGCGGTCCAGCCGAACAGGTCGCGGTAGAACGCGATACTGCGCTCGGGATCGGAGGTGTAGAGATCGACCCAGCAGGGATCGCCGGGCTTGGTGTCGTTCGGATTGGTCATCGCTGGTCTCCTGGCCGAGGTGAAGGTCTGTCACCGGTAGAGACGGCAGCGGCCGGTAGTTCTCATCGGTACGCGGGCGCACCGTGGAAATACGACAGAGAGTAGGACCCGTTCGGCCCGCCCGATAGGCACCGTTTACGATTCGATGAGCGCAAGCGAACTGTCGTCTGTCCCGCATCGGGATCGATGCGATCAGCGGAGCCTGCGGAGCGACCTAAAGGCACCTTTCAGGAGGATCAGTGACTGCCGTAGAGCCCCAGCCAGTCCCTCAATTGGAAGCGACTCGGCCGTATCCGGCTCGGACCGGGCCGAAGGGCTCGTTCATCTACAAGATGGTCACCACCACGGACCCCAAGGTCCTCGGTGTCATGTACCTGACCACGTCGATGGCCTTCTTCCTCATCGGTGGCCTGATGGCCCTGCTGATGCGCGGTGAGCTGGCGCGGCCAGGCCTGCAGTTCCTCTCGCCCGAGCAGTTCAACCAGTTGTTCACCATGCACGGCACGATCATGCTGCTGTTCTACGCGACCGCGATCGTGTTCGGCTTCGCCAACATCATCCTGCCGCTGCAGATCGGCGCGCCCGACGTCGCCTTCCCGCGACTGAACGCCTTCAGCTACTGGCTCTACGCGTTCGGCGCCAGCATGGCGACCGCGGGCTTCATCACCCCGGGTGGTGCCGCGGACTTCGGCTGGACGGCGTACGTGCCGCTGACCGACATCCTGCACTCGCCCGGCGTCGGCACCGACCTGTGGATCCTGGGTCTGGCGGTATCCGGTCTCGGCACCATCCTCGGTGGCGTCAACATGCTGACCACCGTCGTCTGCCTGCGCGCGCCGGGTATGACCATGTTCCGGATGCCGATCTTCACCTGGAACATCGCCGTCACCAGCGTCCTCGTGCTGCTCGCCTTCCCGCTGCTGACCGCGGCGCTGTTCGGCCTGGCCTACGACCGCCACCTGGGCGGCCACATCTACGACCCGGCCACCGGCGGCATCCTGCTCTACCAGCACCTGTTCTGGTTCTTCGGCCACCCCGAGGTGTACATCATCGCGCTGCCGTTCTTCGGCATCGTCTCCGAGATCTTCCCGGTCTTCTCACGCAAACCGATCTTCGGTTACACCACCCTCGTCTACGCCACCCTGGGCATCGCCGCCCTGTCCATCGCGGTGTGGGCGCACCACATGTACGCCACCGGCGCGGTGCTGCTGCCGTACTTCTCGTTCATGACCTTCCTCATCGCGGTCCCGACCGGCGTGAAGTTCTTCAACTGGATCGGCACCATGTGGCGCGGTCAGCTCACATTCGAATCGCCGATGCTGTTCTCCATCGGGTTCATCGTCACCTTCCTCTTCGGTGGTCTTTCCGGCGTCATCCTGGCCAGCCCGCCGCTGGACTTCCACGTCACCGACTCCTACTTCGTCGTGGCGCACTTCCACTACGTGCTGTTCGGCACCATCGTGTTCGCCACCTACGCGGGCATCTACTTCTGGTTCCCCAAGATGACCGGACGCATGCTCGACGAGCGCCTGGCCAAGTGGCACTTCTGGACCACCTTGATCGGCTTCCACACCACCTTCCTGGTGCAGCACTGGCTCGGCGCCGAGGGCATGCCGCGCCGCTACGCCGACTACCTGCCCAGCGACGGCTTCACCACGCTGAACACGATCTCCACCATCGGTGCCTTCGTGCTCGGCGCGTCGATGCTGCCGTTCCTGTGGAACGTCTTCAAGAGCTACCGCTACGGCGAAGTCGTCACCGTGGACGACCCGTGGGGTTACGGCAACTCGCTGGAGTGGGCCACCACCTGCCCGCCGCCGCGGCACAACTTCTACGAGCTGCCGCGCATCCGCTCCGAGCGGCCCGCCTTCGAGCTGCACTACCCGCACATGATCGACCGCATGCGCGCCGAAGCGCACGTCGGCTGGGGCTCGGGCAAGCACGCCGTCGAGGTCCACGAAACGGTCGGCGCGAAGTAAGGCGGCTGCCTCGCCTGCGCTCGGCCCGGCGCGGGCTGCGGACGGACTTCGTCCGGCTGCGGCCTCGAGGGCTTAGCCGGAAATCCTCCGGCCGCGCCGTAGGATTCGACGCGACGGGTGTGCACCTGCTGAGGACCAGCGGGTGCACACTCATTTGTGCAGACCGACACGCCCCGTGGCGTTGCGACAACGATGTCCAGCACAGCGACGGCAAACACCGAACTTGGAGCTCATCAGTTGGCCGACACCACCGTCCTCGTCACCGTCACCGGGCCCGACCGCCCCGGTGTGACGTCCGTGCTGCTCGCGGCGATGTCGCGGCACCAGGTGAGCCTGCTGGACGTGGAGCAGGTCGTGATCCGGGGGAGGCTGACCCTTGGCGTCCTGGTCACCTGTCCGAACGACCCTGAAGCGTTGCAGGACGAACTCGAAGAGGCCATGAACACCGTCGGCATGCACGTCGACGTGGAGGTGGACGCGGCGATCGGCAGGCAGCCGATGTCCACCCACGCGGTGGTGATCCTCGGTAGCCCGGTCACGGCGCGCGCGTTCAGCGCGGTCTCGCGGCAACTGGCCGCTCTCGGTGCCAACATCGACACCATCCGCGGCATCGCCGACTACCCGGTGACGGGTATGGAACTGATGGTCACCGCGATCGACTCCGGCCCCGACACGGATTCCCGGCTGCGCACCGCGCTCGCCGAGGTGGCGGTCACCGAGGAGGTGGACGTCGCGGTGGAGCGCGCCGGGCTGGCGCGCCGCGGCAAACGCCTGATCGTGTTCGACGTCGATTCGACGCTGATCCAGGGCGAGGTCATCGAGATGCTCGCCGCGCACGCGGGCGTCGAGGACGAGGTCCGCAGGGTCACCGAGGCCGCCATGCGCGGGGAGATCGACTTCGCCGAATCGCTGCGGCAGCGGGTCGCGACGCTGGCCGGTCTCGACGAGTCGGTGATCGAGGCGGTGGCCGACAAGATCACGCTGACCCCTGGCGCGCGCACCACCATTCGCACACTGCGCCGCATCGGCTTCCGCTGCGGCGTGGTTTCCGGCGGCTTCCGGCAGGTGATCGAACCGCTGGCGCACGAGCTGGAATTGGACTTCGTGCAGGCGAACACGCTCGAGGTCGTGGACGGCAAGCTGACCGGCCGGGTCGTCGGGGAGATCGTCGACCGGGCGGCCAAGGCCACCGCACTGCGCAAGTTCGCGGCCGAGGCCGGGGTGCCGATGGAACAGACCGTCGCGGTCGGCGACGGCGCCAACGACATCGACATGCTCAACGCCGCTGGGCTCGGCATCGCGTTCAACGCCAAGCCCGCGTTGCGCGAGGTCGCCGACGCCGCGCTTTCGCACCCCTACCTGGACGCGGTGCTGTTCATCCTCGGGGTCACCCGGCACGAGGTGGAGGCCGCGGATGCCAGAGACGGGCTGCTGCGCCGCGTCCCACTGGGTTGAGGGTTCCGACGATCAGGGTGGAGTGATGACGGGGATCCCGAACTGCGGGGCCGAGGTCGGCGGTGGCGAGACCAGCACGGCGGCATCGGACATCGCGGGATTTCGCGTGCGGCATGCCGAGCTGGCGGGCGGGTACGGCGGCACCGGCGATCCGGACGACCCGGCCATGGTGCAGGCAATGCAGATCGTTCTGCACCTGCCCAAGACCGATCCGCCGCCGCGCAG
>NZ_BDBA01000097.1 GCF_001612745.1 Nocardia amamiensis NBRC 102102 | reverse complement strand
CCGCAGCCGCGGATCCAGCAGCGGCTGGAACGGGTGCGCCAGCGGCCCGCCGAGCAGCTCGATGGTCTGGGCGTCGACGAGTTCGCGCCAGATCGGCGCCGCGCCGTGCCGCCAGTGCTGCTCGAATTCCGCCAGCGCCGCGGCGGCCGAGCGGTGCTCGTGCCTGCCGAGCGCGACGTTGCCCGCCATGGCGGCCTCGTCGGCGCGCAGCTGCCAGTTGCCCAGCCAGTGATGCATGCCCGCCAGGCAGTGCGGGTCGTCCAGCTGGGCCGCGAGCACCGGCGTGATGCCCAGACTCAGCAGGTGCGAACGGCCTTCGACCGCAAGCGTTCTCAGCACTTCGACGACCGGCAGATAGGATGCGGCCCAGGACTGGTAGAGCCATTCCTCGCCGACCGGCCAGCGACCGTGGTTGGCCAGCCAGGGAAGGTGGGAGTGCAGGACCAAGGTGAACTGGCCCGGCACCGGACTTGCGGAGTGCCCGCCGGGCACGGCACTGCGATCGGTCAAGGCTTCACCGCGATGGCGACCAGATCCAGGCTCGCGTCGATGTCCTCGGCAGCCAGCACGAAATCGTCGACCGTGACGCTCGCGACGTCCGCGGTGAGCTCGGCAGGCCAGGGCTCGCCGGCCAGCGCCCGTTCGATCTGCGCGTCGATGAACGACCCGCCGTGCTTGGCGTCCAGTGCCCGCAGGCCGGGCCCGTGCTGCACACCGATCATCCGTGCCACCTCGAAACCCGCGTCGACCAGCAACTCGGTCAGCTCGGCGGCGTTCAGTTCCCTGGTGTGGAACGGGTTGAGCGGGGTGTCGCGGCCCGGGGAGAAGGTGATCCGGTTGGGCGTGCTGATCAGCAGTTCACCCCCGGGGCGCAACACTCGCAGGCACTCCCGCAGGAACTGGGACTGGTCCCAAAGATGCTCGATCACTTGGAAGTTCACCACGACGTCGACCGAGGCGTCCTCCAGCGGCAGCTCGGCGAGGTTGCCCTGGATCATCTCCACGCGCGGGTAGCGCGCGCGCACATGCTCGACGGCGGTGGCGTCGTAGTCCACTCCGATCACCTTGGTGGCCACGCCGGCGATCATGTCGGCGCCGTAGCCTTCCCCGGAGCCTGCCTCCAGCACGGTCTTCCCGGCGCAGCGGTCCAGCAGGCGGGCGTAGGCGATCTCGTGCCTGCGGAACCAGTAGTTCTCCTCGGCGATGCCGGGGACGGTGCGCTCGCCGGTCAGCGGCAGCGGTTCGACGGCGCCGACGCTCGTCTCGGGGTCCGCGGCAACGCCGGTGGGGTCGCCCACTGCGGGAGGGATCACAGCCTCGCTCATCACTCCGACGTTACTGGCACGGTGTCGGCGCGGGACACCCGCACCCGGTCGGATTCGTCGCGCGGCTCAGCCGTTACGGCGACGTCTGAACCGGCGCACTTTATCGCCCGATGTGCGGTTGTGAGAGGGAAGCCACTAAGTTACCCACGAGTAACTTAACGTAGGGTAATGTCACGGCCTGAGCCACTCACACGGACGTACGGCACAGCTCGTGCGACCACCACATACGTGTAAACCAGAACAGGAGGTCGACGAAGACCGATGCCGAACATCGTCGTACTCATCAAGCAGGTACCCGACACCTGGTCCGAGCGCAAGCTGACCGACGGTGACTTCACCCTCGACCGCGAGGCCGCCGACGCCGTTCTCGACGAGATCAACGAGCGCGCCGTCGAAGAGGCGCTGCTGATCAAGGAGGCCCAGGGCGGCGAGGTCACCGTGCTGGCCGCCGGTCCGGACCGCGCCACCGAGGCCATCCGCAAGGCGCTGTCCATGGGCGCCGACAAGGCCATCCACATCAACGACCCGGCCATCCACGGCTCCGATGCCGTGCAGACCGCGTGGGTGCTGGCGAGTGCGCTGGGTCAGGTCGAGGGTGTCGAGCTGGTCATCGCGGGCAACGAGTCGACCGACGGCCGCGCCGGCGCCGTCCCCGCGATCATCGCCGAGTACCTGGGCCTGCCGCAGCTGACGCACCTGCGCAAGCTGGCCGTCGACGGTGACAAGATCACCGGCGAGCGCGAGACCGACGAGGGCGTGTTCAAGCTGGAGGCCACGCTTCCGGCCATCGTGAGCGTCACCGAGAAGATCAACGAGCCGCGGTTCCCGTCCTTCAAGGGCATCATGGCCGCGAAGAAGAAGGAAGTGCAGACCTTCACGCTGGCCGATCTCGGCGTCGACGCGTCGACCGTTGGTGTCGCGAACGCGGGCACCGCCGTCACCGCGGCCACCCCGAAGCCCGCGCGCACCGCGGGCGAGAAGATCGCGGACGAGGGCGACGGCGGTACCAAGATCGCCCAGTACCTGATCGGCCAGAAGATCATCTGATCGCGGTCGTGCTCATGCGGGACACCCGCACCCGTCGGGCGGAACGAGCCGCGATCCTCGCTCGCCCCGCCCTCGAGGACTGAGACTTCTTAGGAGAGAACACAAATGGCAGAAGTACTTGTGCTCGTCGAGCACGCCGACGGTGCGATCAAGAAGGTCAGCACCGAACTGCTCACCGCGGCGCGCGCGCTCGGCGAGCCCGCCGCCGTCGTGCTCGGCACGGCCGGCACGGGCGAGAAGCTGGCCGACGCACTGGCCGCCGCGGGCGCGGAGAAGATCTACATCGCCGAGTCCGACGATGTGGAGAACTACCTGGTGACCCCGAAGGTAGACGTGCTGGCCGGCCTGACCGAGTCGGCCTCCCCGGCCGCGGTCATCGTCGCCGCCACCGCCGAGGGCAAGGAGGTGTCGGGTCGCCTGGCCGCCCGCATCGGCTCCGGCCTGCTGGTCGACGTCATCGACGTGAAGGCGGACGGCAGCGCCGTGCACTCCATCTTCGGTGGCGCGTTCACCGTCGACGCCAAGGCCACCGGCGACGTGCCGGTGATCTCGGTCCGCCCGGGCGCCGTCGAGGCGTCGGCGCAGGCCGGTGCGGGCGAGAAGGTCACCGTCGAGGTGCCCGCGCAGGAAGAGGGCGTGGTCAAGGTGACCTCGCGCGAGCCGGTCGTGGCCGGTGACCGTCCGGAGCTCACCGAGGCGAGCATCGTGGTCTCCGGTGGCCGCGGTGTCGGTTCCGCCGACAACTTCTCGGTGGTCGAGGCGCTGGCCGACTCGCTCGGCGCGGCCGTCGGCGCTTCCCGCGCCGCCGTCGACTCGGGCTACTACCCGGGCCAGTTCCAGGTCGGCCAGACCGGCAAGACCGTCTCGCCGCAGCTCTACATCGCCCTCGGCATCTCCGGCGCGATCCAGCACCGCGCGGGCATGCAGACCTCGAAGACCATCGTCGCGGTCAACAAGGACGAAGAGGCGCCGATCTTCGAGATCGCCGACTACGGCATCGTGGGCGACCTGTTCAACGTCGCCCCGCAGCTGACCGAAGCGGTCAAGACGCACAAGGGCTGATCCTGTGCTCGCGTGGCCTCGGCTGGAAACAGCCGGGGCCACGGGTGTCTCCACGGCTATCATTGCGGCATGTCGCCGCCCCGTATCGAGCGTCCAGACTTGCCCGAGTACATGACATGGGAGGAACTGGAGCGTCTGCCCGAAGAGATTGCGGAACAGATCGAACTCTGGGAAGGGCGCGTGGAGTGGATGCGCCGCGGTCCCCGGGAACATCAGCGGTTCAGCCGACGCGTCGTTCATGAAATCGAGCGGTGTGCGCGCGAAACCATGTCGGGGCGCCCTGGAGCCTGCTGGGAGGCCGAGTTCGAGACCAACGTGTTCCTCGGGACGAGCGGAAAATCGGACTTCCTCACTCCAGACTTCCTCGTGTTCCGTTGCCTCCCGCCCTACCAGGACATACGGGCCGCTGACACACTGCTTGTCGGTGAAGTGCTTTCACCGTCGAATTCCGGGCCCGATATGGAGGCCAAGAAAGGCCGGTATGCGAAGGCCGGGATCCCGTGGTACTGGGAGGTGAAGCTCGATTCCGATGTCAGTGCCATTGCGAGGATTCGCGCATATGGCCTGGAAACCGGGTACGGGCCTTTGCCTGATCGGGTCACCCCGTTGCATCCGGTCGAATACCGGCTCGTCGGTGAATGGGTGAATGACAGCGAGGAGCGAGTGTCGTTCACGCACCCGTTCCCGATCGATATTCCGTGGGCGGCGCTCGCCTACTGACGGGCGCGGAACCGGTGTGCTCGAGCGCCGCCATCGACATAGATCGTGCCCAGCAGGATATGTGCTGCCGCCCGATCTCTGACAGCCTGCAGCATCAGCGACTCCTCGGCTGCTTGGATGGCGGGGGAATGATCGCACGCTTGCGCTTCGAGACGTTTGCGAATGGACTTCAGCCCCAGGCAAATTCGAGTCGAACGTCAGGCGCCGGACGTACACTGCCTCCTGTGAGCCTCCCCACAGAACCGATCGGTAGCATTCCTCGCACTCACGACCTCCTGGCCGCAATGGCCGATGATTCCGGCGACGCCACCGTGTTCGCCGAACTCCAGCAGCGCGCGGTCGCCGAGACCATCCGCCGCCTGGAGGAACTCGGCTCTCCCGTCGTCACCGACGGTGAGCAGACCAAGCCGAGTTTCGCCACCTATCCGATCGCCGGGCTGGACAATCTGGCCCCGGACGGCGCGATCATCCCGTTCGCCGACGGACACCAGCGGCAGCTGCCCCGGCTGACCTCGGGGCCGTTCCGGTACGCCGCGCACGCGGTGGACTACTTGCGCGCCGCGAAGCAGCACGCCACCGTGCCGGTGAAGCAGGCGGTCATCGCGCCGTCGGCGCTGAGCCTGCTCTACCCGCCCGACGGCATCGCGGACTATCCGCGCGACCGGTTCCTCGCCGATCTGGCCGACGCGGCCGAGGCCGATATCCGCGGCTGCCTGGACGAAGGCGCGCACCTGGTGCAGCTCGACTTCACCGAGGGGCGGCTCTCGCTCGAGCTGGACCCGAGCGGCGGCCTGCTCGACCAGTTCATCGAGCTCAACAACCTTGTGCTCGATCGTTTCTCGGACGAGGAGCGCGCCAGGATCGGCGTGCACACCTGCCCGGGCGGCGACCAGGACTCCACGCACAGCTTGGACGTGGACTACACCGCTCTGCTGCCCAAGCTGCTGCAGTTGCGGGTCGGCGCGTTCTACCTCCAGTTCGCCAGCGAACCGGAGCCGGAGAAGGTCCTCGCGGTGCTCGCCGAACACCTGCCCGCCCGAGCCCGTGTGTTCATCGGCGTCACCGACCCGATCGACCCGGTTGTCGAGACTCCCGAGCAGGTGAGCGACCGGGTGCTGCTCGCCGCCCGCTACCTGCCCGTCGAGCGCTTGGGTACCTGCGACGACTGCGGTTTCGCGCCGTTCGCCGACGACCTGTCGACTTCGCGGGAAACCGCGTTCGCCAAGGTCAGGGCGCGCATCGAGGGAACGGCGCTGGCCGCAACGGAATTGGGCGTCTGACCCGTATTCGGCGCGATGCGCCCGAACGGCACTTGGACGAACTCGGGTTCCAGGGTGGCCGCAACAGCGCTGCTAGGTGATCTCGAACCTTTCGGCCCGCACCAGATTTGAACGATACGTCCTGATCTGGGTTCATCTGAAAACGGACGAAAACGGATCGAGAGACCCGTTGCCCAGGTACCTGTATAGGGGCGTTACTGAATGGAGCCGGGACGAAACGAGTTGGCCACCCTGGTGAGCGGAACACACTCCCACCGCGGTCGAGGAGGTGGCACTATGCCTACCATTACTTCCCTGCCTACGGCTCCAACTCTGGTCTCGGCGAGCCCGGGTTCGGGGCCGCTCATCGGTGGAACCACGGTCACCCTGGCCGGGACGAATCTGACCCGAGCTACGGCGGTCGTATTCGGCGCCACTGCGGCGACGTCATTCACGATCGACTCCGCAACGCAGATCACGGCTATCTCTCCTGCCGTAACGGGAGTCGTGCTGGTCACAGTCACCACGCCGAGCGGGGTCAGTAACGGAGTGCCGTTCACTTACGTGGGCACGCCGCCGCCATCCGGGGTGAACCTCGGTCCGGGAACGTCGATCATGTCTGATGGCGGACTGCCCTGTGGAAGCTGGGGAACTGTCGGGGCTGTCGGATATGACGAACTCGGCAATCTGGTGGCTATCACGGCCGGGCACATGATGACTCGGGACACCGGAACTCAGGAGGTATTCCTCACGGGGAATCCAGGACTGGGCCCGATCGGGTACTACGCCACCTGGCCCACGAATTGGCCCGGGTTTCCGTCGATGCAGTATCCGGTCGACTCGTCCAAGGATTACGCCGTCATCAAGCTGGACGAAACGAAGATCAATCCGGTCAACAAGACGCCGAACGGAATCGTGATCAGGAAGATCGGCGCGAAGCCTGTCCCGCTCAGGGACATCATCTGCAAGTACGGTCAGGTGTCCAGGAAGACATGCGGTCTCGTGATCGAGTACAAGAACAACGTCATCAGTTCGTGGGCTGCGATCATTCCGGGCGATAGCGGTGGCCCGGTGACCACGCGGAGCGGTTTGGTCGGCATCACCTCCGCAATCAATCCGCGCAATCCGTGGGCACCGTTCCAGTTCTCCGGTATTCATGGGATTCTCGACGACATCGCAGCGCAAGGACCGAGCACGATCGGAATCGGATTCACTCCGCTTCCGTGATTGCCCCGGACGACGCCGAGAACTACCACGCCGAGGGCCGCACCCGGCCCGGAGTGACCACGCGGGCCAACATGTTTCGCAGATCTACGATGTCGGCACGGCTCAACGTCGCGCCCCAGCGCTGCGTGAACTCCGCCGCCGCGGCGTCTGCGGCGCGGGTGCAGGCCCAGCCGCGTTCGGTCAGCGTGATGAGCTTGGCTCGTGCGTCGTGCGGATGCGGGTTGCGCCGCGCATACCCTTTGCGCACCAACTCGTCCACAAGCTGACTCGCCGCCTGCTTGCTCACGCTGAGATGCTCGGCGATCTCGACCACCGTCGCGCCGTCGGGCGTCATCCGCGCGAAGGCGAATCCGTGCGAGGGACGCACATCGGTGAATCCCGCCGCCACCACGCCGGTGTGGATGGCGTCGGTGACTTGCGCGGCCGCCGCGAGCAAGAGCAGTGGCAGATCCTGGGCGGGTGGCGGGACGGAAGGCATGGATGCATCCTGGCACTTGACAGGGTGGGCAAGTTACTTGACTATATTAGTCAAGTAACTTGACTATAGAGGAGATGGAAATGCCGGTCGTCCGTGCCGCAGAGACCACCGTCCACGAGATGCACAACGCCCGTTTCACCCCGCTCATCCGTCCCGGCACCGGCAGCAAGGAGGTATGCGTGTGGCAGCTGGAGATCGCCGCCGGAACCGTCGGTGTCGAACACCGCATCCTCCGTGAGGAAGCATTCGTACTCCTCAGTGGTGCAGCGACATTCACTGTCGATGGTGAATCGTCATCCCTGGAACCAGGGGATGCCGCCGTCGCCCCCGCCGAATCCACCATTCGCCTGGACAATCCGGGAGAGGCTCCCGCCACACTGACGGTGATTGCACCGGTCGGCTTCGCGGGCGAACTCGCGGACGGAACGCGCATCACCCCGCCGTGGGTGAGCTGAACCGGGCGTGCCCCGGAAACGCCTCGTCTACCCCGGAGTGACCACCTCAGCAGCGACGCAGCGTCGACAGCAGGGTGGTCAGGATCGGTGAACGTTTGACTTCGGCGCGCAGCACCGCCGAAACCGGGATGCGCAGCTTGTGTTCGGCGAGCGGGAGCACCACCAGTCCCTCGGTGGTGCTCTCGGCATAGAGCACGGTCCACGCGTCCGGCCGGTTGATCAGCTCCATCGTCGCGGTGTGGTCCGGCGGGATGGGCGGCCCGAAGGTCGGGCCCGTGGGCAGTTCGGCGAACGCGTTGCGAATCACGGTGTGCAGCAGCACCTGTTCCTGTTCCGGCGGCAGCAGCAGCGGATACGAACTCAGATCGGACAAGGTCACCACGTCCCTGGTCGCCAGTGGATGGGCGCTGGAGGTGGCGATCACCAGGTCTTCGACCCAGAGCTGTTCCACCGCGAGCCCCGGCTGCTCGACGCTGCCGCGGATCAGCGCGAGATCGCAGTCCCCGTCCGTGACGGCGGCGATGCGCTGGCGGAACGGCTTGATCACGAACTCGATTTCGGCCTCCGGGTGCGCGGCGCGCGCCCCCGCGATGGCCGACAGCGAGCGGGTGGCGAAGGACATGTTCGCCGCCAACCGGATTCGCGGCCCCACCGTGCGCACCGCCGCGCGGATCGCCGACTCCAAGCTCAGCATTTGTTTCGCCAGGGGAAGTAGCCGAGCGGTGGCGTCGGTGGGCACGACCGAGCGGGTGGAGCGTTCGAACAGTTGCACGCCGAGATCGCGCTCGAGCCGGGAGATCTGATGACTGATCGCCGACTGTGAGATGAAGCAGCGCGCGGCGGCGCCGCTGAAGCTCAGCTCCTCGCACACCGCGACGAAGTAGGTGAGCTGCCGAAGTTCCACAGCGCCTCCCATTAATTACTGATCGAGATAAGAGTCATCTTAATTATGCGCCCTGACACCTGAAATATCCGCCCTCCGGATCACGGTTCGTAATGAGAGAAGGAGGCTGTCATGCAGTACGTGGATGCGGGGATCGAAACCGCAGGTGTCGTCATTGTCGGATCGGGGTTCGGCGGGCTCGCCGCCGCCAAGCAGCTGGCCAAGTCGGGGGTGGACTTCGTGCTGATCTCCAGCACGCCCGAGCACTTGTTCCAACCGCTGTTGTACCAGGTAGCGACCGGTGTGCTCACATCGGGCGAGATCGCGCCGCCGATCGCGGGCGTCCTGCGCCGCTATCGCGAGGCCGATGTGCGCCTCGGCACAGTGGTCGACATCGACCCCGACCAAGCCATCGTCACCTACCAGAACAACGAGGGGATGCGGCACCGGATCCGCTACGGTTCGCTGATCGCCGCGACCGGCGCGAGCCAGTCCTACTTCGGCCGGGACGATTTCGCCCAGAAGACCTTCTCGCTCAAGACCATCGACGACGCGCGCCGGCTGCGCGCGCAGATCGAGCGGGTCTTCGCCGAAGCCGCGAAGGCCGATGAGCAGGCCAGGCGCAGGCTGCTGAGCTTCGTCGTGGTCGGCGCGGGCGCGACCGGCGTCGAAGTGGCCGGTCAGCTGAAGGAGCTGGCGAAACGGCACTACCACCAGGAGATTTCGGTCACCCTCGTCGAGGGTGCCGGCGAGGTGCTTCCGCCGTTCGGCGGCGGTCTGTCGGAATACGCGAAGAAGTCGTTGACCCGCAGCGGCGTCGACGTGCTGCTCGGCACGTTCGTCACCGATATCGAGCACGGCAAGGTCACCGTCAAAGGCAAGGACGGGGTGGAACACAGCATCGCGGCGGAGACCGTGGTCTGGTCGGCGGGTGTGCAGGCGGGCGGATTCGCGAAAATCCTGGCCGACGCCACCGGCGTCGAGACCGACCGGGCGGGCCGCCTGCTGATCAATCCGGATCTCACCGTCGGCGGGTACGCGGACATCTATGCCATCGGCGATATGACCTCGCTCAACGGCTATCCCGGACAGTCGCCGGTGGCCATGCAGGAGGGCAGGCACGCCGCCGACATCATCCGCCGCAAGAAGCGGCCCGGCACTCCGTTCAAGTACTGGGACAAGGGCAGCATGGCGGTGATCAGCCGGTTCAGCGCGGTGGTGAAACTCAACGAGCACATCACCTTCCGCGGCGTGATCGCCTGGTTGATGTGGCTGGCGGTGCACCTGCTGTACCTGGTCGGCTTCCGCAACCGCTTCGCCGCGGTCGCCTCGTGGTTGGTCGCGTTCATCGGTACCGGACGTCCCGGCTTCGCTGAGGAGCAGGCACCGTTGACGACGGTAGGCGCTCCAGAACGCTACGTGGCCTGAGCTGTGCTTGTTTGGCCGCGCCTGCGGCGCGGCGTGTTCGCGGCCCCCTTGTGGCTCGCATCCGAGCGACCGCCGCTTGCGACTTCGTCGCTTGCGCGTCGGCCGCTCGGACGCGAGCCGGGCCGCGAACGGGGAATGCTCGGTCTCGCTTCGCTCGAAAACAGGGGCCGGGCCGATGTTGTCGCGGGAGGCGGGAATCGCCGTGGCATAAACAGTGGCGCGCGATAAACCGCATGTCGGATGCGGTTGTCATGCGGATGGACGAACGCGGCGGAACCGTTCGGTGAACGGTTGGTGTGACTGCCGTCTCGTTCACCCAACCGGCATCGAGGCGACACTTCGAGGTTGCTGGGACGCATTGTCGGGCTGGCTTCATAATGGATATGACTATTTCGTCCGTGTTGACCGCCCCGGCTGGACCGTCGGGCTCCGGGGAGGAACGGTCGCGCTACTCGCTGGTGGTCTCCTCCGACCTCGAGCACCGGGTCGCCGCGCAGCGGCTGCGTTACGGCGTGTTCGCCAATGAGCCGGGTTTCCAGATCCCGGACAACGGAACCGGACTCGACGCCGACCGTTTCGACGAGCACTGCGACCACATGCTGGTGCGGGACGACGCCAGCGGCGAGTTCGTCGGCTGCTACCGAATGCTGCCGCCGGACAAGGCCGCCGCGGCGGGCGGGTACTACACGGCGACGGAATTCGATCTGGCCCAACTGGATCCGGAAGGCATGCGGATCGTGGAGATGGGCCGCGCCTGCGTGGTGCCCGACCACCGCAACGGATCGGTGCTCACCCTCATGTGGGCGGGCATCCTGCACTACATCCAGCTCACCGGCTACGACTGGGTGATGGGCTGCGTGTCGGTGCCGATGCAGGACACCCCGGCCGACCCGCCCGGCGTGAACGTGCGCGGCGTGCGCGACATGCTGCTCGGCCGCCACGCCTCCGACCCGGAGCGCCGGGTGCATCCGTACCACCCGGTGATCGTCGACGGGAAGACGCTCGATGAGCTCGCCCCGCCGTCGCGCCCGAAGCTTCCGCCGCTGGTGCGCGGCTACCTGCGGCTCGGCGCGGAGATCTGCGGCGAACCCGCGCACGACCCCGACTTCGCGGTCGCCGATTTCGTCGTCCTGCTCGGCTTGGACACCATCAACACCCGCTACCTCAACCGGCTACGGGATGCCGCGGCCACCTTCGACGGGGGACGGTGAGAACCGTGGTCTTCGACGCGCCACCCGCCGTTTCCGCCGCGCACGCGTGGATGCCCTCGAGCCCCTGCGGTCCCGGTTGCCTGGATTCGATCGACACGGTCGGCGCGCGGCGGGTGGCCGCCCGGCTGGCCGGGGTCGCCGGACTGCTACTCACCTACCCGGTCGCGCACGTGATGACGCCGCGCGGCAAGCGTGAACTCATCCAGCGCGGGTACGCGCGCCTGCTGCTCGGCTGTCTCGGCATGCGACTGCGCATTGTCGACAACCGGGCGGCCGCGGACGAGCACGGCGTCGCCGATGAGGGCGGCGCCGCGCTCGCGCCGGCTCGCTACGGCGTGCCCGACCGCGGCGTGCTGGTCGTCACCGGGCACATCGGCTGGACCGACATCGTCGCGCTGGCCTCGGTGCAGCCGCTCGGCTTCGTCGCCCGCGCGGACATGCTGGACTGGCCGCTGCTCGGCAAGCTTGCGAAGTTGATGCGGGTCATCCCGATCGAGCGGGAGAGCCTGCGGGAATTGCCCGGCGTGGTGAGCGCGGTCGGCGCGCGGCTGGCCGCGGGCGAGCGGATCGGCATCTTCCCGGAGGGCACCACGTGGTGTGGCCGCGCCTACGGCACCATGCGGCCCGCGCTGTTCCAAGCGGCGGTGGACACCGGCGCCGCGGTGCAGCCGGTGCGGTTGCGTTATCTGGACCGGCACGGCGTGCCGTGCACGGTGCCCGCGTTCGTCGGCGAGGACACCTTCGCCTCGTCCGCGCGGCGCATACTCCAATCGCGCGGCATGACCGCCGAGGTGGTACTCGAACCGGTGCAGCAGCCCGGCTCGGACCGGCGTGAGCTGGCGCGGCGCTGCGAGGCAGCCGTGCGCGGGGCCGAACTGTCGCGACATGGCGCGCTTGACGACACGGTGTGGATCGAGGCGAGGCACACCCGGGTACAGGACCCGTCCGTCATGGCCGACGCGCCGGAGGTTCGCAGGCCGCGACGCATCCCGTCGCTGCGCGGTCGGCGCAGCACCGCTGGGGCGCGATAGGCGGTCGGCCGACCGGAGCGCCGTTTACTGTTGCTGCGTGCGCAAGCAGCCGCATCGCATTTTGCCTCGGCGCGTGGCGAACGCTCGTTCGCGGCGAATGCGCAGGTCGCACTACAGAGGCGATCGGTCGCAATTGGGCGGCCATCGACGCGGCGATTCACCGGGGTTGCGCCCTCTGCGTATCTGGGTCGTGCGAGGGCGCGCAGCGCGCGCCCGAACGTGAATATCCGTGGTGTAGATGGTTAGACCGCAGAAGCTTGCTAGACAGTGGAGCCCAGTTGTGCGCCCTCACCCCGACGATCCTGGCAAACAGGCTGCGTTCGCGTCCGAGGACAACTCAACTGTCGAGGCGGTTCTGGAGCGAGCCGCACAGTGTCGGCTCGCTCCAGAACTGGTGGAACGGGCTCAGAACCCGCTTCCGGTGGGCGGCCGGTAGCCGTTGTGCCAGCCGGGCCTGCCGTGGTCCCAGTCGTCGTGACGGTGACGGTGGCGGCGGTCCCGGTCGCGGTCCCGGCCCCGGAACCAGTCGTCGTGGCGCCCGTGGTTCCAGTCGTTATGGCGACCCCGGTTCCAGCTGTCGTGGCCGTGCCTGCCGTGGCCGTGGCCCGGGCGGCCGTGCACGGCGTCGAGATCGTCGGCGGGCTCCAGCACGATCGGGTCGGCCAGCGCGGGCACGGCGACGGCGGTGATCGGCATCAAGGCCAGCATCGACGCCGCGGCGGCGCGCGCCAGCACACGTCGCGTCCGTCCGGGGTGGCGGGTGCTTGGGTGCATGGGAATTCCTCTGTCGTTCGACGGATGACCGCTTGCTTCTCCCGGCTCGATAGCCATTTCCCGCATCCACCCGGGCCGCGATCAATACGTTAAATAACGTACCGCTATTTAACGGTTCATTCAATAGGTGTGGATGGATTCGCCACGCTTCCGGGGTGGCGACCGCGACGACGGCGTGCGGGTACGCGCTCGCGCATGGCGCTCGTCGCAGGACCGGGTCAGTGCGGGGCGCCGAGCGGGTGCGTCGGAGTGATGGTGCGGATTCGCAGCAGGATGTCGAACCAGTCCCCAAGGCCGGCGCCCGCGATGTAGTGGTCGGTGTCGTGGGCCGGATCGTAGGTGCCGATGATGAGCCGCAGGCGGGTCGGTCGGTGTGGCCAGCGGCGTACCGGGCCTGCCGGTGCTGTCCGCAGGTCCAGCAGGTAGCCGGTGTGTTCGGGGAGGTCGAGCGCGGAGTCGGCGAAGTCGGCCGAGGGGGCCGGTGCGGCGAGATTCGGGCGCAGCTCGCCTGCGTGGAAGGTGACCGCAATCGACAGGTAGCCGGTGCCGAACCTCGTTCGCAGCAGGAATCCCGTGGTCGGGAACTGCTGGGACATCGCGACGAGTTCGAGCCGCTCGGCGACCGCCGTGTTGGATGCGCCTTCCCAGTACACGATGCGATGGCCGGTGTTCTGGTGCCAGTCGGCGATGCGGCGGGCCGCGTCCGCGGCTTCGGCGGCGAAATCGCGGCGGCCCGAGGCGGTGCTGAGTTCGTGATAGCGCACGATCAGTCGCGCGGCGTCCGTGACCGCGGGCTCGGCGTCGGGCAGGGACCGGACCAGTGCCAGCGCGTCTCGGGCGTGGTCGGCGAACGGGCGCCCGGGATGGGTGCCGTTGGCGCGCTGGATGTGCTCGCCCAGCCGGTGAGCGCTCATGATCGGGGCGTAATGCGCGTTGAGCTCGTCGAGCCGTTCTGGTGCGACGGCGGCGACGAACTGCGTAACCGCGTGATCTCCATGGTGTCGGTTTTCGGATTCGCCACGATGCCGTCCTCCGCTGTGAGGTGACCGTGCCGCGCGGTGTGGCACGAACGGAGAAATAACTTTGCTGACAAAGGTAATTGGATTTGACAGCAAAGATAATTTGCAGTGGAGCGGATGTCAACGACGAAGGATGGCGGCACGATCGTCGAGGCCGGATAGCGATGATTCGATCCGTTCGATGCTGCTATCGAGGCCGTGTTCGCTCGGCGGCGCCAAGAGATTGCAGCCACCGGTGGCTCCGCGGCCAGGACCCCGGGAATACCAGGAGGTAGTCAGCGGGTTGCGAATCGTGGGTAAATCGAAGCGGGCCGCAGGACGGCCCAAGGTGCGCAGGTCAGGGTGGGATAGGCTTTATCGGTCATGAAGTCGGCATTTTCGGGTCCGGTCAACGGTGCGGCGCCCCAGACGGTCTACCTCGATCACGCGGCCACCACACCGATGCTGCCCGCGGCCATCGAGGCGATGACGGCTGCCCTGCGCACGACGGGTAATGCGTCGTCGCTGCACGGCTCGGGTCGCGCCGCGCGCAGGGTGCTGGAGGAGGCGCGCGAGTCGATCGCCGCCGATCTGGGCGCCCGGCCTTCGGAGGTCATCTTCACCTCCGGCGGCACCGAGAGCGACAACCTGGCGGTCAAGGGCATCTTCTGGGCGCGCCGCGACGTCGAGCCGCGCCGCAACCGGATCATCGCCAGCGCGATCGAGCATCACGCGGTGATCGACGCCGTGGAGTGGTTGCAGCAGCACGAGGGCGCGGAAGTCAGCTGGCTTCCGGTGGACGCCGACGGCGTGGTCGCGCCCGCTGTGCTGCGCGCCGCGCTCGCCGCGAACCCGGACGACGTCGCGCTTGTCACCATCATGTGGGCGAACAACGAGGTCGGCGCGGTGCAGCCGATCGGCGAGCTCGCTGCCGTCGCCCAGGAGTTCGGAGTGCCCATGCACAGCGACGCGGTGCAGGCGGCCGCCCAGTTGCCGATCGATTTCGGCGCCAGCGGCCTGTCCGCGGCCAGCTTCGCCGGGCACAAGGTCGGCGGCCCGCATGGTGTGGGCGTGCTGCTGCTGGGCAGGAGTGTGCCGTGCGTGCCGCTGCTGCACGGCGGCGGGCACGAGCGCGACCTGCGCTCCGGGACCTCGGACACGGCTGCTGCCGTCGGGCTGGCCGCCGCACTGCGTCAGACGGCGGTCGAATTGCCCATGCGCACGGCGGAATTGGTCGCACTGCGGGAGACGCTGATCGAGGGTATCCGCACTGCGGCCCCGGACATGGTGCTCAACGGACCGGTCGGCGAGCGTCGCCTGCCCGGCAACGTGCACGTCACTTTCCCGGGCTGTGAAGGTGATTCGCTGCTGATGCTGCTGGATGCGGCCGGGATCGAATGCTCGACCGGTTCGGCGTGCAACGCGGGCGTGGCCGAGCCGAGCCATGTGCTGATCGCCATGGGCGTCGAACCGTGGCAGGCGCGCGGGTCGCTGCGCTTCTCGTTGGGGCACACCTCGACCCGCGCCGACGTCGACGCGTTGCTGGAAGTATTGCCGCAGGTGGTGCAGCGGGCCAAGGCCGCGGGTCTGGCCGGTGCGAGAGGAGGTGTCTGATGCGGGTACTCGCTGCGATGAGCGGTGGTGTGGATTCGGCCGTGGCGGCGGCGCGTGCCGTCGACGCCGGTCACGAGGTGGTCGGCGTGCATCTGGCGCTGTCGGCGACACCGGGCACGCTGCGCACCGGGGCGCGCGGCTGCTGCTCGAAGGAGGACGCCGGTGACGCCAGGCGCGCCGCCGACGTGCTCGGCATCCCCTTCTATGTCTGGGATTTCGCCGATCGCTTCAAGGAGGACGTGATCGACGATTTCGTGGCCGCCTACGCGGCGGGCGAGACGCCGAACCCGTGCCTGCGCTGCAACGAGAAGATCAAGTTCTCCGCGCTGGCCGACCGTGCGGTGGCGCTGGGCTTCGACGCGGTGGTCACCGGGCATTACGCGCGTCTGGACAGCGGTGTGCTGCGCCGCGCCGTCGACGCCGACAAGGACCAGTCCTACGTGTTGGCGGTGCTGACCGCGCAGCAGCTCTCCCGCGCGATGTTCCCGGTGGGCGACACCCCCAAGCCGCAGATTCGCGCCGAGGCCGCCGAGCGCGGGCTCGCCGTCGCGAACAAGCCGGACAGCCACGACATCTGCTTCATCCCTTCCGGTGACACCCGCGCCTTCCTCGGCGCGAAGATCGGCATCCGGCCCGGTGCGGTCGTCGATGCCGAGGGCCAGGTGCTCGGGCAGCACGAGGGCGTGCACGGGTTCACCATCGGCCAGCGTAAGGGGCTCGGCTTGCCGGGGCCCGCCGCCGACGGAAAGCCGCGGTACGTGACCGGCATCGATCCCGACTCCGGCACGGTCCGCGTCGGTTCGGCCGAGGACCTGCGCGTCTGGACGGTCGAGGCGGAGCGCGCCATCTGGACTTCGGGTTCGGCACCCGCGGGCCCGATCGACTGCGTGGCGCAGGTGCGTGCGCACGGCGGCACCGCGCCCGCGGTGGCCGAGGCGGTGGGCGACGGTCTGGTCGTGCAGTTGCGCGAGCCCCTGACCGGTGTCGCGCGAGGTCAGGCCGTGGTGCTCTACCGTCCGGATCCGGCGGGCGACGAGGTGATCGGCAGCGGGACCATCTCCGCCACGGCGCGCGAGCGAGTCACCAGCGACGCGAGGTCCGAGGCGGCGCGGTGATCCGCACCTGGCCGCTGTGCGGCAGGTCTGCGGTGCCGTCGTCCGCCGGTGCGGTGACGGGGAACGCGGAGACCGGTGACACTTCCGGGGCGGCGGAGTCCGGTAATGGCGGAATCGAACGGACGGAGTACGGCAGCGGTGCACGAGACCGGCACGGATGGCGTGGCGCAATACGGTGAGCCGGGCGCGGTGACCGAACCCCTGCGCATATTGGGCGGAATCGCCACCGGGGTCGGCTCTTGGCCGGGTGTCGATCCGCGCGAAGCCGCCGCCACCATCGTCGGCGAACTCGGCGAGCTGCCGCACCTGGTGGAGCTGCCGGATCGCGGCGCGGGCGCGGACCTCATCGGGCGCGCCTCCGCGCTACTGGTCGATCTGCGTTTCGACACCACGCCGCGGGGCTACCGGCTCGCGCCACGCCCGGGAGCGGTCTCGCGGCGCGCCCACGACCTCCTACGCACCGACCTGGACGCGCTCGAGGAAGCATGGGAGAACGCCGGTTTGTCCGGCCGCCACCGCGTGGTCAAGGTGCAGGCGGCGGGCCCGCTGACCCTGGCCGCCCAGGTCGAGCTGCCCGGCGGACATCGTGTGCTCACCGATTCCGGCGCGGTGCGCGACCTCTCCGAGTCGCTGGCCGAGGGACTCGCCCGGCATGTCGCCGACGTCCGCAAGCGGCTCGGCGCGCAGGTCGTCCTGCAACTGGACGAACCATCCGCGACCGCCGTGCTCGATGGCTCGCTCTCGGGCGTGAGCGTGCTGAACACCGTGCGCGCGCTGCCCGAGCCGGAAGCGCTCGCCCTCTTGGACTCCGTGATCACCGGCCAGTCCGCCCCGGTGCTCGTGCACACCTGCGCCGAGCCACCCGCGCTGGGCCTGCTGCGCCGCAGCGCCGCCGCCGCAATCGGCTTCGACCTGAACACCATCGGCACCCGAGAACTCGACGAAATCGGGGAAACCCTAGAAGCGGGCAAGCAATTGGTGCTCGGCGTCGTTCCGACTCGCCTACCGTCTACGCGCGGGACCTGGCGCGATTACGCCGAGCCGGGTGTCCGGCTGATCGACCGGCTCGGCTTCGCCCGTCGCACGCTGGCGCAGCGGGTCGCGGTCAGTCCCGCCTGCGGTTTGGCGGGCGGCTCGCTGGAGTGGGGTCGCCGCGCCCTCCGTCTCACCAGCGAGGTCGCGCGGGCGTATGCCGAAGAGCCGGAAGAGCTTTCGTTCTCCTGAGGTTCTGCCGGCCACGGTGTGGGTGGAATGCGACGCAACCGCGAATCCAGCCGGGGTTTCGGACTACTGCCTGACGATGATGTAGTGCCCAGGCGTCTCCTGGAATTCGACCGCGGCGCCGATCGCGGCGTCATCGAGGGCAGGGCTGCCGTCGGGGATGAAGACCAGTTTGTCGTCATCGTCGTACCACCGGTGGACGATCGCGATGCAGATCCCGTGCGCTGAGCTCAACGGCTCTGCGGGACCGAGATAGTAGGCATCCAGTTCCTTGCCGTCCGGTGCGAGCGTGCCCGGCACGTATCCGTAGTTGACCAGGTAGCGGAATCCGCACGTCGGGTGGTGGCTGCCATAAGGCCGGTCGAAGGTCAGGTCCACTGTCCGATTCAGGAACCGGCGCGCCAACGCGAGCGATGCGGATTCCTCGATTGCCCCCGGGTCGGTCATCGTCCGAGACTAGCGGTCCTAGGCGGACATCTCAGGCGGCGCGGACGCTCGGGTGGCGGGTGGTCGGCCGCGGCTCCCGGTGGAAACGAACCGTTCGGATTTCCGGCTGTCCAGGGCGGCGACGTGCGGGAACACGGCGGTTTCCTGTCGGTGGGCTCGGCTAATGTGCGTTGGGTGAGTGACAGCGACAGTGCGGCGGCCCCGGCGACGCCGGAGCAGCGGGTGGAGTGGCAGCGGCTCGCGGACGAGGTGCGCGAGCATCAGTTCCGCTACTACGTTCGGGATGCGCCGATCATCTCCGACGGCGAGTTCGACGCGCTGCTGCGGCGGTTGGAGGCCATGGAGGACGAGCACCCCGACCTGCTCGTGCCCGATTCGCCGACCCAACTCGTCGGCGGTGGATTCGCGACCGATTTCTCGGCGGTCGACCACCTCGAGCGGATGTTGTCGCTGGACAACGTGTTCGATCTGGACGCGCTGCGCGCCTGGGCCGCCCGGGTGGAGGCGGAGACCGGGCCGGACCTGCATTACCTCTGCGAGGTCAAGATCGACGGCGTCGCGTTGAACCTCGTCTACCAGAACGGGCGCCTGGTCCGTGGCGCCACCCGCGGCGACGGGCGCACCGGCGAGGACGTGACGCTGAACGCCCGCACCATCGACGACATCCCCGGCGAGCTGACGCCCAGCGACGAGTTCCCCATCCCGGAGCTGCTGGAGGTCCGCGGCGAGGTGTACTTCCGGCTGGAGGATTTCGAGACGCTCAATGCCGCCATCGTGGCCGAGGGCAAGCCGCCCTACGCCAACCCGCGCAACACCGCCGCCGGTTCGCTGCGGCAGAAGGACCCGTCGGTCACCGCGCGGCGCAGGCTGCGGATGATCTGCCACGGCTTCGGCCGCATGGAGGGCTACACGCCGACCTCGCAATACGACGCCTACCGCGCGCTGGCCGCGTGGGGCCTGCCGGTGTCCGAGCACACCAGGCTGGTGCAGGGCATCGACGCGGTGATCGAGCGGGTCGCCTACTGGGGCGAGCACCGGCACGACATCGAGCACGAGATCGACGGCCAGGTGATCAAGATCGACGAGACCGCGTTGCAGCGCCGTCTCGGCTCCACCTCGCGGGCTCCGCGCTGGGCGATCGCCTACAAGTACCCGCCCGAAGAGGCGACGACCAAGCTGCTGGACATCAAAGTGAACGTCGGCCGCACCGGCCGGGTGACGCCCTTCGCGGTGATGGAGCCGGTGTCCGTGGCGGGGTCGACGGTCGCGATGGCCACCCTGCACAATGCCGCCGAAGTCAAGCGCAAGGGCGTGTTGATCGGTGACACGGTCACCATCCGCAAGGCAGGCGATGTGATCCCCGAGGTGCTCGGCCCGGTGGTGGACGCGCGCCCCGAGGACGCACGCGAGTTCGTCATGCCGACGCACTGCCCCGAATGCGGCACCGAACTGCGGCCCGAGAAGGAGGGCGACGCCGACATCCGCTGCCCGAACCAGCAGTATTGCCCGGCACAGCTGCGTGAGCGCGTCTACCACGTGGCAGGCCGCGGCGCCTTCGACATCGAGGCGCTCGGCTACGAGGGCGCGATCGATCTGCTGAAGTCCGGTGCAATCACCGACGAGGGCGACCTGTTCGATCTGGACGAGGCGATGCTGCTCACCACGTCGCTCTACGCCAACAAGAGCGGCAGCCTGTCGGCCAACGGCAAACGGCTGCTGGAGAACCTGGCCGCCGCCAAGGACCGGCCGCTGTGGCGGGTTCTGGTCGGCCTGTCCATCCGGCATGTCGGACCCACCGCGGCGCGTGCCCTGGCCGCCGAGTTCGGCAGCCTGGATCGCATCGAGCAGGCCTCGGTCGAGGAGTTGGCCGCCGCCGACGGCGTCGGCCCGACCATCGCGGCTGCCCTGTCGGAATGGTTCACCGTCGAGTGGCATCGCGCGGTGGTCGCGAAGTGGCGGGCCGCGGGTGTGCGGATGGAAGACGAGCGCGACGAATCCATCGAACGCACACTCGAGGGCCTGTCCATCGTGGTCACCGGCTCGCTACAGGGCTTCACCCGCGACGGCGCGAAAGAGGCCATCCTGCTGCGCGGCGGCAAGGCGGCGGGCTCGGTGTCGAAGAAGACCGCGTTCGTGGTGGTCGGCGATGCGCCGGGATCCAAGGCCGCCAAGGCGGAGGAACTCGGGGTGCCGATCCTGGACGAGAACGGGTTCCGGCGGCTGCTGGAGGGTGGCCCCGAGGCGGTGGCGCCGGAGACGGCCGCCGAAGACGCCGCGGCCGAGGAGTGACCCGGCGCTTGACCTGAAGATACGTTGAGGTATGAGGATCGATCGGTAGGACGAACTACCAGGAGGTCATCATGTCTCGTCCGACCGCTCTGATCACCGGCGCATCGGCCGGATTCGGCTCGGCGCTCGCGGGGGCGCTGATCGGGCAGGGATGGCAGGTGCTCGGCACCGCGCGTCGCGCCGACCGGTTGGCGACCGTGGCCGCCGAGCTGGGGACGGACTTCGTCGCGGTTCCCGGCGACGTCACCGACCCGGCCCATCGTGCCCGGCTGGCCGGCGCGGCACGCGGCGCGGGCGGACTCGCTCTGGTGGTGAACAACGCCAGCAGGCTCGGGCCGAGTCCGCTGCCGCGCCTCGCGGATTACCCGCTCGACGAGCTCGAGCGCGTGTTCCGCACGAATGTCATTGCGCCGCTGGCGATCCTGCAGTTCGCGCTGCCGCTGCTCAGCCCCGGCGGCAGCGTGGTGGACATCAGCTCCGACGCGGCTGTGGAGCCCTATCCCGAGTGGGGCGGATACGGTTCGTCGAAGGCCGCGCTCGATCAGCTCACGGCGATCCTTGCGGCGGAGCGTCCGGAGCTGTCGATCTACGCGTTCGATCCCGGCGATATGCGCACCGAGATGCATCAGGCGGCGTTCCCGGGCGTCGACATCTCGGATCGGCCGGAACCGGAGACGGTGGTCCCCGCTCTGCTGCGGCTGCTGGCGGAGAAGCCCAAGAGCGGGCGTTACGCGGCAGCGGATTTCGCGGTCGGACGGTTGTCATGACGGTACAGGCCGAGCGGCTGTCCTTCGTCCTGCCCCGGGAGCGCGACGCCGCCGCCCCGCCCGAGGCGCGAGGCCTTGCGCGGGACGAGGTCCGGCTGCTCGTCGCCGATTCCGAGCTGACCCACGCCCGGTTCCGGGAACTACCGGGCCACTTGCGCCCGGGCGACCTGGTGGTGGTGAACAATTCGGCCACCATGTCCTCGGCGGTCGACGCCACGCGGGACGGCGAGCCGGTCGTGTTGCACTTCTCCACCTGGCTGGACGACGGCCGCTGGGTAGTGGAGGTGCGCACCACGCAGCGCACCCCCTATCCGGCGGAGGGGCTCGTGCCAGGGGACGTGCTGCGACTTCCGGGCGCCACGGCAACCCTGTGCGCACCGTGGTTGCCCGGTGCGCGGCGGCTTTGGATCGCGGAAATCACCGCCGACGTGCCCCTGTTGCTGGCTGCGCACGGGCATCCGATCACCTATTCGTATGTGCCGCAGCGGTGGTCGGCGTCCTACTACTCGACGGTGTTCGGCAGGATCCCGGGCAGCGCGGAAATGCCCAGTGCGGCACGTCCGTTCACCGAGCGTCTGGTGCTGGATCTGATCGCCGCGGGCGTCGCGCTCACGCCGGTCACCCTGCACACGGGCGTTTCCTCACCGGAGTCGGGGGAGCCGCCGAGCCCGGAACGGTTCGCGGTCCCCGCCGCGACGGCCGGACTCGTGAACGCCACCAAAGCCGCTGGTGGACGCATTGTCGCGGTGGGAACGACGGTGACGCGCGCGCTGGAGACCGCCGCCGACTCCTCCGGTCTGGTGCACGCGGGCGACGGTTGGACCGATCTCGTGCTCGGGACAGACCGGCAGGCTCGGGTGGTCGACGGTCTGATCACCGGATGGCACGCTCCCGGCGCGTCACACCTGGATCTCCTGGTCGCCGTGGCGGGTGAGCGAACCGTCGCCGCCGCCTATGACGTGGCGGTGGACACCGGCTATCTGTGGCACGAGTTCGGCGACAGCGCTTTGCTGTTCAGCGCCGGCAAGCAGCTCAGCTGACGGTCACGGTGGCGCTCAGCTGTCCTGCGATGTCGAACCGTCCACAGCGGCCGCTGCTCAGGTCGAGCTTCTGGGTGATCAGTTTCCCGCGCCGATTCTTGAACGTGGCCTCGGCGGTCACGTCGGCGGTCGCCGTCGAGCACACCTTCGACACCGCGGGGTCGTAGCTGACCGTCCCGCCGCCCTGGCAGGTATTCGTGCTGTCGGCCAGGAACACGCGCGCGGTGCCGTCCGGACACGGCGCGTCGGCCACCGCGTCCGGCGCCACGACCAGCGAGCCCAGCGCGAGCGCGGCCACGGCGGAGCTTCCTACCACAAGACGACGAACCGTCGATCCCATCGATACCCTCATCCCATCGAACAACTTCGGCAGTACGCGGCAAAAGACGCAGCGTGCAGGCATGCTAACCCGCTATCACCGCAGTTGTCCTGGGGATAGGTGCCCGCTATCGGGAGGACAGCAGCTCTTCCACGGCGAGCTCGGTGCCCGCGTAATGCACCGGGATGCGGTCACCGGGCCAGTAGCTGGTCCGAGTGCGGTAGCCCTGCGACGTCGGCTCTGTGTACTCATGGATCGCGTCCGTAGTGACGACCCAATAGACCGGATATCCGGCGCGGCCGTACAGGACTGCTTTGCGACCGAGATCCTGTGCCATCGCTTCGTCGGAGACTTCCACGACGAGCAGCACGTCGGACGCGGTCCAAGCAGACAGTTCGGTGCCGACCGTGTCCACAGGTTCGGCGCCTGAACGCAGCGCCCAGCAGTCGGGGGCGGGCAGTGAGTCACCGGTGGGTAGCGCTGCCGTGGTCACCTCCACGTCAACACGTGGCAGACGAGCGATGATTCGGCCCACTGTGAACCCGTGCCAGTCTCCGATTACCACCGGCCATACCTCCCCCTCGATGAGTTCGACGCGATGGTCGAACGCTTCCGCTTCCCAGGCGCGTAGGAACTCGCTGCGGGTCCAGCGGTAGGCGATCGAAGCCTCGGTCATGGCGTCACCGTACCGTGCCGCCGAGCGCCGAGCCATCGATCGCAGACTTGTTCTGCCAGGTCGCGGTCATGATCAGTTCTCGGGGGTCCAGGAGGGATTCGCGTGTTGGTGAGTCAGTGTGCGAGCTCCTGGCGCGTGTCCCACTTCGCGACCCTGCTCGCCGACGGATCGCGGGTACCACCGGCCTGGTGTCGCCGCATCGGGGCGCAGACGGAAGTATGGCGGCATGCTGCGCAGTTTTCAGGTGACCAATCACAGATCGCTGGCCGACAAGCAGGAGTTGCGGTTCACCAAGGGGAGCGGGCCGGTGGCCGTGCCGGTGACCGCCATTCACGGTGGCGCCGCGGCGGGCAAGACGAACCTGATCGATGGGCTGGCGCAGATGCGGGGCGCGGTCTTGCACTCGGTCACCGGGTGGGACCCGTACGCGGGGCCGGTGCGGGCGCCGCATCTCGGGTTCCCGGATCGGCCTTCGGAATTCGTGGCCGCGTTCGTCGCCGAGGGCGTGCCCTACACCTACGGGTTCCGGCTGGACAACGCCGACGTGAGCGCGGAATGGCTGCACACCCATCCGCGCTCGCGCAAGCGGATCGTGTTCGAGCGCAGCGGGGACCAGATCAAGATCGGCCCGATGTTCGAGGCGGCTCGCTACGGCATCGCCGCGCTGGTGCCGCTGGTCCGCCCGAACGCCTTGCTGCTCAGCCTGGCCGGCCAGATGTACTCCGACGCGCTCGTGCCCGCCTACCGCTGGTTCGAATCCATGCTCGAGGTCCAGCACGGCCCACTCGACCCGAACGCCATCGCCCACCGGCTGGGCAGTCACCTGTCCCGATCGCCGGAGAACGCGGCCCGCCTGCTGATGCTGCTGCGCACCGCCGAGCTGGGCATCACCGATCTGCTGATCGCCGAGCACGACCCGCTGTACGCCGACTACCTGCGCGAACTGGACGCGGACATCGCGGGGCTGGCCAAGCAGATCGAGCTGTGCGCCACCTCGCCCGGTTACGCCGACCAGTTGCTGCGCGACAACAGCCTCACCGGCGTCCTGCTGGACCGTGAGCTGACCAACCTGAAGGCCGCGCGCGACGCCCTGTACGCGCGGATGGTGGCCCGGCGCGGCGTCGGCCTCGGCTTGGTCCACGACGGCATTCCCAACCCGTTCGAGATCCGCGACGAATCCTCGGCGACGCTGTCGCTGCTGCGGGTGCTACCGGCCATGCTCGACGCGCTGGACGAGGGCCGCGTCCTCGCCGTCGACGATATCGGCGCGTGCCTGCCTGCCGAGGAGACCGACCGGCTGATCCAGTTGTTCCAGAATCCGGAGACCAATTCCCGCGGCGCGCAGTTGATCTTCACCACGAGCAACCGCGCGCTGATCGATCGGGGCAACGGGCGCTCGCAACGTACCCGCACCGCGGTCTGGCAGGTTCGTCGCACCGGCGAAGGCACCAGCGAGCTCGCCCCGGTCTAGCGCCGACCTAGCATGGGGGCATGCTGGAGTTCGCCTCGCTGGTGATCCTGACCGCCGTGCTGGCGTCGATGATCGTGTTCGCCCTTCGTGGCCGCATGGGCGTCCGGCCGGCGAACCCGGAGCAGGGGACGCTGTACATCACGGGGGTGAGCCCGCGCCCGGACCTCCCCGGCGAGCAGTACGTGACCATCACGGGCAACCTCACCGGCCCGTCGGTGCCGGGCACGGTCGTCTACGGCCGCTTCACCTGGGACACCGGCTCCTGGCCGGAAATCGGCGATCTGCTCACCGTTGTCTATCCCGCGGGCAAACCCGAGCGGTGGCAGATCTCCCAGCCCGGCTGAGTGACGGGTCGAGCGCTTGCCGGGCAGGCGTATCGGTGGTCGGGCGGAGCCGGGTCGAGCGAACCAGCCGGACGTGACGTAGCCCCCGCTACGGCCGGTGGCATCATGCGGTTATGGATGTGCGGGAGACCGGCGTCGTCGTCCGGACGGCGACGCAGGAGGAGTACGACGCCGTTGGCGAGCTGACGGTGGAGGTCTACGTCGGCGAGGGTTTCGTCCGGGCCGGCAGCCCATACGTGGAGGAGTTGGCCTATCCGGCGCGGCGCGCGGCTTCCACTCGGATCCTCGTAGCCACTCACGCCGGTCGGATCGTCGGCTCCCTCACCGTCGCGCGTCCCGGCACTCCCTACGCGGAGACCGCGTTGCCGGGGGAGTTGGAACTGCGCATGCTCGCTGTGGCGAAGTCGGCGCGCGGTCTCGGTGCCGGAACATCGTTGGTGCGCAGCGTGATCCAGCTGGCCCGAGCGGAAGGATTCGCTGCCGTGGCGCTGACGACCATGCCCGCCATGGTCGGGGCCCGCCGGATCTACGACCGCCTCGGCTTCCTCCCGGTCCCCAGCCGGGACTGGCGCACCAGTCTGGGCGACCCGCTACACGTCCTACGACTCCCGCTCAACCGAGCACATCCGGAACGACCTTCGTGACGGGCGCGAGGCATGGCGACGAGTGGCACACCAGGGAGGGCATTCTCGCGTTTTGCCTCAGCGATGTGCCACTCGGTGCATGAGAAGGGCTAGCCGAGGACGGTTGCGACGATGCCGGCGAGGTAGCCGAGGCGGGCCACTTCGGAGGGGCGGAAGTCGGGGCCGCCCGGCCGGCCGAGCAGCAGCACCTTGCCGGTGTTGCCGAGCGGGGCGGCAGCCAGCTTGGTGTCCATATCGCGCCAGATCTGCGGCACCCAGTCGGCCTCGGGATCGAGCGTGGTGGGCTTCTCCAGCGGCATCCACGGTGCCGAACCCGCCTGTGTCTGCGGCGCACTCGGGCTTCCGACCACCCGGTAGGCCCCGTGCGGGCCGACGTCGATGATCGTGCTCCAGCCGACCCGCAGCACCCGCGGCACCCCGTCGACCAGCACCTGCAACCGGTCGTCGCGGGCGCTGGCGACATGATCGATGAGTTCGAGTTCGCGGTGGGTGTCGAGCACGCCGGAATAGGGACGGATGGAATCCACGTGTACGTCGCCGATCGATTCGGCGGCGGTGATCAGGGTGTCGGGCAGCGCGCCCGCGGGCACCTCGACGACCAGATCGTCGACGGCGTAGCCTGCGCCGCGCTCCACCACATCCAGCGACAGGATATCGGCGCCGACGGAGCCGAGCGCGAGAGCGAGTGCGCCGAGGCTTCCCGGTCGATCCGGAAGTTGCACGCGGAGTAGATACGACACGTGCGGTCCTTTCCTTGGGCGGCCGAGGTTCTGAACGGATACCCGGGTAACGCAATAATTACACCCCTACGGGCCGGTTATCGAGTCGAAGTGCCTCCAGTGACACACGCCACGGGGAAGATTCGAGCGCAGGCGGCGTGTCGGGCTATTTGCGGCATTCGTGTCGTGATGCCGGTGTGGTTGCCAGGTGCCTGCTCGGCACGGACGGTCCGCCCGGACGTATCGGGTCCGCGAACCCCAGCCGGGCGAAGCCTCGGGGCCGGATGGGTCGGCCCTCGCCGGTGATCAGGCGGATGCCTCGCCTTGGCTCGGCTACGTCCGGGCTGCCACGGACCACGTTCGGCTGCGCCATTAAGCTATGGGTTTGTCGTATAGACGCAATGCTATTGCATTGCATGGATGCCTCGCCGTCCGCTTCGAGCGGAGCCGGTGTGACCTGTTGAAACCGAAGCCGAAAGGGGTCCCGCGGTGCCCGCCATCTCCCGTGACGAGGTCGCACACCTCGCCCGGCTGTCCCGGCTCGCCTTGTCCGACGCCGAACTGGATCAGTTCGCCGGACAGCTGGATTCGATCTTGAGCCACGTGCGGACCATCTCCGAGGTCGCCGCCGCCGACGTCCCGGCCACCGGCTCACCGAATCCGGCGACCAACGTGACCCGCCCGGATGAAGTGGTGCCCGGCCTGAGCCCGCATGAGGCGCTGTCCGGCGCGCCCGCGGTGGACGAGCAGCGGTTCATGGTGCCGCAGATCCTGGGAGAAGGCGAATAATGGACCTGACCACACTGTCGGCGGCCGAGCTGGCCGGCAAGATCCACGGCGGCGAACTGTCCTCGGTGGAGGTCACCCGGGCGTATCTGGATCGGATCGCCGCGGTCGACGGTGAATACCACGCCTTCCTGCACATCGCGCCGGAGCAGGCGCTGGCGGCCGCGGCGGAGGTGGACGCCGCGATCGCGTCGGGCGCCGCACCCGCCTCGCCGCTGGCCGGAGTTCCCTTGGCGCTCAAGGACGTATTCACCACCACGGACATGCCCACCACGTGCGCGTCGAAGATCCTCGAAGGCTGGATGTCGCCGTACGACGCCACCGTCACCGCGAAGCTGCGCGCCGCGGGCATCCCGATCCTCGGCAAGACCAACATGGACGAGTTCGCGATGGGCTCCTCCACCGAGAACTCGGCCTACGGACCCACGCGCAACCCGTGGGACACCACCCGCGTCCCGGGCGGCTCGGGCGGCGGTTCCGCGGCCGCGCTGGCCTCGAACCAGGCGCCGCTGGCCATCGGCACCGACACCGGCGGGTCGATCCGCCAGCCCGCCGCCGTCACCGCGACCGTCGGCACCAAGCCGACCTACGGCACGGTGTCGCGCTTCGGCCTGGTCGCCTGCGCGTCCTCGCTGGACCAGGGCGGTCCGTGCGGCCGGACGGTGCTGGACGCCGCGCTGCTGCACGAGGTGATCGCCGGATACGACCCGCGCGATTCCACGTCCCGCAATGTGCCGGTGCCGCCGGTGGTGGCCGCCGCCCGCGCGGGGGCGCAGGGCGATCTGCGCGGGGTGAAAGTCGGTGTGGTGAAGGAACTGCACTCCGACAGCTACCAGCCCGGGGTGCTCGCCTCGTTCGACGCCGCGGTGGCGGTGTTGAAGGATCTCGGCGCCGAGGTGGTCGAAGTGTCCTGTCCGCACTTCGACTACGGGCTGGCGTCCTACTACCTGGTGATGCCGTCGGAGGTGTCGTCGAACCTGGCGCGGTTCGACGCCATGCGCTACGGCCTGCGCGTCGCCGACGACGGGCAGCACAGCGCCGAGCAGGTCATGGCGGCCACGCGCGCGGCCGGGTTCGGCCCGGAAGTCAAGCGGCGCATCATGATCGGCACCTACGCGCTGTCGGCGGGGTACTACGACGCCTACTACGGCCAGGCGCTCAAGGTGCGCACGCTCATCGCCCGCGACTTCGACAAGGCCTATGAGCAGGTCGACGTGCTCGTCTCGCCGACGAGCCCGTTCACCCCGTGGAAGCTGGGTGAGAAGGTCGACGACCCGCTGGCCATGTACCTGTCGGACCTGTGCACCCTGCCCACCAATCTGGCCGGGCACCCGGCCATGTCGGTCCCGTCCGGGCTGAGCCAGGACGATGGCATGCCCGTCGGCCTTCAGATCATGGCCCCCGCGCTCGCCGACGACCGCCTCTACCGGGTGGGCGCGGCCTACGAAGCCGCGCGCGGTCCCATCGCCTGACGCACTGTCCTCGCAGAGCCGCTTGGTTCCTCACGCAAGGAGCGAGAACCGAGCAGCTTTGCGAGGCTGAGCGCGGCAGCAGCCGCACCTATGCGGGCCAGGTGAATTCGGGGTCGGTCTCGTAGTCCTGGCGTCGTTGGTCCAGTGCGATCGACACCATCTGGTGCGCGCCCGGGCCGATGATCTTGCGAAGCGGGGGATTCGGCATGTTCACGAGCGCGATCAGGCCCGCGGCGCCGACTTCCGGTGGCGCCTCGATCCACTCGGATTCGGTGCCGGGCGCGTCGGCATCCGTCGCTGATTCGTCTCGGGAAGCAGCGGATTCGCCCGGATCGTCTGCCGGGACGGGTTCGGTATGCGCCGTCGGCGGGACGTCGGTGGCGGCGGGTGCGCCGGTCGGATAATCCGGCACGCCGAGGATCGTGCTGCGCAGGTCCGCGTAGGCCGGGATGCCGGTGGCGAACCGCATGCTCGACTTGGCCCAGTCGGTGTCGAAGCCGCCCAACTGGGCCAGGGTGACCCGGATGCCGAACGGACGCAGTTCGTCAGCGAGTGCGGCGCTGAAACCTTCCAACGCCCATTTGCTCGCGTTGTAGAAGCCGAACAGCGGCAGGCTGCCCACGGCGCCGACCGTGGAGATCTGCACGATGTGCCCGGAGCCCTGAGCGCGCAGATGCGGTGCCGCCGCTTGCGAAACCCAGAGCGCACCATAGAAATTGGTGTCCATCTGAGCGCGGATCTCGGCTTCGGTCAGCTCCTCGACGGCGCCGACCAGGCCGTAGCCCGCGTTGTTCACGATCACGTCGATGGTGCCCATCAGTGTGAACGCCTTGTCCACCGTTGCGATCACGCGCTCCCGATCGCGAACGTCCAAGGGCAGCACGGTGAGCCGGTCGTGGGCGAGCCCGGCCATGGACTCCGGGTTGCGTGCGGTCGCGACGACACGGTCGCCCTCGGCGAGCGCGGCGGTCGTGAACGCCCGGCCGAGTCCGCGGTTGGCGCCGGTGATGAACCAGGTTCTGGTCACGGAAGATCCTTTCGTGGCGAGACGCTCCGTCTCGTTTGCGACTATGCCGAGCTGGGCTGGTCTTGTCAAGACGAGACGTTTCGTCTCGCTGACTGCTAGGGTGGCGGCATGCCCGACACACCCACCGCCGCGCGGCGCAGCGAGCGGGCCCGCGCCGCGATTCTCACCGCTGCCGCCGAACTGATCCGCGAGTTGCCCTACGCGAAACTGACCATCGAAGCCATCGCGGCCCGTGCGGGTGTCGGCAAACAGACCATCTACCGCTGGTGGCCGTCGAAGGGGGCGGTCGTCTTCGACGCCATGCTCGAATCCGACTCCGGCCCCGCGGGGCTCGCCCTTCCTGACACCGGTGACATCGCCGCCGATCTGCGCGAATTGCTGCGCGGTTCGATCGCCGCGCTGACCGACCCGGCGTACGAATCCTTCCTTCGCGCCCTGTACATCGAGATTCAGCAGGACCCGGAGCTGGCCGCCACCTACCGCGAACGCCTCTTGCTACCGCAGCGCGCGGCCATCGCCGACCGGCTCGCCTCCGCCGTCGATGCGGGTGAACTCCGCGCCGGCCTGGATCTGGACCTCGCGATCGATCTGCTGCTCGGCCCGATCCAAACCAGGTGGTCACTGGGTCTCGGCGGGCTCACCGAGTCATATGCCGACGCGGCCCTGGATGCCGCGCTGGCATATCTGCGCGCATGAACCCTCCGGTCGCGCACCGGCACCGGTGGCCTGGCGTGCCGCAGTGGATCCCTATCGGGAGGTTCGCAGCGACTCGGCTTGATTCCGGATGCCTTCGGTCATGCCCTCGAAGCCGCGTCGCAGATTCTTGCCGAGCAGTGCGGCGACCGCGGGATGCAACCATCCTCCGAGTTCGAAGTGCGACTCGTAACGGGTGCGGTCGTCCGCGAGGGAAGTCACGGTGTGTGAGCGCAGACTGTGCAGCGCGCCCAGGGGAACCGGCTTCATCGCGTAGCTGAGTTCACGGCCGGGCGTGTGGGAGCGGATCCATTCGCGCTGTTTGCGCGGACTGGTACCGGAGATGTTGACGAGCATGTCGATCGGCTCGCCGGGAACCAGGGAGCTGCGGCACTCCGAGACGAACGGATTCCACTCGCCGTAGCGGGGGAAGTCGGTGATCACCTGCCAGACCAGTTCGGCAGGGGCATCGATGTCGACGGCAAGGTCGATGACAAAGGCCATGGAGAAATTAGAACACGTTCTATGGCGACTGTGGGTGTGCCGGGCCGGATAGATCAGCAGCCGCCCATGGCGGTGCCCTGGTCGGACCCGTAGCGGTGGCCGTGCCCGGGCGGAGCGTCGAGCGCGGCGAGCAGGTCGGCCGTGGTCTGCGCGAAGCTGATCAGCGGAAGCCACTGGGGGACCGGAGCGTCGACCCGGGCGCCGGTGAGGTCCGGCGCGCGCCACAGCTGGGTGAGCGACCAGTGGA
The DNA here is from genome assembly GCF_001612745.1 of Nocardia amamiensis NBRC 102102. Lineage (GTDB taxonomy): Bacteria > Actinomycetota > Actinomycetes > Mycobacteriales > Mycobacteriaceae > Nocardia > Nocardia amamiensis. Next base: position 1,725 of record NZ_BDBA01000097.1, on the reverse strand, counting down.
TCACCGGGTCGGAAGTATTCGCCAGCACGGTCGCGCCGCCGTGGTGGACGTGGTTGGCCGGTGGTCCGGCCCACAGCGCCGCGCAGGTTCGGCGGTCCTGGTCGGCGTCGTCGGCGAAGACGGCGTTGCCGCCCAGCGCTCCGAGGCTCTGGCCGTACACATACAGCTTCGGCTTGTGCGCCAGGCCCTCGAGGTGGTTCTCCACGGCGGCGAACAGGCTGCGCGCGGCGGTCACCGCGGCGTCGCGGCCGAACACGAACGTGGCCCAGCTGGGCAGGTAGGAGTACTGCAAACCGACCAGCGCCACGTCACCGTCGAAGCGCTGGTCGAATCCCGCGACGGCGTTCGCGTCGATCCACCCCGACCCGGTCGGCACCGTGACGACCAGATGCGAGCGTGTGAAGCCGCCTGAACGCTCCAGCTCCCGAATCGCCAAGGCGACACGGCTGTCCAGGTCCGGCGCGGAGTTCACCCCGACATAGACCCGCACGGCCCGCACGGGCGCGTCGCTGACGAACTTGCGTCCCTCGGCGCCCAGCGACGACCAGCTCACCGCCGAACCGGTATGCGAAACCGGTTGCACCAGACCGGGATCCAGCTCGGCATTGGCGCTGGCGTACACCGAGTCACGCCACCCGACGGCAGCGGGTGCGCCGACCAGATACAGCAGAATCGCCATGACCGCGGCCAGCGAGACTCCCCTCGCCCAGCCGAGTCTGCGCAGCGCCCAGGCGATCGAACGGGTGGCGCCGACGAACAGCCCGATGATCAGCGCCGCGCCGAGTGCGCACCGCAACCAGTAATCCGTTCCGATCCGCGGTGCTCCCATCGCCGCGCGCAGCCGGTTCTGCCAGTGGCCCGCGTTCGCCGCCGCGCCCACGACCAGCACCGACGTCGCGATCAGCAGGGGCAGGCGCAGCCAGCCGTGACGCTGGTTGATGTCGAAATCGACGCGTCGCAGGATGATGCGCGCGGTCCCCGCGATGCCGAGTGTGATCGCCGCGAGGAGCCCGGTCAGCACGGCTTGTGCACCGGGTGTGCGGGGGAGCAGCCCGGGCGCCAATGACGCCAGGACGCCGATCCCTGCCCCGAGTGTCGTGCCGATCCGTGGCGGCGGGATTACGCGCACGGCACCGCCCAGCGCGGTAGCCGAGCTGAAGGGAGCGGTCATCTCCAAACCCCTGAGACGCCAGTCGTATTCGGCGAGCCGACAGCGACCCCGCGCCGATGGTTGCGCACGGTGAGAACGGCGCCGAGCCCGGCGATTCCGGCGCCGAGCACTCCGAGCAGCTTCCAGCTCGCCGTCGAATCGGGATCTGCGTTTCCCAGGCGTTCGACCACCGGTGCGCCGTAGTCCTGGCGGCGGGAGTTCAAATCGACAGCGGTGTTGGCGATCGACGCCATCGCGTCGCAGCGGGCGCGGGAGAACGAGTCCACCCGGGTCGCGCAAGCCTCGTGCATCTGCCGGTCCAGCGTCGCATCCAGGGCTTGACGCGCCCACGGCCCCAGCGGCTCGCCGCGCTGGTCGGCGTAGCGCAGCAGGTCGTAGCCCAGGTCGTGAGCCTTGCACGCGGCATCGAATTCGGCGGGCAGCGTGACCGGCGAGGAGCAATCGCCCCGTGGATTGATCACGAGACCGTCCACGGCGCTCGGACGGTAGCCGAAGTATGCGACGAAGTCCGGCGGGATGACGCTGAGCGCGCCCGGACCGCCCGCGGTCAGTTC
>NZ_BDBA01000096.1 GCF_001612745.1 Nocardia amamiensis NBRC 102102 | reverse complement strand
CGGTCGCGCATCCGCAAGCTGGCTCGGCGCGCCCGCGGCGCCCAGTGGCGCGCGACCTGCGCGGTGGACGGCGTCACTATCGAGATCGACGGCGCGCAAGCGCGGGCACTGGTACCCGGACCGGTGGGCGAGGTCGACCCGGTGATCAAGCGCTTGCAGATCGGCGGAACCGATCTCGACCACGACGACCCAGGTCCGCCCGCCCCTGAACTGCCCGTGCTGTGGGTGAACGCCGCGCTCGGGATGACGCTCGGCAAAGCGGCCGCCCAAGTGGGCCACGCGAGCATGCTGCTGGCCGGTGCGCTGCCGGTCGAGCACGTAGCGCGCTGGGCGGAACTCGGCTTCCGTTGCGCGGTGCGCGACGCCGACCCGCACCGCTGGGCGTCCCTGTCCGCCCAGGTGGCCGAGGGCACCGCAGTCGCGGTGCGCGACGCGGGATTCACCGAGGTAGCGCCGGGTTCGATGACGGTAATCGCGGTGCCCGCCCGATCTTGGTGAGTCGCGGGGACCCCGTCGCAGTTCGGCGCGGTGTCGGCCTCGTGACTCCGGCAGCACAGTCGCTGTGCGGCATGCGGGATTCACCGACGAGGCCGGCCCGATCGTGGTGAGCCGCTGGGCGACACCGTCGCAATCGCGGCGGGCCGCGGCATCGTCCCCGTGGCCCAGCGCAGCACGGTCGCTGTTCGGACGCGGGATTCACCAACGTGACACCGGTCCACCCGACTGTGATCGCGAGGCCCGCCAGACCACTCCGCATCTCGGCACCTGAGCGATCGCCACGATCATCGCCACTATGTGCCCGGCGGCTTCGTTCGGCTCGTCCTCAGGCCTACGGCCGCGGAACATCCGGTGGCCGTAGGCGCGGTGTCGAGCAGAGCGGCTCCCTGCACAGCGTCGTGGCAGTGGGTGCCGGTCGCAGCGCCTGCCCGATCGTCGTGAACGCTCGAGCGACAGCGCCGATCGCGGCGGGTCGCGGCCCTGGCTCCGTGACCACGGCTGAGGGCGTCGATCAGACCGACTGGACCGTTTTCCTCCCCGCGTTGGCAAGTGCCCCCGACGGTGGGCCAAGATGGAGCGCGTGCCGCAACCGGATCCCGATCTGCTCATCGATTTCACCGACGTGACCGTCCGTCGTTCGGGCCATACCCTCGTCGGCCCGGTCTCCTGGCAGGTCGAGCTCGACGAACGCTGGGTGGTCCTCGGCCCCAACGGCGCGGGCAAGACCTCGCTGCTGCGGATGGCCGCCGCCGAGATGCATCCCACCGCGGGCATCGCCCATCTACTCGGGGAACGGATCGGCAAGGTCGACATCAGCGAGCTGCGTCCGCGCATCGGCCTGTCCTCGGCCGCGGTGGCCAGCCGGGTCCCACTGGACGAGAAGGTCAGCGACCTGGTGGTGTCCGCCGGATACGCGGTGCTCGGCCGCTGGCGGGAGCGCTACGACGACCTGGACACCGACCGCGCCATCGACATGCTGGAAAGCCTGGGCGCCGAACATCTCTCCGACCGCACCTACGGGACGCTGTCGGAGGGCGAGCGCAAGCGGGTGCTCATCGCTCGCGCGCTGATGACCGATCCCGAACTGCTGCTGCTCGACGAGCCCGCCGCGGGCCTGGACCTGGGCGGCCGGGAGGAACTGGTGGAACGGCTCGGCGACCTCGCCGCCGACCCGGACGCGCCCGCGATCGTGCTGGTCACCCACCATGTGGAGGAGATCCCGCCAGGATTCACCCACGGCTTGCTGCTCAACGAGGGCGCGGTGATCGCGCAGGGGCTGCTGTCGGACGTGCTCACCGCGGAGAACCTCAGCGACGCCTTCCGGCAATCGATCGCGCTGGACCGGGTGGACGGCCGCTACTTCGCACGCCGCGCACGCCGTGCGGGCAAGCACCGCACCCGCTGACGTGCGCGGGCTGAGGGCGGACTACGTCTCGCTGCGTCCTTTAAGGTGCAGGAGTGAGTGAGATAGAAGCGCAGGAAGACTCTCAAAGTCCCCCGACACCCAAGGACGCGTCGACGGTGCTGCTGGTGCGGGACGGCGCCCATGGACCTGAGACCTTCCTGCAGCGGCGGGTCGGCGCCATGGCGTTCGCCGCGGGCATGACCGTGTTCCCCGGCGGCGGCGTCGATCCGTCCGACGGCACCGCGGACATCGCCTGGGCCGGTCCCGAGCCCTCCTGGTGGGCCGAGCAATTCGCGACCACGACGGCCAGGGCGAAGGCGCTGGTCTGCGCGGCCGTGCGGGAGACGTTCGAGGAATGCGGCGTGCTGCTGGCCGGTCCCACGGGCGACAGCGTGGTCTCCGACACAACCGGATACCGGGACGCCCGCGGCAGGCTGGAGCGCAGAGAGCTGTCGCTGGCGACGTTCCTCGCCGAAGAAAAGCTTGTGCTGCGGGCGGATCTGCTGCGACCGTGGGCGAATTGGATCACCCCCGTAATCGAGCCGCGCCGCTACGACACCCGGTTCTTCGTCGCGGTGCTGCCGGAAGGGCAGCTGGCCGACGGCGCCACGTCCGAGGCGGCGGAGGTGCAGTGGAGCACGCCGGCCGAGGCGCTGGACCGCTGGCGGTCGGGCACCGACGTGCTGCTGCCGCCGACCTGGGCGCAGCTGGTCGCGCTCGGCGAATTCGGTTCCACCGCCGACATCCTGGCCGCGCGCCGCGTGATCGATCCGATCATGCCCGTGCTGGCCGATGTCAACGGCAAGCAAATGCTGTCCTTCCCGGACAATCAGCGCTACTTCGCCGATCTCCCGGATGCCGGACGTCTCAAGGGCTCCGTGCGGCCCTGACCGCTCCGGCGGCTGTGCCGAGGTCGCTCATATCTGCACCTCGCCGGCCCCCGGCTCCGGCACGAAAGAGTGCTGGGCTGTGGCTGTGTTCGCTCGCTGTGTTGCTGATGCGAGCACCCGGTAGCGTGGCCTCCCATGGCCGAATTCGTCACCCTGGATCTGCCCGAGAGCTCCGCCGAGCGGCGCGTGGCCGTCCTCCGGATAGCCCGCCCGCCGATGAACCTGCTGAACATGCAGCTGGCGCGGGAGCTGGCCGAGGCGGCGGATGCCGTGGCCGCGGATCCGGGCGTGGCGGCGGTGGTCGTGTACGGCGACGAGCGGGTGTTCTCGGCGGGCGACGACGTGGCCGAGCTGTCCGGGCTCGGGGTGGATCAGGCCGGTGCCATGGCGGCCGATCTGCAGCGCGCCCTTGGCTGCCTGGCCAGGATCCCGCAGCCCACGGTGGCGGCGATCAGCGGATACTGCCTCGGCGGCGGGCTGGAACTGGCCCTCGGCGCCGACCGCCGCGTCATCGGTGACAACGTCAAGCTGGGGCTGCCGCAGATCAAGGCGGGCCTTATCCCGCTCGCGGGCATCCGGCGGCTTTCCCTGCTGATCGGACCGGGCCCGGCCAAGGACCTGGTCTACACCGGTCGTTTCGTCGAGCCGGACGAGGCGAAGGCGCTCGGCTTGGTCGACGAGGTCGTCGCGCCCGACGACGTCTACACCGCCGCGATGCGCTGGGCGCGGCAGTTCGAGGACGGCCCGGCCCGTGCGCTGGCCGCCGCGAAAGCGGTGTTCGAAGCCGGTCCGCACGGCCTCGATCGGGCACGGATCGAATGGTCGGCGCTGTTCACGACGGAAGATCGCCTGATCGGAACAGGTTCCTATCTGGCCAACGGTCCAGGGTCGGCCGAATTCGTGGGCCGATAGCAGGCGTCAACAGCGGATTTGGGTAGGCTAGCCGACCATGACGGTACGTCCCGACGACCCCGCGCCGAACCCGCACGCCACCGAGGCAGAGGTCGAAGCAGCGCTCAAGGATACGAAGCTGGCCCAGGTGCTCTACCACGACTGGGAAGCCGAGACCTATGACGACAAATGGTCCATCTCGTATGACGAGCGCTGTATCGAATACGCCCGCGGGCGCTTCGACGCCGCGGTCGGTCCCGCCCCGCTGCCTTACGAGAAGGCGCTCGAACTGGGCTGCGGCACCGGCTTTTTCCTGCTGAACCTGATGCAGGCGGGCGTGGCGAAGTCCGGCTCGGTCACCGACCTTTCGCCGGGCATGGTGAAGGTCGCGCTGCGCAACGCGCAGAACCTCGGCTTGGACGTGGACGGCCGGGTCGCCGACGCGGAGACCATCCCCTACGAGGACGACACCTTCGATCTGGTGGTCGGCCACGCGGTGCTGCACCACATCCCCGACGTCGAGCTGGCGCTGAAGGAGTGCCTGCGTGTGCTCAAGCCGGGCGGCCGCTTCGTGTTCGCCGGCGAGCCGACCACGGCCGGCAACTTCTACGCGCGCTGGCTGGGCCGGATCACCTGGAAGGCCACCACCACGGTCACCAAGCTGCCGATGCTGAGCGACTGGCGGCGTCCACAGGAGGAGCTGGACGAGTCCTCACGCGCAGCGGCCCTGGAAGCCGTGGTCGACCTGCACACCTTCGACCCGAGCCGGTTGGAGGCGATGGCGCGCTCGGCAGGCGCCGTCGACGTGTCCGCGAAGACCGAGGAATTCGCCGCCGCGCTGTGGGGCTGGCCGGTGCGCACGTTCGAGGCGGCCGTGCCCGCCGAGAAGCTCACCTGGCGCTACCGGATGGCGATGTACCGCGCCTGGCTGGGGCTGAGCTGGGTGGACGAGAACGTCATGCGCCGCGTGGTTCCGCGCCAGTTCTTCTACAACGCCATGATCACCGGCGTGAAGCCGAGCGCAGCCGGAAAGTAGTGGTCCGCGATCCCTGCCGCGATCGAATCGCCCACCTCGGCGGCACGGTCGGTGCTGCCGAAGCGGGTGGGTGCGAGCCCAGGTCGCCGTTCCGGAATCCGGAGACGGAACGCCGCGGAAACGGTGACCGGGCAAGGGCTTGCAGGATCGCCACCGGCACAACCGCGATTGCCGGAATCGAGAGGGCCGACTCGATGCACGGGCATGTGGGGAACCGGTAGTGGGCTATCGCTTTACCCGCGATGACGTCGGGTACCTGGGCAGCGCGACCGGCCGGGCCGCGCTGGCCGAGGTGGACCGACTGGCACTGACCTCAGCAGCTCTGCTGAAGGATCTCGAGCAAGTGCGCCGCGTCCATGGTGACCGGGCCGCGGCCCTGGTCGAGACGGTCCGGCTGCGCCGCCGCGCCACGGCCAAACTCGCCGACGCGGGGGAGTGGTTGTTCACCGACGACGCCCTGCAGCAGGCCACCCCGACCATCGTCGCGCGCCACCGGGCCGCGCGCCTGGCCGGACGGGTGGTGCACGACGTCACCTGCTCAATTGGCGCCGAACTCGTCGAGCTGGCCCAGGTGTGCCCGGCTGTAGTCGGCAGCGATCTGGACGAAGTGCGGCTCGCCATCGCCGCGCACAATCTGGGGCAGCGCTGGTTACCCGTAGGGGAATCGGGTGCGTCCCCAGCGCGGAATGTGGTGCTGGCCAAGGCGGACGCGCTGCGCCCGAGTACCCGTGACACCGTGGTCATCGCCGACCCGGCGCGGCGTGCGGACGGTCGGCGTACCCACGACCCGGCGAAGTTGCAGCCGCCGCTCCCCGATCTGCTGACCGCCTACCAGGCCCGCGATCTGGCCGTGAAATGTGCTCCGGGTTTGGATTTCGATCGCCTGGACTGGCCGGGTGAGATCGAGGTCGTTTCGCTGGACGGCGCGGTGCGCGAGGCGTGTCTGTGGTCTGCTGGGCTGACCGATGCGGGGGTCACGCGCCGCGCCACGGTGCTCACCTCCACGGGGGCCCACAGCACTCTCACTGACGCCGAACCCGACGACATTCCCGAGGGCGAGCCCGGCGACTGGATCGTCGACCCTGACGGAGCGATCGTGCGAGCCGGTCTGGTACGTCACTATGCGGCGAGACACCGCCTGTGGCAACTGGATCCACGCATCGCCTACCTGACCGGTGACCGCGTCCCCGCCGGGACGCGGGGTTTCCGGATCATCGATCGCCTCGACTACCGGGAGAAGACCCTGCGTGCCGAACTCCGCCGCCACGACTGCGGGCCGCTGGAGATCCTCGCCCGCGGCGTCGACGTGGACCCCGACCGGCTGCGGCGCACTCTGAAACCGGCGGGCTCCCAACCGTTCACCCTGGTCATCACCCGCATCGGACGTGCGTCGACAGCCTTTCTGTGCACCGCGGTGGACGCGCGAATGCGCTAGCGGCTGGCGGTACTTTCCGGGGTCACCGGGGTACGGGCTCGAATGGGTTGAGTACGGCGACGCCAGTGCGCGCCACGTCTGCGACGTTGCGGGTGACGAACGTCCATCCGTGCACGGACGCGGTCGCGGCGAGCAATCCGTCCAACACCGGAATCGTGTTGGGTGCGTTCATCCGGCCCCACTCCTCGGCGACATCTTCATCGACGGGGGCAATGCGATCCCGGTAGGTGGTGCGCAGGGTGCCGAGCCACCGCTCGAGAACCTCCGCCTGTGCGGTGTCGCGACCACGGAGGCGCTCGATTCCCAGGCGGATCTCGCCCACGGTGATAGCGCTGAGGTGCAGTTGATGGGACTGCACACCGTCGTACCAGGCAATCACGTTTTCGTTGGCGTTCTTCTTGCGCAGTTCGGAGATGATATTGGTGTCGAGAAGAAAGGCCACGTCAGATCGTCCAGTCGAGGTCGCGCGGTACCTCGCGGCTCCGTGCCAGGTCGAGATCCTCCAGGCCAGGTTCGGACCGGAGGAAGTCTTTGAAGTCGATGACCTCGCCCCGGAGCTTCCGATACTCGGCAATGTCGATCACCACGGCGATCTCTTCGCCGTGTCGCGTCACAACCTGCGGGCCGTCCGTTGTTGCGCTTCTGATCAGCTCACTGAACCGCTGTTTGGCCTCTTGAACTTGCCAACTCATGCTATAGCCCCAATCTGTCTGGACAGACTAGATTGTACAGGTCGGCGTCACAATGTCCGGGCAATCCCGCATGTCATCCGAAACTAGCGACAACGCACTGGCGATGTCGGACTGGTAATCCTCGTCTAACGCCGACGCATCGGTGTTCTCCAAGGCCAGCCGCAGGTCGCGGCCGGTTCGTTTCGGTGCCACTGGCTGCTACTCCGGCTTGAAGGCGAAGATCTCGCCGATACGGGTGGCGACCACGACCTCGCCCTTGGCGCCGACCGACGTGCCCGCAATGGCGCCCTGTGCTCCGGGGAGGACATCGGAATCGACAGTGGCGCCGGTCCGGGTGTCGAAGGTGACCAGGCTCAGGCCTTCGCCGATCGCCGCGATGGTGTAGCCGGTATCGCCCGCCGTCTGCACCGCGGTTCCGCGCACCGCCAGATTCTTACGTTCCCAGAGGGTTTCGACGGCGTCGCCCTTGTCGCGCAGCGCGAGCAGGTAACCGTCGTCGCCGGACGGGATGATCACGCCATCGCTGGAGACCGAGATGCCGCCGCGCGGCGCCCAGTCCAGCCGCTGGACCCACTTGGTCCGCCCGTCGGCGGTGTCGAGCGCGATCAGGCGGGCGCTGTTGTCGCCGACGTAGACGGTGGAGCCGTCCGCGGACAGGGCCGGGCTGGTCGCGCTACCGCGTTCCAGCAGATCGGCGCTCCATTCCCGCTCGATCTTGCCGTCGGCGTAGCGCAGCGCGACCAGCGCCGCGATGGGCTTGCCCGGCTGCCACAATGTCACGTAGAAACGGCCGCTCGCGGCGTCGATGGGGGAGATGTTCGCGACCGGGCACTGCGGTCCTCCGGTGGCGCAGTCGTCCAATCCCTGACCGGCGGCGGGCCAGGTGAGGCCGGCATTCGCGAGGAAATCCGGCTCGCCGAGCAGCTGCACCGTCGGCACGAGGCGCTCGCCGGTCTGCCGCGACAACACGTCGACCTGACCGGACTGGGTGACCGTCACCAGCTTGCCGTCACCGGTGAACTGCACCGAGACCGGCGTCCCGGCGACCGGTGTGCTCCACCGCGGCTGCCCCAGGTAGTTGAACGCGTTCACCTTGCTGTCGTCGCCGACGTAGACGTTGGTCATACCGTCGACGGCCGAGGGCGCGGAGATCGCGCTCGGGCCCAGCGCGTTGCAGAACCGCTTGCGTCCGGTGGCCATCTGGAAGGAGAAGATCGAGCAGTTCGGCAGGCGCGTGGTGAGGAACATCTGGCTGTCGGGACCGAGCGTGACGGGCTGCGCGATCGGCCCGCCGATCGGGCGCGACCAGCTCAGCGCCAGCTTCCGCGAGCCGGTGACCGGACTGGTGCCGCTGTTGCGGCCGTCGTGGTGGGCGGCGGTCCAGCCTTTGCCCGAACCGACGGTGATGTCGTCGACATCGGTGCCGCAGCCGGTCAAGGCCAGCGCGGCGACCGCGGCCAGCACGGCCGCGGCACGTTTTCGGGACGGTCGCCACATGGAAGTAGCCAGCACGCCGCCGCTTCGCACCTGCCGCACTCCTGTCATCGTCGGCTCACCCGAGACCGTTGAGATTCCCGAACCGCGCCCGGCGGAACGGTCTTCGCACCGGCGGGTTCGCCGTCGCCGTCGCCGGCGCACGAGTCACTGTACGGGAGGCCCGTGCGGGGGTGAACGGGTCCCGCCGTTGTCGTCGCGGGTGCCCGTCCCGGTACTCGCCGCGAGCGATAGGCTCTATCCGTCGCCGCCGAGGTGGGCGGCAGCCGGTAGGACCACGACAGGAGAACCGTTCGTGACGAGCATGTGGGGCGCACCGTTGCGCTCGCGCTGGCGGGGTTCGCGCCGCCGGGATCCGCGGCAGGCGCGATTTCTGACGCTGGCGTCGCTGCGCTGGGTGCTCGCGAACCGGGCGTACACGCCCTGGTATCTGGTGCGCTACTACCGGCTGTTCAAGTTCCGCCTGGCCAACCCGCATATCGTCCTGCGCGGCATGGTGTTCCTCGGCCGCCGGGTGGAGATCCACGCGACGCCGGAGCTGAGCCGGATGGAGATCGGGCGCTGGGTGCACATCGGCGACGGCAACGCGATCCGCTGCCACGAGGGTTCGCTGCGCATCGGCGACAAGGTGGTGTTCGGCAAGGACAACGTCGTCAACACCTACCTCGACATCGAGATCGGCGAATCGACGCTGGTCGCCGACTGGTGCTACATCTGCGACTTCGACCATAAGATGGACGACATCACCGTGCCGATCAAGGACCAGGGCATCGTGAAGAGCCCTGTCCGCATCGGACCCGACACCTGGATCGCCGCCAAGGTGACCGTGCTGCGCGAGACTCGCGTCGGCCGCGGCTGCGTGCTCGGCGCGCACGCCGTGGTCAAGGGCGACATCCCGGACTACAGCATCGCCGTCGGCGCACCGGCCAAGGTGGTCAAGAATCGCAAGGCGGCCTGGGAGGCGGGCGCCGAAGAACGCGCCAAATACCTTGCGGCGCTGGAAGACATCGCCCGCAAGAAGAACGGCGCCACCCAGACGGCGTAACGGCCGCCGGGCGAGACCAGTCGGGAAGTCGGGGCAGGCGCGTAGGTTCGGCGGTATGAACGCCTACGCCGCACTCTTGCGCGGGATCACGCCGAGCAATCCGAACATGAGCAACGCGAAGTTGCGGGCGGTGTTCGAATCACTCGGATTCGAGGACGTCGCGTCGGTGCTCGCCAGCGGCAATATCGTGTTCCGCAGCTCCGAGACCGACGTCCCCGCGCTGGAGGAGCGCATCCAGCAGGCACTGATCCGGGAACTCGGGATCGGCGGCGGCACGATCATCCGCAGCTACGAGGAACTGCGCGCTCTGCTGGACACCGACCCGTTTCCCGGACTCACGCACGGGCGCGGGACCTATCTGATCGCGACGTTCCTCAAGGACACCGCTACGCCACCGGTCACGCTGCCCGAACAACCCGACCCGCTCACCCGGATCGTCGGCTACGACAAGGCCGCGCGCGCCTTCCTCGCAGTGATCGACAACAGCGATCCGGGCAAGACACCGGACTTCATGGCCTGGCTGGACAAGACGTACGGCAAGGACATCACCACCCGCACCTGGCTCACCGTCGAGCGCATCGTCAAGAAGCTCGAAGGCTGATCGCGCAGAAAACGACGCAGCCGGACGAAGTCCGTCATCAGCCCGCGCGGGGCCGAGCGAAGGCTCGAGGCAGCCGCAGATGCGCCGGGCCGAGCGAAGGCTCGAGGCAGCCGTATATGCGCCGGGCCGAGCGAAGGCGAGGCAGCCGCCTACTCCGGATCGCGTTCCGGCAGCGGGCGTTCGACGATGGTCGGGCGGCCGAGCGGATTGCGCACCCGCCGTTTGGCCGAGTGGTACACCTGGGCGGTCTCCGCGGCCACCACGTCCCAGGCGAAATCGGCCGTGAGCCGTTCCCGGGCGGCGTAGGCCCGCTGCTGGGTGGCGGCCGGGTCGTCGAGGGTGGCGCGGACCGCCTCGACCAGGCCGTCGACGTCCGCGGGAGCGAAGGAGGCGCCGGTGACGCCATCGATCACGGCCTCGCCCAGCCCGCCGGCCGTCGAAGTGACCAGCGGGGTGCCCGCGGCGGCCGCCTCCAAGGCGACGATGCCGAAGGGTTCGTACCGGCTCGGCAGCACGATCGCGTCCGCGCCGTGCAGCCAGCCGAGCAGTTCCTCGTGGTCGAGCTGCCCGGCGAAGTTCACCGCGCGGGCGACCCGGTGCACTCGGGCGCGCTCGCGCAGCCACTCGAACTGGGTGCCGACACCGGCGATGGTCAGCGTGGTACCGGGATGGGCGCGGCGGATGCGCGGCAGCGCCGCGATCACGTCCTGCACACCCTTCTCGTACTCCAGTCTGCCCACGTACAGCAGCCGCGGCGGACCGCTGCGCGGCGAACGCGGACGGAAGGTCCAGGCGCCCACGTCGATTCCGTTGCGGATCACCGTCATCGGGATCCGTTCCGGACCGTAGAGCCGCTCGACCTCGTCCTGCATGGACGCCGAGCAGGTGATCAGCGCGTCGGATTCGTTGGCCAGCCACCATTCGACCGAATGCACCTGCTTGTTGACCTTGCCCGCGACCCAGCCGCTGTGCCGTCCGGCCTCGGTCGCGTGCATGGTCGACACCAGCGGCACGTCGTAGTACTCGGCCAGCGCGATGCCGGGGTGGGCGACCAGCCAGTCGTGCGCGTGCACCACATCCGGCGTCCAGCCGTCGCCGATGCCCGGCTTGCCGAGGGCCACGCCCGCGCGCACCATCGCGTGGCCCATGGCCAGCGTCCAGGCGAGCATGTCCTCGCCGAAGTCGAATACCGGCGGGTCTTCCGCGACGGCGACCACCAGCACGCCTTCGGCGATGAACGAGTGCGTGGGATGGGTCGAGGAGTCGGTGCCGGAGGGGCGCCGGGACAGCACGACCACCTCGTGGCCCGCGCGGGCCAGTTCGACAGCGAGGTGATGCACGTGTCTGCCGAGTCCGCCGACCACGACCGGCGGGTACTCCCACGACACCATCAAAATCTTCATGCACGTCCTTCTGCGGCGGAGCCCGGGTGCGCTGGGTACGGGCTCTGGACCGCGGTGGCGGGGCCCGATTCCGGCGCGGCGGCGGATGCTGCCCCGGTGGTGCCGGGTACGGACCCCGCAGAGGTCAGTCGTCGCGCGTCCACGGCGGGGAAGAGTCCGTCGGCCGCCCCCCATCCTGCCGCCAACTGCCGTGCTTTGGCGACTTGGCCCGCCCCGACGGCCGCGGCGATCTCCCGCACCGCGTGCGCGTGCCGGTGCGCGCGGTCGCGCGCGTAGCCCGCCGCGGAATCCTTGCTGACCATGAACGCCCAGTCGCTCGACACAGTCAGGATCGCCTCGCGCAGCAGTTGATCGGCAACCTGATCGCGCAAGCCCGACGCGCCGCCCTGGGCCGCGCGCATCTTGTCGACGGTGTCCAGCGCGAGCCGCACGATGTCGTCGTTGAGCTCGACCAGGTCGCGCACCTGTTCGCCGGCCCACACCCGCCAATCCTTGCCCGAACCCCAGGACGAGTCGGCCAGCGGCACCGGTTCGCCCAGGTAACCGCGCTCGCGTGCGTCGGCGAGCGTGCCAACGGTGACGCCGGCCTCCGGCAGTGCGCGCAGCACCTGAGCCAGCCATTGCGGGCCCTCGTGCCACCAGTGGCCGAACAGTTCGGTGTCGAACGCGGCGACGACCAGCGCGGGCCGCCCGATCCGCGCGGACTCGGCGACCAACCGCTCACGCACCGTCTGCACGAAATCGTCCACGTCGCGCGCCACCGCCGCGGCGGCCAGCTCCGGGTCGTAGGGCGCTTTGTCCGGCCCGGCGACGGTTTTGCCGGTGACCCGGGCGGGCTTGAGACCCGTCGCGTGGTCATAGTGATGAAAGTCACGGTAAGCGCCGTGGCCCGGATAGCCCGATTTCGGTGACCAGACCCGGTAACTCACCTGCAGATCGCGGCCGAAGGCGATCACGTCGGAATCGCGCACCGGCCGGCCGAGCGTCGTGTCGCCGCGCAGCGCCGGTCCATCGACCATGAAATGCGTCACACCAGCGTCGGCGTAGCCGATCTCCATGCCGGGCGTGTAGCCGCACTCCGGTGCCCAGATCCCCTTGGGCGTATGGCCCCAGCGCCGCCGAGCGTCGGCGAGGCCCTCGGTGAGCTGGAACTGCCGCAGCCGCGGATCC
>NZ_BDBA01000095.1 GCF_001612745.1 Nocardia amamiensis NBRC 102102 | reverse complement strand
GGGCCGCGAACGGGGAATGCTCGGTCTCGCTTCGCTCGAAAGCGGGGGCGGGCCGGTGTGGTCGCGTTTTGTGGTTAGCGCGAGATCTAGTGTGCTGCTATCCAGAGTGGTTTAGCGTGTTCAGCTTGCAGCCTCTTCGGGGGCGGGACGCAGTTTGCGGAGGCCCGCTATGCGGATGGCTGAGCGGAGGTCGGTGACCTCGTGGATTTTCATGGTGGTCTTCGCGGGGGCAAGGCCGGGAGGTACCAGGGCGGTGGTGAAGCCGAGGCGTTCGGCCTCGGCCAGTCTGCGGCTCACACCGGTCACCTTGCGGACCTCGCCCGCCAGCCCGACTTCACCGAGGATCACCCAGCCAGGAGGGATCGGCACATCGGCGTCGGCGCTGGCGATGGCCAGTGCGATGGCCAGGTCGGCCGCGGGCTCGACCAGGCGCATGCCGCCGACCGTCGCGGCGTAGACGTCGCTTTTGCCGAGGAATACCCGTCCGCGGCTCTGTAGGACGGCCAGCACCATCGCGACCCGGTTGTAGTCCAGCCCGCTTACCGCGCGGCGCGGCTGCGGGATCTCGGTCTTCACGGTCAGGCCCTGCACCTCGCCGACCAGGGGTCGTTTGCCATCCATCGCGACGGTCACCGCGGTGCCGGGCACCGAATCGGTCCGGTGGTGCAGGAACAGGCCGGAGGGATCGTCGACACCGGCGATACCGTCCTCGTGCAGTTCGAAGCAGCCGACCTCGTCGGCGCTGCCGAAACGGTTCTTGATGCCGCGCACCATGCGCAGCGTGGAGTTCTTGTCGCCCTCGAATTGCAGCACCACGTCGACAAGGTGTTCGAGCGTGCGCGGACCGGCGACATTGCCGTCCTTGGTGACGTGCCCGACCAGCAGCACCGCGATCCCGCTCGCCTTGGCCAGCGACGTCAGCGCGGCGGTCACCGCGCGGACCTGGGTGACGCCGCCGATCACGCCGTCGGCGTCGGGAGCGAGCATGGTCTGCACGGAGTCGACCACCAGTAGCGTCGGGCGCACCTGCTCGACGTGCCCGAGCAGGATCGACAGATCCGATTCCGCCGCCAGATAGACCCGCTCGTGCACCGCGCCGGTGCGATCGGCGCGCAGCCGGACCTGCCCCGCCGACTCCTCCGCCGTGACGTAGAGCGCTCGCTCATCGCGCTGCCTCGCCCACCGATGGGCGACCTCGAGCAACAGCGTCGACTTGCCCACTCCCGGCTCGCCGGACAGCAGCACCACCGAACCAGGCACCACGCCGCCACCGAGCACCCGGTCGAGCTCGCTGACTCCGGTCGGCCTGGCCTTGGTGACCGTCGCGTCGATCTGGGAGATCGGCGCGGCCGCGGTACTGGGCAACATCGCCTTGCGGCCAGGGGCCCCGACCGCACCCGCCCCGACGACGACCTCGTCGACGGTGCCCCAAGCCCCACACTCGGGACACTTGCCCACCCATTTGGCGACTTCGTGCGAACAGGCGGAGCACCGGAAGATCGGCTTGGTCTTTGCCACACGCGCACCTTACGCACCAACACCGACAGTGTCGGACTCCTCGAGTCCCGCGGTGCTCGAGCTTCAGTGACCGCCCTTGTGTTCGCCTTCGGCCGGGCCGGACTTGTCGGATTCGTGCCGCTCGGTGTGCAGGCCCGCGTCGACGGGCACCTGGACCTGGACGGTGCCGTTCTGCTTGAAGTTGAACGAGACGTTGTAGGTCAGGCCCGGGGTGATGTCCTTGGTCAGGCCGGTGATCTCGATGAGGATCGGGTTGGCCTCGGGGTCGGCGGCGGGCTGGGCGCCGTGGTCGTCGGCGCCGTGCGAATCGGCCGGGGTGGTGGTCGCGCGGGCCGTGGTGGTCGGCGCCCCAGCCGTGGTGGTCGGCGCTGCGGTCGTCGTCGGCGCCGCGGTCGTTGTGGTCGGCGTGTTCTGCTTCACCGGGTGGGTCCCCGCGACGACGGTCTGCTGCGGGGCGAGCTGGGCGCCGGACTTCCCGCCCGCCGAGGTGATCTTGACGGTGCCCAGGTCGGTGGTGATGCTGGCCAGCTCGTCGGCGACGGACTCGCTGTTGTTGATGATGGACAGGGCGATGACCGCCTTGCCGCCCTTGGCGTTGGTGTACGCGGTGCCCTCGGCCGGGTAGACGATGTGCACGTTGCGCAGTGCGATGTCGCCGACATCGGCTTGGTTGCCGTTCACGGCGGCGACCTGCTCCGCGGTCTGCGAGATCTGACCCGCGCTGCAGCCGGACAGCGCGATCGCCGCTCCGGCGGCAAGTGCGGCAACCGTCACCATGCGACGTCGCGCCCCCTTCGGGGCGGTCACAGCTTTCAGGGCAGTCACGGGTTGTCCCTCCATGTCGACCGGGCTCTGCTCCGCGCGGGAGCGTAGTAACTAGGCAGCGTAGTAGTTCCCTCGGCGGCCCGGGCGTGGGGGCTGTGCCAACTTGCCCCGGATGCCGCGGGCCCGCTCCGGAGGCGGTGCCGAGCCTGCCCGTGCCGACACCCCGCGCGTGGGTAACAGTTCGGTCGAGCTTCGGGAGTAGCGGAGCGGGTGCCGGTCGCCGGCGGGGCAGCGGGGGCGATCGGGCCGGGAGATAACCCGTTCTGGCACAACGTAATGCACACCGCCCGGCTTCTGTCAACCCCCACGGTCGCCTCGTTGTGGCCCTGACCTGCACAGTTGATCGCGCCGTTATCGAGTCGCATGTTAAACTGTGAACATCGAAAGGGGCACGGGACACATGATTTTTAAGGTCGGAGACACCGTCGTTTACCCCCACCACGGAGCGGCGCTGATCGAAGCAATCGAGACTCGCACCATCAAGGGTGAGCAAAAAGAGTATCTGGTCCTGAAGGTCGCCCAAGGCGATCTGACTGTTCGGGTTCCCGCAGAGAACGCCGAATACGTCGGCGTGCGTGACGTCGTCGGCCAGGAGGGTCTCGATCGGGTCTTCCAGGTTCTGCGGGCGCCGCATACGGAGGAGCCGACCAACTGGTCTCGCCGCTACAAGGCCAACCTGGAGAAGCTCGCCTCCGGCGATGTGAACAAGGTGGCCGAGGTCGTTCGCGACCTGTGGCGCCGGGAGCAGGACCGCGGCCTTTCCGCAGGTGAGAAGCGCATGCTCGCCAAGGCTCGGCAGATCCTGGTCGGTGAGCTCGCGCTGGCCGAAGGCACCGATGACGGCAAGGCCGAGACCCTGCTCGATGAGGTCCTCGCCGCGGCTTCCTGACCGTGAACACACCTGACAACGGTGTCCGTTCCACCAGCGGACCCGTCGTTGCTCTGGTGCCTGCCGCCGGTCGTGGCGTGCGTCTGGGTGAATCGACACCCAAGGCGTTCGTCACGGTCGGCGGCACGCCCATGGTCCGGCTCGCCGTCGAAGGCCTGATCGCCTCCGGCGCGGTCGACCGGATCATCGTGATGGTTCCCTCCGAGTTCGTCGACAGCGCCGTTGCCCTGCTGCCGCCCGCGGACTCGGTCCATGTGGTCGTCGGCGGTGCCGAACGTACCGACTCGGTGCGTGCCGGTATCGCCGCCGCGCCCGACGCGGGCTACTTTCTCGTGCACGACGCCGCCCGGGCCCTCACGCCGCCCGAGCTGATCGCCCGGGTTGCCGCGGAGCTGCGCGCGGGGCGGTCCGCCGTGATTCCCGGGCTCCCGGTCGCCGACACCATCAAGTCGGTCGATGCGACCGGGGCGGTCACCGGCACGCCTGATCGCGCCGGATTGCGCGCCATCCAGACGCCGCAGGGTTTCGCGGCCGATCTACTGCGCTCGGCCTACGCGACCGAAGGCATCCAGGCCACCGATGACGCGGCACTGGTGGAGCGGCTCGGCGCCACGGTCACCACCATTCCCGGCGATCCGCTGGCTTTCAAGATCACTACTCCGCTCGACCTCCTGCTCGCCAACGCGGTGCTGGACGGCGCGGAGATCGGCCGGGCGGTGCGGGAGCTCGCGAGCGAACCATCGGCACAGCGCGCGATGGCGGCGCCGAGCGTCAGCGAGGTGTCGCCGTGAGTATGCGCGTCGGCATCGGCAGTGACGTCCACCCCATCGAGGCCGGTCGGCCCTGCTGGATGGCCGGGCTGCGGTTCGACGGCGACGACGGCTGCGCGGGCCACTCCGACGGCGACGTCGCCGCGCACGCGCTGTGTGACGCGCTGCTGTCGGCGGCGGGACTGGGCGACGTCGGCGCGGTGTTCGGCACCGGACGCCCGGAATGGGAAGGCGTCTCCGGGGCGGCCATGCTGAAGGAAGTGCGCAGGCTGCTCGGCGAAGCGGGCTTCGAAGTTGTCAACGCTGCGGTGCAGGTCATCGGCAATCGGCCCAAGATCGGGCCGCGGCGCGCCGAGGCGCAGCAGGTGCTCGGCGAGCTGCTCGGCGCCCCGGTTTCGGTGTCCGGCACCACCACCGACGGTCTCGGGCTGACCGGCCGCGGCGAGGGCGTCGCCGCTGTGGCGACGGCCCTGCTGCAAGACTGTCGTTGATCCTGCTCCGGCGGACCAGAGCCGGTCCGTGAACGTCCCTTACCACCAGCTAGGATCGACTGCCGTGACGCTGCGCCTCTTTGACACCGACACGCGGACCGTGCGCGAATTCGCGCCGTTGGTCCCCGGCCGTGCTTCGGTGTACCTCTGTGGCGCCACCGTACAGGGTGAGCCGCACATCGGCCATGTGCGCAGCGGAGTCGCGTTCGACGTGCTGCGACGCTGGCTGCTCGCGCACGACTACGACGTCTGGTTCATCCGCAACGTCACCGATATCGAGGACAAGATCCTGACCAAGGCCGCCGAGGCGGGCAGGCCGTGGTGGGAATGGGCCGCCACGCATGAGCGCGCCTTCGATCGCGCCTACGAGCGGCTCGGCGTGCTGCCGCCGTCCGCGGAGCCCCGCGCCACCGGCCACATCACTCAGATGGTCGAGATGATGCAGCGGCTGATCGATCGGGGTCACGCCTATGCCTCGGCGGGCAATGTCTACTTCGACGTGGTGAGCTACCCCGAGTACGGAAAGCTCTCCGGCCACAAACTCGATGACGTGCACCAGGGCGAGAGCGCGGGCGAGGGCAAGCGCGACCCGCGCGACTTCACCCTGTGGAAAGCCGCCAAGCCGGGCGAGCCGACCTGGCCGTCGCCGTGGGGTCCCGGCCGCCCCGGTTGGCACCTGGAGTGCTCCGCCATGGCCGGGTTCTATCTCGGCGCGGAGTTCGACATCCATTGCGGCGGTATGGATCTGGTGTTCCCGCACCATGAGAACGAGATCGCCCAGTCGAAGGGCGCAGGCGACGGCTTCGCCAGGTACTGGCTGCACAACGGCTGGGTGACCATGGGCGGGGAGAAGATGTCCAAGTCGCTGGGCAATGTTCTCTCGGTGCCGAACGTGCTGAGCAAGGTTCGCGCCGTCGAGCTGCGGTTCTATCTGGGCAGCGCGCACTACCGCTCGATGCTGGAGTACTCGGACAAGGCGCTGTACGACGCGGCCCAGTCTTATCAGCGCATCGAGGCGTTCGTGAACCGGGTGTTCGACCGGGCAGGGGAGATCCCGGTGGGCAAGTGGACCGATGCGTTCGCCGCCGCGCTCGACGACGATCTCGCGGTGCCGAAAGCGCTGGCCGAGATCCACCGGGTGGTGCACGAAGGCAACAAGGCATTGGAGGCAGGCGCGCTCGATTCGGCGTGCGACCTGGCCGGCCAGGTGCGGGCCATGCTCGGCATCCTCGGCGTCGATCCGTTCGACCCGCACTGGTACGCGCCGAGCGATTCCTCGGCCGCGCTCAGCGCACTCGACGTGCTGGTCGGCGCGGAACTCGATCGTCGCCAGCAGGCGCGGGCCACGAAGGACTGGCCGAGCGCCGACGCCGTGCGCGAACGCTTGCAGGCCGCCGGTATCGAGGTCACCGACACGGCCAACGGTCCTGAATGGGCGCTCGGCGCACCGCAATCCGGAAAGGCCAAGTGATGGCAGGCAATTCGCAGCGCCGAGGTGCGGTGCGCAAGACCGGCTCCAAGAAGGGCGCGGTAGTCGGCTCCGGCGGCAAGCGCAGGCGTGGGCTGGAGGGGCGCGGGGCGACGCCGCCCGCCGAGCAGCGGACCAAACATCCCGCCGCCAAGCGAGCCGCCGCGAAAGCCAAAGCTGCCCAAGGCCATCCGTCCGCACGCGGCGGTGCCACCGGGCGGCCTGCCGGCCGCAAAACCGATGACGGCCCGGAGCTGGTGCTCGGGCGCAACCCGGTGGTGGAGTGCCTGCGCGCGGGCGTGCCTGCAACGGCGCTGTACGTTGCGGTCGGCACGGAGAACGACGACCGACTGACCGAGAGCGTGCGGCTGGCCGCCGACTCGGGCATCTCCATCCTGGAGGTGCCGCGCACCGATCTGGATCGGATGAGCGCCAACGGTCTGCACCAAGGTGTCGCATTGCAGGTGCCGCCGTACCGCTACGCCCATCCGGACGATCTGCTCGACCGCGCCCGGAGCTCGGCGGCTCCCGCGCTGCTCGTCGCGCTGGACAACATCTCCGACCCGCGCAACCTCGGCGCGGTGATCCGTTCCGTGGCGGCTTTCGGCGGCCACGGGGTGCTGATTCCGCAGCGGCGCAGCGCGAGTGTCACAGCGGTGGCCTGGCGCACCAGCGCGGGCGCTGCGGCTCGGCTCCCGGTCGGCCGCGCGACGAATCTGACGCGCACGCTGAAGGATTGGGCCGCGCAGGGCGTTCAGGTCGTCGGCCTGGACGCGGGCGGCGATACCACGCTGGACGAGTTCGACGGTCGCGAGCCGACCGTGATCGTGGTCGGCTCGGAGGGCAAGGGCCTGTCCCGCTTGGTCCGCGAGACCTGCGACGCGGTCCTGTCCATTCCGATGGCCGGTCCGGTGGAATCGCTCAACGCCTCGGTCGCGGCTGGCGTGGTGCTCTCGGAAGTTGCCCGGCAACGCCGGATTTGATCGAGCGCGAAACATCGCGGAGGATCCGCACTCCGCGCGCTTCACCAGCGAAATACGCGGAGAGTCGGTCTACCCCCGTACAATTCGGCTGGTGGTGATACCCAATCAGCCTATCGGGCAGCCGATCGAGCATCCGAACGCGTCGGCGGTGTTGTTCCTCGGCGCGGGAAGTGTCCTCTGCTGCGGGGTGCTGGGTCCGGTGGCATGGGCACTGGGTCGGCGGGCGCTCAACGACATCGAGGATTCTCTCGAAGCGGCCGCGAAAGGCGCCGGTCCCGTCCAGCCGTACGGCGGCAGGGCCCAGGTGCTGGTCGGCTACATCCTCGGCATCATCGGCACCGTCTTGATGATCATCTTCGCGCTGCTGTTCCTGTTCATCACGCTCGGCGGAAACGCATAGTCAGCGCGGACACAGCTGGGCGAGTTTCGTCCCCGAGCCTGCTCTGGTGGAGCTGAGGTTGCCGCGGAGGGGCGCAACTGGAGATAGCCCGCGCCGGGGGAGAAGGGCTTAGGTTGCCGCAGCGAGGCGCGGCTGGACGGAGGCCGTCCAAAGCCCGTGCCGGGTCGTGCGGAGCTGAGGTTGCGCAGCGGGGCCGCAACTGGCCAGGCTCCGTCCAGCCCGCGCCGGGCGAAGGCGAGGCAGCCGCCTAGTCCAGGCTGGGCCTTTCGCGATCACCGGCGGCGTCCCAGGCGGGCCATTCCGTGCTGACACTGCCGGACCAGCTCGGCTGTCGGCGATCCCGGAACGCGGCCATGGCCTCACCGCCGTCGATGCTCTTGGCGGCGTGCTGGTTGAGATCGGTTTCCAGCTGACCGACCACCGCCGGGCTCATCCGGAGGCCCTCCCATAGCAGCCGCTTGGATAGCGCGACCGGTAGCGGGGCCGAGCCATTGGCGATGTCGTGCGCGACGGCCAGCGCGGTCGGTAGCACCTCGCTACCGGCCAAGCAGCTGTTGGCCAGGCCCATCGCCTTCGCCTCTTCGCCGTCGAAGGTGCGTCCGGTCAGCATGATGTCGGCGGCGTTCGCCATACCGATCAGGCGGGGTAGCGTCCAGTGCGCGTATCCGTCGGCCACGACGCCCCGGCGGACCTGGTTGAGTCCGTACACCGCGTCGCGCGCCATGTACCGCAGGTCGCACTGCAGGGCGAGGGCTAGGCCGATGCCGACCGCGTGCCCGTTCACCGCCGCGATCACAGGTTTGCGCACCCGCCACGGGGCCGGCTCGATGGTCGCGCTGACTTCGCCGACCCGACTGGATAGGTCCGCCCCCGCGCAGAACGCGGGCGGGGTGCCGGTGACGACGACGGCACGGATGGCGTCTTCCACATCGCAGCGCTGCAGGGCGGCACCCAGTTCGGCGGCCATCGTGGGGGTGAAGGCGTTCTGCTGAGCGGGCCGGTTGAGCGTGAGCACAGCGACGCCTTTGGAGACATCGACGTGCAGTTCCGAACTCATGCCCAAGGATGTTAGCCGACCGGGGCAGCTCACCCCAGGCCGTAAATTTTCGGCTATCCCCGCAGGATCTTGCGCCCGATGGCGTACTTGTGCACTTCGGTGGGTCCGTCGTAGAGCCGGAAGGCGCGCATGTCCCGGAAGATCATCTCCACTACGGTCTCGTCACTGATGCCGATGCCGCCGAGTACCTGGACACATCGATCGGCGACCTGGAACAGCTCCTCGGAGACGAAGGCCTTCGCGATCGAACTCTCGTGCCGCGCCTTCTCGCCGTTGTCCATCAGCCAGCACGCGTGCCAGATGGTGAGCCTGCACTGGTGCAGCGCGATCTCGTTGTCCGCCAACATGAACGACACTCCCTCGTGCTCGCCGATCGGCTTGCCGAACGCGGTGCGGGTGCGCGCGTGTTCCACCGCGATGCTCTGAGCCCGCTCGGCCGCACCCAGCCAGCGCATGCAATGGGTCAGGCGGGCCGGCGCCAGCCTGAGCTGGGCGTAGCGCAGCGCCTGGCCTGCCTCGCCGAGCAGCGCTTCCCTGGGCAGGACCAGGTTGTCGAAGCGGACCACGCCGTGCCCGGCAACGTAGTTGCGGTCCATGGTGTTCATCGTGCGTTCGATGACGATGCCGGGCTGGTCGCCGTCGGTGAGGAACAGCGTGGGGCCTTCCGGCAGATGCGGGTTGGGCGCGAGCCGGGCCATGATGATCCAGGTCTTCGCGCCGTTGGCGCCGGTGATCAGCCATTTGCGGCCGTTGATGGTGAAATTCTCGCCGTCGAAGGCGGCTTCGGTGGCCAGCTGGGCCGGGTCGGATCCGGCGCCGTCGGGCTCGGTCATGGCGAACACCGAGCGCTGATGTCCGGCGACGACGGGAGCCAGATAGCGCCGCACCTGGTCGGGATCGGCGACCTTGGACAGCAGGAACATGTTGCCCTCGTCGGGCGCCGCGCAGTTCATCGCGATCGGGCCGAGCGTGGACCAGCCTGCCGCCTCGTAGATCACCGCCTGCTCGAGGTGGGACAGCCCTCGTCCGCCGAGCGATTCGGGAGCCTGCACGGTGAGCAGCTGCTCGGCGCGGGCGAGTTCGACGAGCTCCTGGCGTAGCTCGTCGGTCGGGCCGTGCGCGGTCAGGCGTGGGTCCCGCTCGTACGGGACGATCTTGTCGATGACGAATCGGCGGACTCGGTCGCGTTCGGTCGCGAGCTCGGCGGGAATCGCGAAGTCGATCATCGTTGGTCACCATTCGTTCGGGGGCGCGATGGGTCGAGCATACGAAAGCCGCCCGAAGTGACTGAAGGCGGCTGCCCTCAAAACTGGCCTCGGTGATTGGCGCAGCCTCTGAGCTGCGCTGATATCAGATAACACTGCGACCAGGAGTCGAACGCCGATCGCCGCGACCACGATGGCCCCGTAGGTAAGGGCGTCAGGCCGTGCTCCAGCGCACGGGCGACTGACGGTGTCCAGCACCACGTAGCGGCCGTCGACCTGATGCGGCCGAGTACCCATGCCATCGGCCCGGCCACTGCCACCGCAATGGCGTCCGGCGACCCGATGCCGCCGAGGATCGGGATGGCAGCGCTGCTGACCGCGCCCTTTCGGTCTGGCTTCTGGCCTATTGGATGCGGTCGTTCAGCGACCGCGAGCGAGGCGGCGGTTGCGGGTCCCTAGTACGCGGCAGCCGATGTAGATCAGGAACGAGATCGTGGTGACGAACGTCGAGACCGGAACGCCCGGCGCCAGTGACAGCAGGATGCCGCCGACCGCAGCGACTTCGGCGAACAGCACGGCGAGCAGGGTTGCCCGCACCGGATTCGCGGTGAGCTGGGCCGCCGCGGCGGCCGGGGTGATCAGCAGCGCGAGGACCAGCAGCGCCCCGACGATCTGCACGCCGAATGCCGCCGTGATGCCGAGTAGCACGGCGAAGACGATGGACAGCGCCCGCACCGGAACGCCGCGCGCCACCGCCACCTCCGGATCGGAACTGGCGAACAGCAGCGGCCGGTAGACGAACGCGAGCACCGCGATCACTGCCGCCGTGCAGACCGCGAGCAGCCCGATGCCATTGTTGCCGACGCTCACCACCTGGCCGGTGAGCAGCGAGAACTTCGATCCCGCACGGTCCGGGCCCAGCCACAGGAACAGCACCGAGAGCCCGAGCCCGAACGAGAGCACCACCGCGATCACCGAATCGCGCTCTCGTGCCCGGGTCCCCAGCAGACCGAAGAGCACCGCGGCGACCACGGACCCGGCGATGGCGCCGAGGCCGACCCCGATACCGGCCAGCAGCGCCGCGGCGGCGCCGGTCAACGACAGCTCACTGGTGCCATGCACGGCGAACGACATCTGCCTGCTGATGATCAGCGGACCGATCACCCCGGACAGCAGCCCGAGCAGCGCCGCGGCCAGCAACGCCTGCTGGACGAAGCCGTAGGACAGCAGGTTGGCGGTGGTGCCGAAGTCCAGCAGCTTCGTGAGTACACCGGAAAGCTTGTCGATCACGAGCGCACTCCGCTCGGATCCGGATGCGCCGTCGACCGGGATCCGTTGCCCTCGCCGTCAGTGGCGGAAACCGGCGGCTCTGCGCCGGCCGAAGCAGTTGCGACGGTCGCGACGTCGTCGAGCCCCGGCCGCGTGGATGCCCCGTTGCCTGATGCCGAGTCGCTCGGCGTCAGTCGCGTGGACGTGGCGCCATGTGACACCTGACCGCTCGCTTCGGCGGCGCCGGACGGCGACACGCCGTCCGATGCGGAGACGCCGGGCGCGAACCCATCGCCCGTCGCGCCGTGACAGTGTCCGCCCGCGGTGCCGAGCGCGTCCATGGTGTCGCCGGTGCCGACGACCACCAGACGCCCGCGCACCCGCAGGACGTCCACCTGGGTCCGGTACAACTCGGACAGGACCACCGAGGTCATCACCTCGTCCGGCGTTCCGATCCGGAATTGCCCGTCGACCAGGTACAGCACCCGATCCACCAGCGGCAGAATCGGATTGATCTCGTGCGTGACGAACAGGACAGCGGTGTCGTGCGTGCGCCGCCGCCGATCGATCAGCTCCGCGACCAGTCGCTGGTTGGCCAGGTCCAGGCTCAGCAGCGGCTCGTCGCACAGCAGCACCTTCGGATCGCCGACCAGGGCCTGCGCCACCCGCAGTCGCTGCTGCTCGCCGCCGGACATGGATTCCAGTGGCGCGTCGGCGAAGTGCTGCGCGCCGACGTCGGCGATGGCCGCGGCCACCTTGCGCTTGCGTTCGGCGCGGGACCGCAGGCCGAGCCCCCACCGATGCCCGTCGACGCCTAGACCGACGAGATCGACGCCGCGCAACTGCACTCCGGCGTCGATCGTCTTCTGTTGCGGCACATACCCGATGTCGTGATTGCCCGCGCGCGCGGGTGCCCCTGCGATCCGCGCTGTACCCGCGCTCAGCCCGAGCTGACCGAGCAACACCTTCAGCAGGGACGTCTTGCCCGATCCATTCGGCCCGAGAACCGCGACGAATTCGCCCGGAGCGACACTGAGATCCAGCCCGTCCCACAGGGTTCGATCGCCGAAGGACAATCGGGCCGATTCCAGCCGGATGACGGCCGAGTCGCCCTCGCGGTTTGCTCGCCGCCGGTCGACCCGGTCGGTGTGCTCGGTCAGCGCGGCTCCCTTGTTCATCTGCTCAGCCCAACGCGGTGGCCAGCGCCTGTGCGTTCTTCGTCTGCCACTGAATGTAATCCACACCGTCGGGCAAAGTTTCGGTCACCTCGACCACGGTGATGCCCGCGTTCTGCGCGGTGCCACGCAGGTCCTTGGTGATTTTGTCCTCGGTCTGCACGTTGTAGATCAGCGCGCGCACCCGCTTGCCGGTGAGCAGGTCCTGGGTGGCCGCGACGGCCGCGGGCGCCGGGTCGGTCTCCTGCTCGATGGCCTCCTGGAACTCGTGCGGGGTGAGGTCCTCGGCCCCAGCGGCGATCAGCAGATAGTGCGCGAGCGGTTCGGTCTGGAGCACCGGCGTTTTGGGGTGCTCGGCGGCGAGCTTGCCGGTGATGGCGCTGATCGCGGCGAGCCGGTCGGTAAAGGTCTTCGCGCGCTCGGTGTAGGCCGCGGCCTTGTCCGGGTCCAGCTCGCTCAGCTGAGTGGCGATCTGGCCTGCGACCACGCCGACGGTCCGCACGTCGTACCAGATGTGCTCGTTCTCGTCGCTCTTGTCGACGCGGGCGGCGAACGCGTCCACGGTGCGCTTGTCCGTGCCCGCCACCGCCTTCTCGGCGAACTCGTCGTAACCGCCGCCGTTGTAGATCACCAGGTCGGCGTCGCTGAGCTGGGCCGACTCCACGGCCGAGGTCTCGTGCGAGTGCGGGTCGGCGGACGGATCGGTGATCAGCGACCGGACGCTGGCGTCGGGGCCTGCGATGGCGGCAGCGATATCGCCCCAGACGTCGGTGGAGGCGACGACGGTCGGCCGGTCCGAGGCGCTCGAGTTTCCGCAGGCGGCGATCGTCAGGGCTGAGGCGACCCCCACGGCGAGGCCTACGCATCTGAGAGCAAATCGGGTATTCACGTGGGGTACTCCTGGCAGTCCGGCAGTTTGTAATGGAAATCGTTCCCGTTTAACTTTAGCAACCCAGTCAAACGATAGAATGCGGCGCCCACGTGCGATTCAAAGACAAAGGGCCCGTGAACGATTCCTCGTTCGCGGGCCCTCGAGCAGTGCGCTCCGTCAGACCAGCGCGGCCTCCACCGGCTGTCCGAGCAGCTGCGCGCAACGCAACAGGCCCAGGTGGCTGTAGGCCTGCGGATGGTTGCCGAGCGAGCGTTCGGCCACCGGGTCGTACTCCTCGCTGAGCAGTCCGGTCGGGCCTGCGACGTCGACCAGCTGGGCGAACAGCGCCTCGGCGTCCGAGCGCTTCCCGATCAGCAGGTACGCCTCGACCAGCCAGGCCGCGCACAGGTGGAACCCGCCCTCGCCGCCGGGTAGGCCGTCGTCGTGGTGGTAGCGGTAGACGGTCGAACCGCTGCGCAGCTCGGCCTCGGTCGCCACGACGGTCGCCGCGAACCGCGGGTCGGACGGGTCGATCAGGCCGCTCAGCCCGATGTGCAGGGTGGCGGCGTCCAGGTCGGTGCCGTCGTAGGCCGCGGTGTAGGACTGCACCTCGTCGTTCCAGCCCTTGGCCTTGACCTCATCGGCGATGGTGTCGCGCAGCACCGCCCAATCCGGGTCGGCCTCGCGGTCGAACTTCTGTGCGAGGGTCAGCGCCCGGTCGACGGTCAGCCAGCCCATCACCTTCGAGTACACGTGGTGGCGCGGGTTGCCGCGGATCTCCCAGATGCCGTGGTCGGGCTCCTCCCACCGCCGCTGCACGGCCGAGACCATGGCACACACCAGCTCCCAATCGGCGTCCGGCAACACACCCGCCGGATCGGTGACGCCGCGCAGCTCCCGCGCGTGCGCCAGGGTCGCGATGAGATCGACGATCGGACCGAAGACGTCCAGCTGCACCTGCATGTTCGCCGCGTTGCCCACGCGCACCGGGCGTGAGCCCGCGTAACCGGGGAGCTGGTCGATCGATGCCTCCGGCGGCAGCGTCTCGCCGTAGAGCGTGTACAGCGGGTGCAGGCGCTCGGGTCCGGGAATCGTCTCCAGCACCCGGTGCACCCACCCGAGGAAATCCTCCGCCTCGGCGAGCGAGCCGAGCGAGACCAGCGCCGAGGCGGTCAGTGCGGCGTCGCGCAGCCAGCAGTAGCGGTAGTCCCAGTTGCGCACGCCGCCGATGTCCTCCGGCAGCGAGGTGGTGGCCGCCGCGAGGATCGAGCCGGACGGCGCGTGCACCAGACCGCGCAGGGTGAGCGCGGAGCGCTTCATCAGGTCGGGCTTCAGCGGGGGCAGCGTGAGCCCCGCGGCCCACTGCGACCAGTAGCGCTCCGCCTGGCGTCGCCGCTCCGGCTCCGGGGTCGGGGCGGGTTCGAGATCCTGGGTGCCGCAGCGCAACTCGAGCACGATCGGGCCGCGGGACGGGTCCACCACAGCGCGCGCGGACTCATGGGTGCCGTCGGTGACGATCTCCCACCGCACGCCGGGGGATCGCAGCACGATCGGATCGTTGGTGCCGTACACCCGCAGCCCGCCCTCCTGGGCTTCCAGGTTCACCGGAACCTGACCGAACTCCGGGCGCGGGGCGAAGGTGACCACGGCCTTCGCGTCGCCGGTGATCACCCGGGTCAGATCGGTACGGGTCGGCGCGACGTCGTGCGGCAGGTAGTCGGTGACTTGCAAACTGGCCCACCGGGTTTCGACGGTCATCGTGCCGTCGATGTAACGCTGCGAGAGCGGAAGTCCCGGCCGCTCCGGCTCGATGGTGAAGTGACCGCCCTGCGGGCCGCCGAGCAGGTGCGCGAACACCGCCGCCGAGTCCGGCTCCGGGTGGCAGAACCAGGTCACCGTGGCGTCGGGGGTGAGCAGGGCGACCGATCGCGGGCTGGCCAGCATGGTCAGCCGCTCGATGCGCGGGGCACTGGCGCCGGCCAGCCAGGTGCGCCGCTCCTCCAGCAGGTAGGCCAGCGCGCGGGCCACCGCCTCGGTGCTGTCCACCCGGAACTTGGCCAGGCTCTCACCGTCGCCCACCTTGATGCCGACGTCCGGACCCGACAGCACCCGGAACGCCTTCTCGTCGGTGACGTCGTCGCCGAAGAACACCGCGGCCGATGCGCCCGCCTGGTGGCGCACGGTGTCCAGCGCGGTGCCCTTGTCGGTCTGCACCACGGCCAGCTCGATGACGGCCTTGCCCTCGGTGACCTGAACGCCGAACCAGCACGCCGGGCCTTGCCGGACCTGCGACAGCGCGCGATGCCCGATCTCGGGGCTCGCGTTGCGCACGTGCAGGGCCACGCTGGCCGGCTTGATCTCGACCGTGACGCCGGGATTGTCCGCGGCGGTCTTATTGAGTGCCGACTGCAACTCTTGGAGCAGATGCTTGGCGTCGTTGTCGATCGCGTGGACGAAGCCCACGTCGAATTCCGAGCCGTGGCTGCCGATGAGTTGCACTTCCACCGGCAGGCGCGACAGCGCCGCGAGATCGCGCAATGCGCGCCCGGATATCACGGCGGCGGTAGTGCCGGTGAGGCCGGCGAGTGCTCGTAACGCGCTCACCGATTCCCGATGGGGAAAGGCTTTGGCCGGGTCGGACACGATGGGTGCGAGAGTCCCGTCGTAGTCCGATGCGACCAGCAGCCGTGGCACGCGCGCGACCGTCGACAGTGCACGGCGAAGTTCCAGTGGCAGATCCTGTGCGCTCACGCATCCAACCTAGTGATCGGAGGATTTTTTCAGGGGGCGGCCAAAACAATACTGGGTTGAATTTGGCGCACAGAAGAGCGCGGGGCCGCGTGCGCGTGATAACGCACATCCTGATCCCGCGTCCAACAGATCCGCCCAGCTAACGGCAACGCGACCGAGGCGGGTGAGCTTCGTCGCAGCGCAGGGGCAATTCGAGCCCGGCGTGGCGGCCGGGCGTCGAATTCGCTCGAGGTGCGCTGACGTGGCTCGTCGTCCTTTACTGGTTGCGTTCGCCGAGCAGCAGGTCGACGGTCAGTTCCAGGCGTTCGGTGACGTCGGTCGCCGAGGCGCGCCGGGTCAACCAGGCGACCAGATTGGACAACCACACATCGCTGATCACCCGCGCGATGGCCAGCTGCCGTTCGGTGGGCTCGCCGTCGTTCATGGCGCGCGCGAACACCCGGTCCATCACCTTGCCGACACGGTCCACCTCGGCCGCGGCCGAGGCGTCGGCGAACATGAACGCACGGGTCATGGCCTCGGTGAGCATCGGGTCGCGCTGCATCATCCGGGTGATCTGGGTCAGCAGCAGGTGCATGCGCTCCTGCGGCGTCTGTCCGGCAAGCGGCTTGCGTTTGCCTTCGATCTGCTCGAATTCGCGCGAGAGCGCCGAGACCAGCAGGTGCACCTTGGACGGGAAGTACCGGTACAGCGTGCCGACCGCGACGTCGGCGCGCTCGGCCACCGCCCGCATCTGAACCGCGTCGTAGCCGCCCTTGGACGCCAGCGCCAGGGTCGCGTCCAGAATCCGCTTGCGCCGCTCGCGCTGCGCCGCCGAGCTCAGTTCGTCCTCACTGAGCGTGGTGACCGTTGCGGCGGGCAGTGCCGCACTCGGGTCGGCTGGCTGCGAACGGGACGGACTGGCCATCGATGAAAGTCCTTTCCGGAAACGTCGTTTCGTCGGCCGCGTGCGCGGTCCGCCGCGGCGATGGTCTCTTGACTTCCGCCCGGCTAGGATATTAGAACATGTTCTAGGTGTGGGAGTCACGCCGGAAAGGCGGTATGGAGTGTGACCATCGCCACCACTGACGAGCATAAAGCTGTTCAGGAGTCGATGCGCGGATGGGCTGCGTCGGTCCGTCCAATTGCAACAATGCGGACCGGCTCGGCCGACTACTGGCGCGCCTACTGGCCCGCGCTCGCCGAGATCGGGATCTTCCGTGTCGCGGTGGCCGAGGACGCGGGTGGTGCGGGCGGCTCGGTCGCCGATCTCGCCGTTCTGATGGAGCAGGCGGCGCATGATCTGGTCGGCGGCCCCGTGCTGGCAACGGCATTGGCCAATCTGATCACCGCGGGAAGCCTCGACGAGGACCTGCCCTGCGGTGTCGCGCTCGACTTCGTTGTCGGTTCGACGGTGAGCGTACCCGCCGCTAGCGAGGCGTTGTTGCTCACGGGTACCTGGGATTCCGTGCTCGGCGCGGCCCCCGGCACGGCCGTGCTGCTTCCGGTCGAGCTTCCGCACGGGCAGCGCTGGTGTCTGGTCCCGCCCGACGCCGACGGCCTGCGGGTGGAGCCGCTCGCGCCGCTGGATCCGAGCACGCCGCTGGCGCGGGTGCAGTGCACCGACCTGCGCGTACCTGCCGAACAGGTGTTCGCCGGGCCGCACCCGGCCGAGGATCTGCTCGTCGCGCTGGTCGTCGCCGAGCTGGCCGGCCTCGCGGGCTGGTGCCTGCAGACGGCGGTCGAGTACGCCAAGGTGCGCGAGCAGTTCGGCCGGAAGATCGGATCGTTCCAGGCGGTCAAGCACATCTGCGCCTGGATGCTGTGCCGCACCGAACTCATCCGCGCCGTCGCGGGCGATACCGCGGCCGCCGTGGACGAGGGCGGCGCGGAACTGCCGATCGCCGCCGCCATCGCGGCCGCCATCGCGTTGGACGCGGCGGTCGACACCGCCAAGGACTGCATCCAGGTGCTCGGCGGGATCGGTTTCACCTGGGAACACGACGCGCACCTGTACCTGCGCAGGGCGGTGGCGCTGCGCCAGCTGCTCGGCGGTTCGGCGCGCTGGCGGGCCCGGGTGACCGAGTTGACCCGCCGTGGCCTGCGGCGCACCACCGGCGCCGACCGGGTCTTCGCCGCTGATGCCCTTTCTGGCATGAGCGGTGCGCGCTGTGTCGATGATTCGCTCGCTGCGCTCGCTCATGCCGGAGGCGTCGCCGTGGACGGCGGCAGCGCCGACGAACTGGCCGCGGAGGTCGCGCGGATCGCGGCGCTGCCCGCCGATCGGCAGCGCGCGGCGCTGGTGGAGGCGGGACTGGTCATGCCGCATTGGCCGCGGCCCTACGGACGCGGCGCCGATCCGATGACCGGCCTGATGATCGCCGAGGAACTGCGCCGCGCCGGGCTCACCGCGCCGGATCTGGCCATCGGCGGTTGGGCGGTTCCCACCCTGCTGCAGCACGGCACGCCGGAGCAGATCGAGCGGTTCGCCTGGCCGACGCTGCATGGCGAGGTGGTCTGGTGCCAGCTGTTCAGCGAGCCCGAGGCGGGTTCGGACCTGGCCGCGCTGCGCACCACCGCGAAAAAGGTGGACGGCGGTTGGGTGCTGCGCGGGCAAAAGGTGTGGACTTCGCTGGGCGACAAAGCGAATTGGGGAATTTGTTTGGCTCGCACCGATCCGGACGCGCCCAAGCATCGCGGAATCACCTATTTCCTGGTCGACATGCGCAGCGCCGGACTGGAGATCCGTCCGCTGGTGCAGATCACCGGCGAGGCGCGATTCAGCGAGGTTTTTCTGGACGACGTATTCGTACCGGACGACTGTGTGGTCGGCGCGGTGAACAACGGATGGAAAATTGCCCGCTCGACGCTGTCCACCGAACGGGTAGCAATGGGCGGCAATGGCATCGGGCCGGTACTGGAAGAACTGATCGCGAAATCACCCGCCGCCGGTCCGGGTGCGGAACTGGTGAACGACAGGCTCGGCGGATTCGTCGCCGAAGCGATCGCGGGACTTTTGCTAGAGCAACGCGCCACGCTGAAGGCGCTGGTGGGCGCGGATCCGGGTGCGCAGAGTAGCGTACGGAAGTTGGTCGGGGTGCGCCACCGCCAAGCGGTCGCGGAATTCGCTGTCGAGACGGCAGGGCCCGTCGGCGCGCAGGATGCCGATGTGGCGAAGGAATTCCTGCTCACGCGTTGTCTATCGATCGCTGGTGGAACCGAGCAGATTCTGCTCACCGTGGCCGGTGAGCGGATTCTGGGGCTGCCTCGTGACGCGGATAACTAGTCATCGAGACAACTGGGAGAAAAGCGTGGATTTCACCAGGGACGAGGGCCAAGACGCGGTGGCCGAAGTCGTCGTGAGCTTGATGGAGCACGAACCCGCACGCGATATGGAGCTGTGGCCGAGATTGGTCGACTCCGGCCTGCTCGCCGTTCCGTTGCCGGAGCGCCATGGTGGCGACGGCATGGGTCTGCTCGAGGTGTCCGTGCTCCTCACCGAGCTGGCTATGGACGCCGTCGCGGTGCCTGCCCTTCCTACGCTCGGCTTCGGTGTGCTGCCCCTGGTGGCCTCCGCGCCCGAGGGCGTGCAGGCGCAGGTGCTGCCCGAGGTCGCCAAGGGCACCGTGCTCACGGCGGCGCTGAGTGAACCGGCGGCGCCGTTCATCGACAAGCCGGAGACCATCGCGGTCACCAGCGGAAAGATGGTGCGCGTCAGCGGGTGCAAGATCGCCGTGCCCTACGCGGAGCAGGCACGCTGGCTGCTGGTGCCGACCAATTCCGGTATCGCGCTGATCGATGCGGATGCCGAGGGGATCACCATGACGCAGACGCCGGTCTCCGGCGGCATCCCGGAATACACCGTGTTGCTGGACCAGGTGGAGATTCCCGCCGACCACCTGTGGCCGACCGGGCTGGGCGACCTGCACCGGCTGGCGCTCGCCTCGATCGGTTCGGTGGCCGACGGGCTGCTCGAGGGCGCGATCATCCTGACCGCCGAGCACCTGCGCACCCGCAACCAGTTCGGCAGGCCGCTGGCGCAGTTCCAGGCGGTGGCCCAGCAGATCGCCGACCTGTACGTCGTCTCGCGCACCCTGCACGTCGCCGCGGCGTCGGCGAACTGGGCGCTTGCTCAGCAAGATTCGAGTCAGCAGCACCGTGAGCGCACCGACGACGACCTGGAAATCCTGGCCTACACCGTGGCCGCGGAACTGCCCACGGCCATGCAGAAGTGTCATCACCTGCACGGCGGTCTCGGCGTGGACATGACCCACCCGATGCATCGCTACTACTCGCAGGCCAAGGACATCGCCCGCTGGCTCGGCGGGGCGTCGTTCCGACTCGATCGATTGGGGGCGAGATGTTCATCGACCTGACCGCCGAGCAGCGCCGGCTACGCGACGAGCTGCGCGCCTATTTCGCCGATCTCGTGACCCCCGAGGAGGAGGCCGAGATGGCGGTGAACCGGCACGGCGACGCCTACCGGGCGGTGGTGCGGAGGATGGGGCGCGACGGCTGGCTCGGCGTCGGCTGGCCGAAGGAGTACGGCGGCCAGGGCTTCGGGCCGGTCGAGCAGCAGATCTTCTTCAACGAGGCGGTCCGGGCCGACGTCCCGCTTCCGCTGGTGACCCTGCTGACGGTCGGTCCGACGTTGCAGCAGTTCGGCACCGAGGAACAGAAGCAGCAGTTCCTGCCCGGAATCCTCAGCGGGGACATCCATTTCGCGATCGGCTACTCCGAACCCGAGGCGGGCACCGACCTGGCGTCGCTGCGCACCGCCGCGGTGCGCGACGAGTCCGGGGACTGGATCGTCAACGGGCAGAAGATCTTCACCACCGGTGCGCACGAGGCGGACTACGTCTGGCTGGCCTGCCGCACCGGCACGGCCGAGTCGCGTCACCGCGGCATCACCATCCTGATCGTGGACACCACCGATCCCGGCTACTCGTGGACGCCGATCATCACCTGCGACGGCGCCCACCACACCAACGCGACCTACTTCGACAACGTGCGGGTGCCGGCGAACATGCTGGTCGGCGCGGAGAACGAGGGCTGGAAGCTGATCACGACGCAGCTCAACCACGAGCGGGTGAGCCTGGGTCCGTCCGGCAAGATCGAGCAGCTCTACGACCGGGTCCGCGACTGGGCGCAGGCGCGCGGTGTGCTCGGCGAACTCGACGTGCGGCGCTCGCTCGGGCGCATGCACGCCATGGTCCGGCTGAACGAGCTGCTGAACTGGCAGGTGGCCGCTGCGTCCGATGGGCAGCGTTCGCAGGGCTCTACGTGGTCACGCTCCGCTACCGCCTCCAGGCCCGGCGCGGACGGAGACCAGGCGCAGGTGATCGCCGACGCCTCGGCCACAAAGGTCTTCTCCACCGAGGCGCTGCAGGAGGCAGGCAGGCTCGCCGAGGAGATCGTCGGCCGCTACGGCGACCGAGCCGACCCTGATACCGCCGAACTGTCCACGTGGCTGGACCGCCGGACCAAGCAGAACCTTGTGGTGACCTTCGGCGGCGGTGTCAACGAGGTGATGCGCGAACTGGTCGCCTCGTCCGGACTGCGGTTGCCGCGAGTCCCCAGATAATCAGTAAAGGAGTCGCGCGTGCCGGAAACCATCACTCCGGAAGCGATCATCACCGCGGCCGAGGCCATCCGGGCGGCGGGCGAGTGCGCGCCCCGTTTCGGGCGTGATGCGGTGAACCAGCCGATGATCAACAACTGGGTCGAGGCCCTCGGCGATGCCAACCCCATCTACGTCGACGAGGCGGCGGCTCGCGCCGCGGGACATCCCGGTGTCGTCGCCCCGCCCGCGATGGCCCAGGTGTGGACCATGTTCGGGCTGAAGGGTTCCCGGCCCGCCGACGACCCGATGGGGGCGGTGACCGAACTGCTCGACGCCGCAGGCTACACCTCCGTGGTCGCCACCGACTGTCAGCAGACCTACTATCGCTATCTCAATGTGGGCGAACAGGTTTCGGTGACCAGCAGGCTTTCGGACATTCGCGGCCCGAAGCGGACGGCGCTGGGGGAGGGGTGGTTCGTCACCTTCCAGACCACCTGGAGTGTCGGTGACGAAGTGGTCGCCGAGATGCTGTTCCGGCTGCTGAAATTCGCGCCGGGCACCGCGGCGCCGAAACCCGCCGTAGGCGAGCGGGTCAAGCCGCTGGCCTCGCCGGACACCGAATTCTTCTGGGAGGGAACCAAAGTCGGCGAGCTGCGGATCCAGCGGCTGCCGGACGGATCGCTGCGGCACCCGCCCATTCCCGCCATCTGGCAGGACAAGTCGAAGCCGACCGATTACGTGGTCGCTTCCGGGCGCGGCAGCGTGTTCAGTTACGTCGTGCACCACGCGCCGAAGGTGCCGGGGCGGCAGCTGCCGTTCGTGGTCGCGCTGGTCGAATTGGAGGAGGGCGTGCGCATGCTCGGGGAACTGCGCGGCATCGATCCCGCCGAGGTGTGGGTCGGCCTTGCGGTCGAGGTGGGCTTCGAGAAGCTGGACGACGAGGCGACCCTGCCGTTCTGGCAGGTGGTCTCGTGAATTCCGCCGTGGAACCGGATGCCGTCCGGGTCGGCACCGTGCTGCCCGAGCTGGTGATCACCGCCGATCCGACGTTCGTGATCAGCACCGCCCTGGCCACCCGGGATTTCCAGGACGTGCACCACGACCGGGACAAGGCCGTCGCCCGCGGATCGAAAGACATCTTCGTCAACATCCTCACCGACACCGGCCTCGTGCAGCGTTTCGTCACCGACTGGGCCGGTCCGCGCGCGATCGTGAAGTCGCTCGCGCTGCGCCTGGGTGTGCCGCTGTACGCGGGCGACACCCTGACCCTCACCGGCACGGTGACCGCGCTGGAAGACGACGACATTCACATCGACGTGGTCGGCAAGGACAGCCTCGGCGATCACATCACGGCCACGGCCGTCATCGCGTTGCGGAGGGCTGATGATGACTGAGCACACCCTGTCCGGCCGCGCGGCAATCGTCGGCATCGGCGCCACCGATTTCTCCAAGGACTCCGGGCGCAGCGAACTGCGGCTGGCCGCCGAGGCGGTCACCGCGGCGCTGGCGGACGCGGGCTTGACCGCGGCCGATGTGGACGGCCTGACCACGTTCACCATGGACACCAACACGCAGGCCGCGGTGGCCAGGGCGGTCGGGATTCCGCAGCTGACCTTCTTCAGCCACATCGGCTACGGCGGCGGCGCGGCCTGCGCCACCGTCCAGCAGGCCGCCATGGCGGTGGCCACCGGCATCGCCGACGTGGTGGTGGCCTATCGCGCGTTCAACGAGCGTTCGGTGTCGCGGTTCGGGCAGTTCTCCACGGCGCTGGCCACCGCGCCCACCTCGTCGGGCATCGACGCGGGCTGGTCCTATCCGCAGGGGCTTGGCACACCGGCCGCGCAGGTGGCGATGGTCGCCCGGCGCTACATGCACGTCTACGGGGCCACCAGCGCGGATTTCGGACGTGTCGCGGTCGCCGACCGCAGACACGCCGCGGTGAACCCGGCGGCGTTCTTCTACGGCAAGCCGATCACCCTGGACGAGCACCAGAATTCCCGCTGGATCGCCGAACCGCTGCACCTGCTGGACTGCTGCCAGGAGTCCGACGGCGGCGTCGCGATCGTGGTCACGAGCGTCGAGCGCGCCCGCGACCTGCCGCAGCGTCCCGCCGTGATCGCCGCGGCCGCGCAGGGTTCCGGCGCCGACCAGTACGTGATGACCAGCTACTACCGCGACGCCATGACCGGCCTGCCGGAGATGGGCCTGGTCGGCGACCAGCTGTGGGCGCAGAGCGGGTTGCGTCCGCAGGACATGCAGGCGGCGATCCTGTACGACCACTTCACCCCGTTCGTCCTCATGCAGCTGGAGGAACTCGGTTTCTGCGCCCGCGGCGAGGCGAAGAACTTCATCGCCGACGGCGCCATCGAGATCGGCGGACGCCTGCC
>NZ_BDBA01000094.1 GCF_001612745.1 Nocardia amamiensis NBRC 102102 | reverse complement strand
CGGACGCCTGCCGCTGAACACCCACGGCGGACAACTCGGCGAGGCCTACATCCACGGCATGAACGGCATCGCCGAAGCCGTCCGGCAGATCCGCGGCACCTCGGTCAACCCGGTCGAGAACCTGGAGAACATCCTGGTCACGGCAGGTACCGGCGTACCGACCTCCGGCCTGATACTCAGCGCCAACTGAGCCGCACGGCCTCTGCTGGCCATATAATGGCTCGTCGGCTCAGACGGTGTCGTAGGGGAGCAGAGTGAAAGCCGCCGCACCCCACAATGGGACGAGCCGACGGAAATGCCGTTGATCGAGAGTGACGATCGTTGTTGTCCTATACCGGTCGGCCAGTATGACGTTCGACGCGTCCGCGATTCCGATGTAGTCCTTCAGATTGCCGAAGCGCCGGGTAAGTTCCAATGCTTCGCCATGGTCTTCCGAGGTCCATTCGGCCAATTCGTAGGCGCCAGTTGCGATATCGCGCGCGAAGTCACGTGCCGCCCGGGTGCCGAGCCGTGCCGCCAGCATGTAGTCGGCTTCGGCCGCGATGAGTGGCGATACGACCAGCAAGTCGTTGTGGCTGGTGAGGATTCGCGCGATGTCGGTGTGCTCTGGATAGGACTCGTCGAAGGCCGCAAGGATGGCGCTGGTGTCGACCACGAGTACGGTCACTCGCCGAAACCTCGCGACAACTCGGCGTCGATCTCTTCCGCGCTGAGCGGGCGGTCGCTGCGGTACCCGCCGATGGTGGGCTTGGGGCGTGGTGCGCTCTCGTCGATGAGTTTGTCGATCTGCTGGGCGAGCGTCAAACCATGGGCCGCCGCCAACCGGTGCAGCCGGTCACGGGTGGCCTTGGGCACCTTGATGGTCGTGGCAGTCATACCCGCCAGTATACCGATGCTGAGGCGGACTCGTGCTGGCTGCGGCGTAGGTTGGAGCGGCAGCACTGTCGCCGACCGGAGGTGTCCGATGACCGATCGTCACCTGGTGGACGTCCACGTTCTGCTGGTTCGGGGCGGCGAGCTGTTGCTGAGCAGACGGCGCAGCCAGGACGAGTTCGACGGACGGTGGCATCTCCCGGCGGGCCGGCTGGAGGTGGGGGAGTCGGTGACGGCAGGGGCGGTCCGCGAGGCGCGTGAGGAGACCGGGGTCGACATCGATCCGAATGACCTGAGCTTCGTGCACGTCGCGCATGTGGTCGCGGCCGGTCGGGAACCACGGCTCGGGTTGTTCTTGGAGACATCCCGCTGGCTCGGCGAGCCGGTCAACCGCGAGCCGGACAACTGCTACGAGCTGCGCTGGTTTCCGCTGGACGAGTTGCCGGACGACATCATCGAATACCCGTTGGCGGCGATTCGTGGGCGCGCCCGCGGTGAGTGGTATTCCGAGCGTGGTTGGTCGTGATACGTCCCTCAACTGGCGCAGGCCGGTCGGGTCGTCCTCTGCAAATGTAGACATCGGCGACGCGATGCTGATCGCGCGGCTGCTGGACGCGCTGTTCGACCGTCGCGTCGTCTTGGTGGTGACGTCGAACTATCCGCCGCATGAGCTACTGCCCAATCCGTTGTTCCACGACCGGTTCGTGCCGACGATCGAACGCATTCTGGTGCACATGGAGGTGGTGTCGGTCGACGGTCCGATCGACTATCGCGCTCTGAACTCCCGCAACGATTCGCGAGGGGGATTCGCGGCCGGGCAGTACATCGTGGACCCAGGGCAATGCACGCTGCGCGGTGCCGAGGCTGCGGTCTCCTGCGGCGCCGAGAACCCTGATGCGGTACGGAAGACGAGCCTGCCGTCGAGGTATTCATCGGCGCACGGAGATTGCGCGCCATTGCCGCCGACGACTCCCTTGTCATCGACTTCGCCGATCTGTGCAGTGTCCCGACCTCCGCGGCCGATTATGTCGAACTCGCCCAACGTTTTCAGCGCTGGGGAATCCGAGATATCCCGCTGCTGAATGAAGTTCCGCCGGATCAGGCGATGCGGTTGGTGAACGTGATCGATGTTCTCTATGACGCCGCCTGTGAACTCACCGTGGTCGCGCAGGCGCCGCTACATGTGCTCGTCCAGGACGTACGCGGAGTGCCGGATATCTCACGTTTAGCAAGCCGACTTTGTGAA
The DNA here is from genome assembly GCF_001612745.1 of Nocardia amamiensis NBRC 102102. Taxonomy (GTDB): domain Bacteria; phylum Actinomycetota; class Actinomycetes; order Mycobacteriales; family Mycobacteriaceae; genus Nocardia; species Nocardia amamiensis. The sequence continues at coordinate 24,559 of NZ_BDBA01000094.1, read as the reverse complement.
TTGTCCCAACGCGCACCCGACATGGTTCGGTAGCCGCAGTTCCCGTGACGCGTTGCGATGTCCCCACTAACGGCGCGGTTTAAGAGGAGGAACTCCGAAGTATTCGATTCCATCCCGAGCGGACCGCTTGGCATGTAACTATGTGGCTGCTTTGTGGAGTACTCAGATGTGGTGGTAACGCAGTGGCCCGGGCGCGAGCGCCGATATCGCGCGTGATCGTGCTGATCACGCTGCTGGCTCTTGCCGTCTTCACCCTGCGGGGATACATCCCAGGAATTATCGAAACCGAGCCGCAACGGCGCGCTCCTTCCGCCGTATCGGTCGCGCTGATGCCGGTCTTGTTGACCGTGTCCATGGTGATCCTGCTGGCGGGCGTGATCGCCAGCCAGCATCGCCTCCCGCTGGCCATGCCCGAGCCGGAACGTGCGGAAGAGCGCCAGCAGTGGCGCCTCGGGCGGGTGGGCTTGGCGGTGCTCGGTGCGCTCGCGATGATCGCCCTGCTGGTCGCCGCCGGGACCGCGATCTATTTCATCGGCGCGAGCGCTCCGAGCGAGCCCGCGCGACCGCCCGCGCCCGCCACCACGACGGGTGCCCCGCCGGAGTTCGGGACACCCGCACCGGCCGAGCCCGGTCCGGAGTCATCGGAACTGACCGGGATGGCGCTGGTGCTGGCCGGTATCGCCGCGGCAGGGCTTTTGACGGTCGCCCTGACCGGTCTGGTGGTGGTGACGGTGGCCTCCCGGCGCAAACCGGTGCCCGCTGCTGGGTCCGCCGCCCCTGCTACCCCCACCGTCGTGGACTCGCTGGCTCGCGCGGCCGAGATGGGCCTCGCCGCGATGAACGCGCCCGGCCAGGACCCCCGCACCGCGATCATCGCCTGCTATGTCGCGATGGAGCGCGGCCTCGCCACCGACCGGTCCGCCGCTCCGCTGGTCTCGGACACTCCGATGGAGGTGCTCGCCCGCGCGTTCGAACGCGGCGCGCTGCACGATGCGTCCGCGCGCGAGTTGGTCGCGCTGTTCGAGGAGGCCAGATTCAGTCCGCACGCCATGCTCGAGTGGCAACGCATGCGTGCCCAGCAACTGCTGCGGATCGTGCTTGCCGATCTGCAAGGGGAGGTCCCCGCGTGACCGGACAGATCCCGACTGCGGCCTGCATGAGCACGCCTGGCTGCTGGCCGTGCCGGAAAGGGCGCCGCGCGACCGGTCAGGCCCGGAGGCGGCTCGCGTCACCACGCATGGTTCCCGGTCGTGCGCGAAAGGATTCGGCATGACCCGGGTGGCGGCCGTGATCACCTGCGTGATCGTCGTCGCGGTGGTCGAGCTGGTGGCCGTGCAGCGAGCGCGTGGGTTGCTGCTGGTCGTCGCGGGTATCCCGGTTGCGGTGGCGTTGGGCTGGCTGGTCTGGTCGTTGCTGGACCGGTCCGGCGCCGGGGAGGAACCGGAAATCGACGAGATGGAGAACGGTCCCGCGGAGATGCTGCAGCGCTGGCACGCCAGGGCGCAGATGCTCGCGGACCGCGCGGACGGCACCCGGGCCGAGTGGGACCGACACTTGCGCCCGTTGCTGGCCAAGGAGTTCGAGCTGTCCACCGGCCAGCGGGTGGCGAAGAACCGCAGGGCGGTCGAGGCGGCGGGTATCCACCAATTCGGCCCCGAACTCTGGCGCTGGGTGGATCCGGCCAATTCGTCGTTGCGTGATCAGACCAGCAGGGCACCGGGACGGGCGGCGCTGGACGAGATCCTGAGCCGCCTGCAAAGAATGTGAAATGGGTTGAGGCAAGTGCGAGTACACAAATGACGATGCCGATGGATGTCACCGTCCAGCGTAGCGATGCCGTGCTCAGGGAGCTGTCCCGGGTCGTCGTCGGCAAGCAGGACGAGTTGCAGTTGATCATGATCGCGGTGCTGTCCGGCGGACACGTGCTGATCGAGGACCTGCCCGGCCTCGGCAAGACGCTCATCGCGAGGTCGTTCGCTGCCGCGCTCGGGTTGCAGTTCACCCGGGTGCAGTTCACCCCCGACCTGCTGCCCGCCGACCTGCTCGGCTCGACCATCTACGACATGTCCTCCGGCCGGTTCACCTTCCGGCGCGGGCCGGTGTTCACCAACCTGCTGCTGGCCGACGAGGTGAACCGCACCCCGCCGAAGACCCAGGCCGCGCTGCTGGAGGCGATGGCGGAGGGACAGGTCAGCATCGACGGCGAGACCTTCGTGCTGCCGCAGCCGTTCGTCGTGCTGGCCACCGACAACCCGATCGAGTACGAGGGCACCTACCCGCTGCCGGAAGCCCAGCTGGACCGGTTCGCCATCAAGCTGCGGCTGGGCTATCTGTCCGAACAGGACGAGACCCAGATGATCCGGCGGCGGCTGGAGCGCGGCGCGCAGCAACCGCAGATCAACCAGGTCGTGGACGGGAACGGCCTGCTGGAGATGCGGCAGTCGGTCGAGTACGTGACCGTGCACCCCGACGTGGTGAGCTACGTCGTCGCGCTGGCCGCGGCGACCAGGGGACATCCCCAGGTGGAGGTCGGCGCCAGCCCGCGCGCCGAGCTCGATCTCGTGCAGATGTCCAGGGCGCGGGCGCTGCTGCTCGGCCGCGACTACGTGGTCCCCGAAGACGTTAAGGCGCTGGCCGTTCCGGCCATGGCGCACCGGATCACGCTGCGGCCGGAGATGTGGGTACGCCGCATCCGCGGCGAGGACGTGATCACCGAACTCCTGCGCCGTCTGCCGGTCCCGCGCGCCAGCGTGACATGAGGCATCGCGACGCCAGCGCCGCGGTCGACGCCGAATTGCGGTGGCGGCCCGCACCACTGGTCTTCATGCTCGCGGTGTGCGCCGCGGCGGCTCTGGTGCTGGCGGTGATCCTGGGCAGGTGGCAGCTGATCGTGTTCGCCGCGCCGCTGCTCGGCGTGCTGGCCACCGCGCCGTGGCAGCAGTCCGCGACCAGGATCCAGATCGACGGCGGCGGCACGCTGCGCTGTTTCGAATCCGAGGAGGTGACGCTCACCGTCGCCGCCTTCGTGGAGAAGGGGCATGCGCTGCTGCGGCTGAAACCGCAGGGTGCGCCGGCGCTGGGACTCCGGGTAGAGGAGGCCGTCGATTCCGGCGTCGTGCCGGCCGGGCTGCGCCTGGCTCTCACGGCGGATCGGTGGGGCCGGTATCCCGTCTCGGTGCGGGTGTCGGCGCTGAGCCCGGCGGGACTCGCGATCGCGACGGCGGTGTTGCCCGCGGGTGAGCTGTTCGTCTACCCGATCACCGATCCACAGCGGATGCGGCTGCCGCGCACCGAGCTTCCCGAGCGGCTGGGCACCCATCTGACCCGCAGGCACGGCCCCGGCGTCGAGTACGCCGACATCCGCGCCTACGCGCCCGGCGACCAGCTGCGCATCGTGAACTGGCCGGTGAGCGCGCGGCGCGGGCGACTGTATGTCACCGAGCGACTGACCAATCGTTCCGCCGATGTCGTCGTGCTGGTGGACACCTCGCAGCAGGCACCGGGCCCGGCCACCGACTCGCTGGAGTTGTCGGTGCGCGGCGCCGCGCAGGTGGTGCAGTCGACGTTGCAGCTGGGCGACCGGACCGCGGTGGTGTGCCTGGGTCAGGCGCCGCGCTGGCTGCGGCCGGATATCGGCCGCCGCCAGTTCTACCGCATCGTCGACACCGTGCTCGACGTCGGCGACGAGCACATTCCGACCACCGGCACCCTCGCGCCGCACGCGGCCGTGCCACCGGGGGCGATCGTGGTGGCGTTCTCCACGCTGCTCGACACGCAGTTCGCGCTCGCGCTGATCGACCTGCGCAAGCGCGGGCACGTGGTGGTCGTGGTGGACGTCCTGCGCGGTACCCCGTTCCGCGAGGACCTAGACCCGATCCTGGCCAGGATGTGGCAACTGGAGCGCGCCGCGATGTACCGGGACATGGGCACCGTCGGCGTCGACATCGTTGCCTGGCCGCAGGATGCCCGCCTGGATCAGATCATGCGCGTGCTCCCGGAGCATCGCAGGATGGTGCGGGTGCGCCGATGACCCGATTTCTCGCCGTTCTCTCCGGGGTGCTGCTGGTGGCGTCGGTGGCGCTGCTGGAGCCGTGGGTCGGCGTTCCTGCCCTGATCCTGGTCGCGCTCGGTTGGTGGTACCGGCCGATGGCGGTGTGCGCGGTGCTGCTCGCACTCGGCGTGCTCACGGTCGCCGACGCGGGCGTACTCGCTTCCGCCGCAACGGGATTGGTAGCAACGACGTATTTGCTCAATGCCGCCACGGTGACCGCCCCGCACGGGGTGGTCCCCACCACCATCCCGTCCGTGGTCGGCGCGGTCGGCTTCGCGGCGGTCGCGGTGGGCGCCGCACTGATCCCGCTGCACCTTTCCTGGACGCCCCTGGTCGCGCCGATCCTGATCGTGGTGCTGTTCGCCCTGGTGATCCAGGGTGCTGCGGCACGTCGCTCATCCAGTGACCGGGAACTTCGACCGCATGGCGGACAATGACCACGGTCCTCACCGGGGTCTGAGCTCAACCCGGCAATGCTGGTGGCAGTGAGCTGAGCCGTGGAAGAATCGCCCTGACCTGATCCGGCGAGCAGAGGTTGGTCGTAATGACAGGGGCGTACGACTGGTCCTGGGTGCGACAGGCAGCCGCGATATCACCCGTGAGCCTTGAGATGTACTCGACCATGCCCGAGGATCTGTCGCGAATGGTCGAGGTCGTCGACGGGATGATCGTGTTGTGCGAATCTCACACGCCGGACCACCAGGCCATCGCACAGAGCCTCGCCAACGCGCTCGGTACAGCTGCGCGTGGCCATGACGCGGCCCGCGCCAGTTGCCATCGGGTCCGGATGGAACTCGACGTGCTTCTCACCGAGGTTCCGTTTCACTTCCGGCGGCCGGATGTCGTCGTGTACCGGTGTCTTCCCGACGACAGAACCGGACGCTGGCGCAGGAAACCCTTTGCCTCCGATGTGCTGATCGCGGTCGAGATCGTTTCCGACCACACTGTGTCGGCCGACACGGACGAGAAGCGTGTTGTGTATGCGAAGGCCGGTATCCCGAACTATTGGATAGTTCGGATGGCCGACGACGATGGACCGGCGATATCGATCGAACGACTCAGACTGCGAGCCGACGGGCGGTACGTCTCGGAGTATGTGTCGTTCCGCAGTGCCGATTCGCTGGCACTCGCGATCATCGACCCGTTCGAAATGAAGATGACGTGGGAACAGCTCGACGAGTGGCTGTGAACGCGAGCTCCGAGTCGACGAACGTGCCGCGGACGGTGGGTGATCCGTTCGCGGCCCGCGTGTCGCCGATCAGGCGGTGACTGTCGCCTTCTCTCGCTGCAATTCCAGGGCGATGTCGATGAGCTGGTCTTCCTGCCCGCCGACGAGCTTGCGCTTGCCCGCGCGGACGAGCATCTCAGCGGCGGATACGCCGTAGCGCTCGGCTTGCCGTTCGGCGTGCTTGAGGAAGCTGGAATAGACGCCCGCGTAACCCATCATCAGGGCTTGGCGGTCGAGCAGGCATTCCTGGGGCATCGCGGGGCGGACGACGTCCTCGGCGGCGTCGGCGATGGCGAAGAAATCGATGCCCGTCTTGATGCCGAGCTTGTCGCACACGCCGACCAGCGCTTCGACCGGCGTATTGCCCGCGCCCGCACCGAAACGGCGTGCGCTGCCATCGATCTGGGTGGCGCCGGCGCGGATGGCGTAGACGGAGTTGGCCACTGCCAGATCGAGGTTCTCGTGACCGTGGAAACCGACTCGAGCGTCATCGCCGAGTTCGGCGACCAGTGCGGCGACGCGGTCGGAAACCTGCTCCAGCACCAGGGCTCCGGCGGAGTCGACGATGTACACGCACTGACAACCAGCGTCGGCCATGATGCGCGCCTGCTCGGCCAGCACCTCCGGCGGCTGGGTGTGCGACATCATCAGGAAGCCGACGGTCTCCAAGCCGAGTTCGCGTGCGAGGCCGAAGTGCTGGATCGACACGTCGGCCTCGGTGCAGTGGGTGGCGATGCGGCAGATGGACGCGCCGTTGTCCTGCGCGACCTTGATGTCTTCCTTCACCCCGACGCCGGGCAGCATCAGCACGGCGATCTTCGCCCGCTTGGCCGTCTCGGCGGCGATGGTGACCAGTTCCTGTTCCGGCGTCTTGGAGAAGCCGTAGTTGAACGACGAGCCGCCCAGGCCGTCGCCGTGGGTCACCTCGATCACCGGCACACCCGCGCCGTCCAGCGCGGCCACGATGTCGCGGACCTCGGTGGCGGTGAACTGATGGCGCTTGTGATGCGATCCGTCACGCAGCGAGGTGTCGGTGACGCGGATATCGAGTTCTGCTGAATAGACCATGTCGATAGCTCCTTTACACCCGGGCCGAGGCGATCTGTTCCGCGATGACCTCGCCCACCTGGGTGGCGGCGGCGGTCATGATGTCGAGGTTGCCCGCGTACGGCGGCAGGAAGTCGCCCGCGCCCTCCACCTCGACGAACACCGACACCTTGGCCATGCCGCCGGACACCACCGACGGCTGGTCGAACTGGGGCTCGTTGAGCAGCCGGTAGCCGGGCACGTACTGCTGGATGTCGGCGACCATCTGATGGATGGAGTCGGCGATCGCGTCGGTATCGGCGTCGTCGGGGATGGCGCAGAAAATGGTGTCGCGCATGATCATCGGCGGCTCGGCCGGATTCAGGATGATGATCGCCTTGCCGCGCTGCGCACCGCCGATGGTCTCCACGCCACGGCTGGTGGTCTTGGTGAACTCGTCGATGTTCGCGCGCGTTCCCGGTCCCGCGGACACCGACGACACCGACGCGACGATCTCCGCGTACGGCACCGGGACCACCCGCGATACCGCGGCGACGATCGGGATGGTCGCCTGCCCGCCGCAGGTGATCATGTTGACGTTCGGCGCGTCGAGGTTGGCGCCGAGGTTCACCGGCGGCACCACGGCGGGCCCGACCGCGGCGGGTGTGAGGTCGACCGCGCGGATGCCCGCCTCGGCGTAACGCGCAGCGGCGGCGCGGTGCACGTAGGCCGAGGTCGCCTCGAAGATCAGATCCGGCAGTTCGGACTGTCCGAGCAGCCAGTCGACGCCCTCGTGCGAGGTCTCCAGCCCCAGCCCGCGGGCCCGCTTCAGACCCTCGCTGTCCGGATCGATCCCGATCATCCAGCGCGGCTGGATCTTCTCCGAGCGCAGCAGTTTGTAGAGCAAATCGGTACTGATATTGCCGGACCCGACGATCGCGGCGGTGACGGTCCTGTTCGCGGACACGACAGCCTCCCTAGGTGAATTGCAGACGGACAGAACCGAGTCCGGCGAACTCGGCGTGGAACGCGTCGCCCGGACGGGCGTCGATGGCACGGGTGCACGAGCCGGGCAGCACGATGTCTCCCGCTTTCAGCCGGACGCCGAAGGTCGCGACCTTGCGCGCCAGCCAGGCGACCGCTATCACGGGATCGCCGAGCACGGCGTCGCTGCGGCCCTCGGCGACCACCTCGCCGTTGCGGGTGAGCACCGCGTCGATCGCCTTGACGTCGATGTCCGCGGGCGCGACCCGCCCGGCGCCGAGCACGAACCCGGCGGAGGACGCGTTGTCGGAGATGGTGTCGGCCAAGCCGATGTTCCAGTCCTTGATCCGCGAGTCGATCAGCTCGATCGCGGGCGCGAAGGCGACCGTCGCGGCGAGCACGTCCGCCTCGGTGCAGTCCGCTCCCGGCAGGTCGGCGCCGAGCACGAAACCGACCTCCACCTCGACGCGGGGGAACAGGTAGCGGCCCGCTTCGACCGGAACGTCTTCGTAGACTTCCATTTCCGCGAGCAGATGCCCATAGTCGGGCTCGTCGACGCCCATCATCTGCTGCATAGCCTTCGAGGACAGGCCCACCTTGTGCCCGACAACGCGGGCGCCGCCGTCGAGCCTGCGCCGGATGTTGATCAACTGGATCTCGTAGGCGTCCACCACGTCGATGCCGGGGTGCCTGGCGATCAGCGGATCGATCGGCACCCGCTCGCGCTCGGCGCGCTCGAGTTCGTCGGCCAGTTCGGTTCGTACCGCGTCGGAGAGCACGCTAGTTTCCTTCCACAGTTGCTTGATCGAGCGCCGAGACCTGCTCGCCCGCCGCGGACCGGCCTGCCCTGCGGCCGGAGAAGACGCAGTCGGCCAGCGACAGACCGCTGACGTAGGACTTCGAGCAGATGCCGATGGCGGTGCGGCCTGCCGCGAAAAGCCCCGGAATGTCCTTGCCCTCGGTCGATTTGACCGCGCCCGACAGCTCGTCCACGACGACGCCGCCGAGGGTGAGCATGGGGCACGGATTGGTCAGGCTCGGTTTGATGCCCACATCCAACAGCCAGAACGGGCCGGTCCCGACCGGTTGGGTGTATTCGGCGGGCTTGCCGACCGGATCGGGGGCGCCGGTCTCGATCGCGGTGTTGTGCGCCTCGACCGTCGCGCGCAACCCAGCGGGGTCGATACCCGCTTCGGCCGCGGCTTCTTCCAGCGTGGCGCCCCGGATCGCGGTACGCCGCATGGCCTCGAACTGGCCGCGCTGGAACCATGCGCCCTGCTTGCCGATCTGCCTGATCGCGGAGCGCATCAACGCGTCGTCGGCCAGCAGCCAGCCCTTGCCGCCGTGCTCGGTGATCAGCGCGTGACCGACGGCGGCGCCGTAGCGTGTCTCGTCGATGACCCGGCTCCCCGCGGCGTCCACCAGCAGCGCGCCGGTGAAAGCGCTCGGTGGCAGGAGGAATCGCCATGCGGAGACGTTGTCCATGCGGTCGACGGCCGCGCCGGCCTGCTGTGCCATGAGAATGCCGCTGCCGTCGTCACCTGTGGTGCCGAGCGCGAGACCGCCGCGGTAGGCGGGTGCGTACAGCCGCACCATGTCGCGATTGGCGATGAACCCGCCCGCGCTGACCACCACCCCGCGCCTGGCCAGGACGCGAATCGTGGTGCCGTAGCGGCGTTCCAGCCCGGCCAACCGCCGTTCCAGCCGCCGGCGCAGCGGTGGGTAGTAGATGCCCGGCTTCGCCGCGATATTCGCGATCCGGGTGTAGCGATCCCGCACTCGTCCGGGCGCGTCACGCAGCGTATGGCACTCCACGCCGATCACCGCGCCGGCGCCGTCGGTGATCAATCGGGTCGCTCGCGTGAGGGTTTCCACCCGCACGCCGAGCCGGGACGCGGCGGCGGCGAGCGGGCCGGTGAGCTTCTTGCCCGAGGTACCCCGGCCTTTCACCCGATGTCCGCGCTGGGCGGCCGGGATGTCCCGGAACGCGCCGGAGATCTCGCTGCCGGAGTAGTACAGGTAGTAGCGATCGTTCGGATAGGAGGTCTTGTACGGGCAGAGCGAGGCTTCGAACGGAACGCCGTGCCCCTTCAGCCACTCGATCAGCGCCGGGCTCTGCTCGACGAACCGGCGCAGCGTCTCGGGAGTGACCGCGTCGCCGACCTCGCGCTCCAGATAGGCGTACATCGCTTCGGGAGTGTCCTCGACTCCCGCCGCCCGCTGCACCGAGGTGCCGCCGCCCGCGTAAATAATGCCGCCGGACAGCGCCGACGCACCGCCGCCGGCGAACCGCTCCAGCACGAGCACCTGCGCGCCCGCCGCGGTCGCCTCCAGCGCGGCCGCCGCACCCGCGGCGCCGTATCCGACCACGACAACGTCGGTGGCCAGGTCCCATTCGAGGCCCATGTCCTCCACTCCGGTCTGAAACTGAAACAAGTTTCCTCGACAAATGGCACGTCGAGCAAGTCTTCTGCCACACAACATAGACCAATGGCGCGTCCATTCTATAACGTGTTCTACATGACTGATCGGGAATACGACGTGGTGGTGGTCGGCAGCGGCGCCGCCGGCATGACCGCCGCCCTCACCGCGGCCCAGCACGGGCTGAGCGTGGTGGTCATCGAAAAGGCCGCGCACTACGGCGGGTCGACCGCGCGCTCCGGCGGCGGTGTGTGGATCCCGGGCAACAAGGCGCTGCGCGCGTCCGGTCGGCCCGACGACCGCGAGGACGCGCGGACCTACCTGCACAGCATCATCGGCGACGTCGTACCCTCCGAACGCATCGACACCTACATCGACCGCGGCGCCGAAGCCTTCGACTTCGTGCTCGACCACACGCCGCTGAAGATGCGCTGGGTGCCGGGCTACTCCGACTACTACCCCGAGGCGCCGGGCGGTCGCGCCGCGGGACGCTCATGCGAACCGAGGCCGTTCAACGCCAAAGTCCTCGGCGCGGAGCGCTTCGATTTGGAACCGCCCTACAGCAAGACCCCGCTGAACGTCGTGGTCACCCAGGCCGATTTCAAGCAGCTCAACCTCATCCGGCGGCATCCGCGCGGCATGTTGCGGGCCATGCGGGTCGGCATGCGCACCACTTGGGCCCGGATCACCGGCAAGCATCTGCTCGGCATGGGGCAGGCGCTGGCCGCCGCGCTGCGCAAGGGCCTGCTGGACGCGGACGTGCCGCTGCTGCTGAACACCCCGCTGACCCGGCTGATCGTCGAGGACGACCAGGTCACCGGCGTCGAGGCCGAACACGAGGGGGAGACCGTCCGTTTCGCGGCTCGCTACGGCGTCGTGCTGGCCACCGGCGGCTTCGAGCACAACGCGCAGATGCGGCACGCCTACCAGCGCGAGCCGATCAGCACCGAATGGACCACCGGCGCGCCCGCCAACACCGGCGACGGCATCAACGCCGGTCTCGAACTCGGCGCCGCCGTCGACATGATGGCCGACGCCTGGTGGGGACCGACGATCTTCAAGGGCGGCAAGCCCTGGTTCTGCCTCGCGGAGCGCAATCTGCCGGGCTGCGTCATGGTGAACGCCGACGGGAAGCGTTTCGGAAATGAGTCCGCTCCTTACGTCGAGGCCGTGCACACCATGTACGGCGGCGAGTACGGCCAGGGCGATGGCCCCGGCGAGAACGTCCCCGCCTGGCTGGTGTTCGACCAGCGCTACCGCAACCGCTACATCTTCGCGGGGTTGCAGCCCGGCCAGCGGTTTCCGTCCCGCTGGATGGAAAACGACCTCATCGTGCAGGCGCCCACGCTGGCCGAATTGGCCGCGAAGATCGGCGTGCCGGAGCATAACCTGGCCGCGACCGTCGAACGGTTCAACGGCTTCGCGGCGACCGGCGTGGACGAGGACTTCCACCGCGGCGACAGCGCCTACGACAAGTACTACGGCGACCCCACCGTCAAGCCGAACCCGTGCCTGGCGGCGCTGGTGGAGGGGCCGTTCTACGCGGCGAAGATGGTGCCCGGCGATCTCGGCACCAAGGGCGGCCTGGTCACCGATACCGCGGGCCGGGTGCTGCGTGAGGACGAGACGGTCATCGACGGCCTTTACGCCTCTGGCAATGTCAGCGCGCCCGTCATGGGCCACACCTATGCGGGCCCCGGCGCCACCATCGGCCCCGCAATCACCTTCGGCTACCTGGCGGTGCTGGATATCGCCAAGCGCAAGAAAGAACAGCCCGCCGCGGCTACGGCCGGGGCCTGAGGTGATGTCGCGGGCGGGCCACGGCTCGGCGGCCGGGTGCCGCTGCACATGCTCGGCGTCATCCGCATCGGCCGCGGTGGCCGCGTCGTCGAACATGACCGGCAGCAGGTCACGGACACAGCCGCATCGTAATGCGCAATGGACGCGGCTGTCGTGCGCCCCGCGAGCGACTCCGCGACCCACTCGTCCGCGCGCTCGGTCGCCGTATGCCCACACTTGGCCACACGGTCCGAATCGCCCCGCGGAACGGACACAAGCGGAGCCGAGCCGGCGTCACGGCCCGCAGGATCAATCCGTGGCGGCAGGTCCGCGACACGACGATCCGGTGCCGTCCGGGCGCGACACGGGCAGCCCGGATTCGTCCACAATCATGCACAAGGAGTTCTGATGCCCATCGACCCGAAGATCGCGCTCGGCGCGCAGCTGCCCAGCCGGGAATTCGCCTGGACGCCGTCGGACGTGCAGCTCTACCAGCTCGGTCTCGGCGCGGGTGCACGCTGGACCGACGCGGCGGAGCTGCGCTACCTCGACGACCGGGAACCGCAGGTGCTGCCGACGTTCGCGACCGTCGCACCGACGCTGCACGAGACCGAGCCGCCGAAGGTGAGCTTTCCCGGCATCGATATCGATCTGGCGAAAGTGGTACACGGCCACCAGGAGATCGAGGTGCACCGGCCGATCCCGGCCGCGGGCAAGGCGACCGGCGCCGGCCGCATTGCGGAGATCTGGGACAAGGGCTCGGCCGCGGTGGTCGTCCAAGAGCACACCGTCACCGGTTCCGACGGAGCGCCGCTGTGGACGGCGCGGTCATCGATCTTCGCCAAGGGCGAGGGCGGTTTCGGCGGCGAGCGCGGACCCAGCACCAAGACCGAGTTGCCGGACCGCGCACCGGATTTCGACGTCACCACGCTTACGCTGCCGCAGCAGGCGCTGCTCTACCGGATGTGCGGTGACCGCAACCCGCTGCACTCCGATCCCGGATTCGCCCGCGCCGCTGGGTTTCCCGCGCCGATCCTGCACGGACTGTGTACCTATGGCATCGTCTGCAAGACCGCGACCGACACCGTGCTGGACGCCGACGCGAGCCGGGTCACCGGATTCCGCGCGCGATTCGCGGGCGTGCTCTTCCCCGGCGAAACGATCCGCACCCGCATCTGGCGGCAGGACGACACCCTCACCATCGCGGCGACCGTCGTGGAGCGCGACGACGCACCGGTCCTCGGCGACGTCACGCTGCGTTTCCGGCCCGCCTGACGCCGGTTCCGCGCCAGTGCTGGTCGCCGATGACCAGGATCGTCACACCCGGCGGCGGTCTCACCCTTTTCGAGACCTCGCGAGGTAGTCCGGAGGCTGCTCACGCGTGCGGGAGAACACCGGCGATGAAGGACAGCACATCCGGAAAGGCGGCCTCGACGATTCCGCCGTGATCGGTGTCGTAGGTGTGGAACTCGTATTGCGTTCCGCCGTCCTTGAATTGGGCGAGCAACACATGCGTGATCGGGATGGGAACGTCCCGGTCGGCGGATCCGTGCGCGATGAACAGCGGCTGGCGGTATCCGGAGGTCGGCACCCGCATGTATCGGGTGATGGCGTCGGCCAAGGGGCTGCCCGCCACCGGCCGGTTGAGCATCGACCCGACCGTGATACCGGCGACAGCTGCCTTCCATTCAGGTTCGCACCGACGGTCGATGCGAGCGAGCGCGTCCGTCCCGGTGGGTGTCAGTACGGCCGCCACGGCGTCGGGCGCACCGAGGCGCACTCCGTCCAGCACGGCGGCGAATGTCGCGGTGAGACCTTCGAAGCCGGGCACCGTGGGGACATACGGACCGGCCAGAACGAAGATCTTCTCGAGGTTGGATGCGGGCGCGAATGCCGCGGTGCCGCGGAAATCGAGTTCGGGAGCGTAGCGGTCGGCGATATTGCCGGTATTGAGCGCGGCATGCCCGCCCTGGGAGACTCCGGCCACCGCCCATCTCGTCGCTAGCGCGGGTTCGACGCGGCGGGCGGCACGCACGAGGTCTACTGTCGCCGTGGCCTCGGTGCGCGAGTGCAGGTACGGATGGACGGTGGTCGCGACCGCGCTGAGGCCGACGTAATCCGGCGCGACGACCGCATAGCCCCGGTCGAGCAGTCGTCGCACATGAGGAGCGTCGGCCTTCGCATTAGTGCTGATCCCGCAGGTGGGGCCGAGGCCGGTCGTCCCGTGCGTCCATGCGACGACCGGCCAGCCACCCGGCGGTGGGTTTCCGGCCGGCGTCGCGAGAATGCCGGTCGCCGTCGTCGGCGCGCCGGTCGGTCCCTCGGTGACGTACTCGATGATGCGGGCCGATTCGATGCCGCCCCAACCCGCGGCGAACCCGTGCGAGCTGACCACCGAACCCAGTTCCGTTGTGGCGCCCGCAGTCCGGTCGATCTCGTCGGCATTCGCGGTCGAGACCGCCGCCGTCGCGGACAGCACGGCGAGCGAGCAGAGCGTGGCGGCTGTCGTGCGCACGCGGCGCATGGTCGGAATCACGTGGGCACAGCCGATCCAGTTGGCGAGCATTGGCTTCCTTCGCAGACCCGACTCTGTTTTCCCTATCCAAACTAGATAGCGAGGTTCAGGGGGCACAACCCGGTCGAATTGGGGGCGCACAGCACGGTTGGGCCGGGTCGGGCACGAAACCTCTTGGGACGCTGCGGGAATCAGGCTCACTAGTCGCTCAGTTCCGCGAGGACCCGGCGCAGCTGGGTGGCGCGCTCGGCGGGCGTCCGCGACTTCATCAGTCGCAGGTAGAACGCGTACCGGCCGCTGCGGTCGAGTTGGTCGAATCTGCTGCGGGCGCCGGGGTTCTCGGACAAGGCGGCGGCGAGGTCGGCGGGGCAGGTGGCAGTGCGCTGGGGCTCGTAGGCGGCAGACCAGCGGCCGTCGGATTGTGCCACGGCGATAGCGGCGAAACCCGCGGAGCGCATGCGCCCCGAGGCGATGAGTGCCTCCGCTTTGGCGACATTCACCTGGGACCACGGACTCTTCGGACGGCGCGGCGAGTACCGCTGGAGGTAGTGGTCGGCGTCGAAGCCGCGCCGGTGGCTATCGATCCAGCCGAAGCACAGTGCGCCGTCGAGCGCCTCGGTGATGGTGATCGTCGTACCCGCCGCGCTCTTCCTCGCGATCTTCAGCCAGACCTCCGTGGCGCGGTCGTGGTTCCGGGCGAGCCAACTCTCCCACTGGGTTCGGTCGGCGCAGGTGAGGATTTCGGTGCCATCGAACTGGTCCATGCTGGATCTCCCTCTTGGTGCTGGTCCTCTCCTCATCCTCCGCGTAGAAGTGCTCATCAATTGAGCACTTTGTGCGACGGCATCGTCGCTGTCAGCGGGAACGGCGGTCGTGCTTGACCGACGGGACTCCGAATTGGGCAGCTCGGTGGGGCGCGAGCATTGTTGCCGATCGAACGCGAGCGGCTCACTGGGTCTGTGCCCGGCGCGCGATTCCGGTCTGATGCGCTTCTGAACCGGGCATCATAGTGAGGATGGACTACGACGCTGCCCGCACCGCCCCTGAAACGATGCGACGGATGCGCGAAACTCGGCGCCGATCTCTTGCACGTCTGCAGGATGCTGTCGCCGACGGCGCGTTTGATCTGGAATTGCTGGAGGAGAAGCGGAACTGTCGCTGGTAGCTGATCCCCCCTTACAGCCCGACGATGTCGACCATGCTCTCCAGCCCGCGGAAGTCCTTGCTGTTGCGTGTGTAGAGCGCAAGTCCGCGCGCCGACGCGATAGCGGCTATGAGTAGATCCATCCGACGCGGGCGGGGATCACGCTGAGCGGCAATGGTAAGTGCAACCAGTGTGCCGTATCGTGTCGCGGCCTCCTCGTCGAACGGCAGCGGATCGAAGTCGACGATGGCAGCTCCAAGCTGCTCGGACCGGGCGGCCCGGGTTGCGGCGTCTTTGGCCATGGCAACGCCTTGGTTCAGCTCGGCCAGCGTGATGGCAGTGATCTCGGGAAACTCCGGGAGCAATTCCGGATCGATCACCTGGAGGTCGATATAGGTACAGGTATCCAGGATGCCTGATTCACGGCGATCGCTCACGGACGTGCCGCCCAGGGATCATCGTCCCCTACACGATCCTCGGTGCCGAAGAACTCGTCGGCTTCCTGCCGCATGCGCGCATAATCTACCGGCGGCAGCTTGCGGTGCCGCTCGACAAGTTCCTCGGCGGTGCGGCGGCGGCGCCTAGCGACAGGTCGTACCTCCGCGACCTCTACACCGTTCCGAGTCACGCGAAACGTTTCGCCCGCCTCCACCGCGTCCATGACCGCTGCGGAGTTGTTGCGAAGCTCCCGTTGGGTGATCGTCTTCATGTGTCCGAGTGTAGCCGTACGTAGCACGTCGAGCTACACGAATCATTACAACCAGGTATCCAACGTGGTCGTGGTGAGGAAGTGTTCGAGGTCGGCGCGCCAGGGGGCCGGGGTGGTCTTCTCGGGTTCGATGGCGGTGTACTGGCCGCGGTAGAACAGCAGGGGGCGGCCCGTGGTGGTGGTTTCGGAGAGGGCTTGGACCCGGCCGATGACGATGTAGTGATCGCCGCCGTCGATGGCGCTGTCGACCTTGCACTGGATGGTGGCCAGGGCGTCGTCCAGGACCGGAAGCTCCAGCTCGGAGGTGTGCCAGTCGGCTTCGGCGAACTTGTCGGGTTCGCGGGAGCCGAAGCGGGCGCACAGTTCGCGTTGCTGCTCGGCGAGGACGTTCACGCAGAAACGTCCGGACTTCTCGATCGCCGCCCAGGACCGGGAAGCCTTGGTGGGGCAGAACAGCACCAGGGGCGGTTCCAGGGACAGGGCGGCGAACGACTGGCAGGCGAATCCGATCGGTGCCTGGTCGCCGTCGAAGGTGGTGATCACGGTGATGCCGGTGCAGAACTGCCCGAGTACATTCCGGAACTGCCGTGCATCGATCCCGGCTCCGTCCGAGCCCATCGTTTCGCTCGCCCTCTCAGTCACTGCTGGCGCTGCCCGACGCTGAAGTCGTGACCCCACAGACTCACGGCGGTGGACTCCCGTGCGATCCAGTCCTCGTCGTCCACTTCCATGCCTTCGCAGCCGAATTCGACGTCGAAACCGCCTGGCGTCTTCATGTAGAAGGAGAGCATCTTGTCGTTGACGTGCCGTCCGAGCGTCGCGGACATCTTGACCTTCTTGCGCAGCGCCCGGTCCAGGCACAGCCCGACGTCGTCGGCGTTCTGCACCTCGAGCATCAGGTGCACGATGCCGCTCGGCGTGGGCATGGGCAGGAACGCCAGCGAGTGGTGGCGCGGGTTGCAGCCGAAGAAGCGCAGCCAGGCGGGCTCGCCGTCGGCGGGTCGCCCGACCATCTGCGGTGGCAGCCGCATCGAGTCGCGCAGCCGGAAGCCGAGGACGTCGCGGTAGAACTCCAGCGCCGCCTTGTCGTCCTTGGTGCTGAGCACCACGTGCCCGAGCCCCTGCTCCTCGGTGACGAACTTGTGCCCGTAGGGGCTGACCACCCGGCGGTGCTCCAGCGCGGCGCCGTGGAACGCCTCGAGCGTGTTGCCGGAGGGATCGTCGAAGCGGATCAGCTCGTAGACCCGGCGATCGGCCAATTCTGCGGCGGTGCCTTCCTTGTAGGGCACGCCCGCCGCGTCCAGTCGATTGCGGATGTCTTGCAGCTCAGCGGCATTGGCCGTTTCCCAGCCCGAGATCTGCAGCTGGTCCTGCTCCCCGGGGACGATCACCAGCCGGGCCGGGAACTCGTCCATGCGCAAATACAGCGCGTCCGGATCGCCGCCCTTGCCCTCGACCATGCCGAGGACTTTCAGCCCGTACTCCCGCCAGGCGGCCATGTCGGTCGCCTCGATACGCAGATATCCCAGTGCGCGAATTCCCATCACTTCTCCTTGACGCCCGCGAGGAAATCGATGGCCAGCCGGTTGAACTCGTGGAACTTCTCCAGCTGTGCCCAGTGTCCGCACCCGCCGAAGACGTGCAACTGCGCGCGCGGGATCAGCTTGGTCGCCACCAGCGCGCCGTCGAGCGGGTTGACCCGGTCCTCGCGACCCCAGATCAGCAGCACCGGCTGACGCAGCTTGTAGGCGTCGCGCCAGAGCATCCCCTTCTCGAAGTCGGCGCTCGCGAACGACTTGCCCATGGCGCGGGTCGCGGCCAGCGCCTCCGATGTGCTCGCCGAGGCGAACCGCTCATCGATCAGTTCGTCGGTGATCAGTGACTGGTCGAAGACCATGATGCGCAGGAACGCCGCCAGGTTCTCCCTGGTCGGCTCGTAGTTGAACTTGGCGAGCAACTTCACGCCCTCGGTCGGGTCCGGCGCGAACAGGTTGGTGCTCAGGCCGCCCGGCCCCATCAGGATCAGCTTTCCGGCCCGATCCGGGTAGTCGAGCGCGAACCGCACCGCCGCGCCGCCGCCGAGCGAATTGCCGAGCAGGTGCACCCGCGAGGTGATCTGCAAGTGGTCGAGCAGGTCCTTCAGCGCGGATGCGCTGTGCACGAAGTACTGCGGATGCTCGGTCGGCTTGTCCGAGCGGCCGTATCCCGGCTGGTCCACGGCCAGCACATGGAAATGCTCCGCGAGCACCGGGATGTTGCGGGCGAAGTTCGACCATGAGGACGCACCGGGCCCGCCGCCGTGCAGCAGCACGATCGTGGGCCCATTGCCGGCACCGGCCTCGTGATAGTGCAGCCGCAGATCGGGTCGCACCTGCGCGTAGCGGGAGGTCGATTCGGCGGTGAGTTCCACGGTTGAGGTCACGGTCGACTCCTACACCATGCCGTCGGTGACCGGGAGCCCGAACTCGTGCGTGCCGTACATCAGGTACGCGCGCTCGGGATCGTTGGCCGCGTGCACCCGTCCGGCGTGCGCGTCGCGCCAGAAGCGCTGCAGCGGAGTGCCGTTCGCGAGCGCGGTGGCGCCGGAGCTCTCGAACAGCTTGTCGATGGCCGCGATCGAGCGGCCGGTCGCCCGCACCTGGTCGCGCCGGGCCCGCACGCGCAGGTCGAACGGAATCTCCTTGCCCGCCACCAGCAGCGCGTATTCGTCGGCGATGTTGCCCGACAGCTGCCGCCAAGCGGCGTCGATGTCGCTGGCGGCTTCGGCGATGCGCACCTTGGCGAACGGGTCGTCTTTGGCCTTCTCGCCCGCGTAGGCCGCGCGCACGCGCTTGCCCTGGTGCTCGACATGCGCCTCGTAGGCGCCGTAGGCCATGCCGACGATCGGGGTGGAGATGGTGGTGGGATGGATGGTGCCCCAGGGCATCTTGTAGACGGGGTCGGTGTTCTGTTCCAGGCCAGGCGATTTCAACTCGCTCATGGCGCGGAAGCTCAGGAATCGGTGCGACGGCACGAAAACGTCCTTGACCACGACGGTGTTGGAACCGGTGCCGCGCAGGCCGACGACATTCCAGACGTCATCGATGCGGTAGTCGTCGCGCGGGATGAGGAAGCTGCCGAAGTCGACGGGCTTGCCGTCTTTGATCACCGGGCCGCCGAGCACCGCCCAGGTCGCGTGATCGCATCCGGACGACCAGGCCCACGCGCCGTTGACGATGTAGCCGCCGTCGACGACCGTGCCCGCACCCATAGGCGCATAGGAGGAGGAGATCCGCACCTCGTTGTCCTCGCCCCACACGTCTTCCTGCGCCTGCTGCGCGAACAGTGCGAGATGCCAATTGTGCACGCCCACAATGCCTGCCACCCAGCCGGTGGACCCGCACGCGCTGGCGATCTTGCGCACCGTGTCGTAGAAGACCACCGGATCGGCGGCGTGACCGCCCCACTGTTTGGGCTGGAGCAACCGGAAGAAGCCGGTCTCCTGCAACGCCTTCATGGATTCGTCGGGGATGCGCCGCAGGTCCTCGGCCTCCTGCGCGCGTTCGCGCAGCGTCGGCAACAGCGCTTCGACCCGTTCGGTCACTTCTTGCGTCATCTCGGGACCCGCTCCTGCCTGGTCGATTGATAACCGATAGTCATTTGCCTCTGAGACTAGAACAGGTTCCTATTTCTGTCGAGAACCCGTGTTCACCCCTGGTCGGACTTGCGCTCATGCAGGAAGTGAGGTGAATCGCTGGCGCCGAGGGCGTCAGTTTTGTAACGTGTTCTAGTACAGAAGGAGGAGGAATCGCGATGGCAGTTAGCGGTGCGAAGGTCCGGGAGCTCGATGTCGGCACCGTACCCACCCGGTATGCGCGGGGATGGCATTGCCTGGGTTTGGCCAAGACGTTCCGGGATGGCAAGCCGCACGCGGTCGACGTCTTCGGCACCAAACTCGTCGTCTGGGCCGACAGCAGCGGAGAACTGCGGGTACTCGACGCCTACTGCAGGCACATGGGCGGCGACCTGACCATGGGCGAGGTCAAGGGCGACGACATCGCCTGCCCGTTCCACGACTGGCGCTGGTCGGGTACCAGCGGCAAGTGCACCGCGATTCCGTACGCGCGCCGGGTTCCGCCGTTGGCGCGGACCAGGAAGTGGACCACGCTGGAGCGCAACGGTCAGCTGTTCGTCTGGCACGACGTGGAAGGCAGCCAGCCGCCGCCCGAGGTCACCATTCCGTACATCAAGGGCCCCTACACCGACGCCGGCGGCAACCCCACCGAGGAGCTCGACGGCGGGTGGACCGACTGGACCTGGAACTCGATGCTGATCGAGGGCGCCAACTGCCGCGAGATCATCGACAACGTGGTCGACATGGCCCACTTCTTCTACATCCATTTCGCCTTCCCGACCTACTTCAAGAACGTCTTCGAGGGCCACATCGCCACCCAGTTCCTGGAGACCAAGGGCAGGCCGGACATCGGCATGGCCTCCAAGTACGGCGGTGACACGCTGCTGAAGTCCGAGGCGTCTTATTACGGCCCCTCGTACATGATCAACCCGCTGATCAACATCTACAGCGGTTACGAGGTCAAGAGCGTGCTGATCAACTGCCACTACCCGGTTACACAGGACTCCTTCGTCCTGCAATGGGGGATCACGCTGGAGAAGCCGAGGGGCGTCGACGGCGAGATGGCCGATCGGCTGGCCGAGAAGATGACCGAGGGGATCAGCGTCGGCTTCCTGCAAGACGTCGAGATCTGGAAGCACAAGTCCAAGGTGGAGAACCCCCTGCTGTGCGAGGAGGACGGGCCGGTCTACCAGCTGCGTCGCTGGTACGAGCAGTTCTACGTCGACCTGGCCGAGGTCACCGAAAAGATGACCCAGCGCTTCGAGTTCGAAGTGGACACCACCAAGGCCAACGAGGCGTGGGAGGCCGAGGTCGCCGAGAACCTGCGGCGCAAGCGCGAGGCCGAGGAAGCCGAGGCGGGCGTCTGATGGCGGCCACCTGGGCGAAGGCACCCGATTTCGCCGACCAGCCGGATCTGCGAGCCGAAGTGCGCGCCCAGACCGTGGCCGATAGACAGCGGTATCTCGAGGACGGCCTGACCCCGCTGCGGTGTCAGGCATGCCGGAGCCAGGTGCTGGTGCGCAAGAGCAGCTCGCACCAGACATCGGTGCAGTGGACCGGCGATCCGGCCGAGCACTGCCCGGTCTTCGCCGAGTTGAGCGCGAGCGGCTACCGGCCGGGCCGGCCGGAATCGTGCCCGCAGCTCGAGCGCACCATCGCCTGGGCCGTGGAAGAGGGTCTGCTCGAAATCCCTGAATAGGGCCGGTATTCGGGTGAGCGGCGCACGCGCTGAGCACCGTGGCGGCGGCCGAGCTGTCGCGAGCCAGCCGCGATCCGGCTACGTTGACCGGAACGACAAAGACCTTCGTGCCGGATCGGATCTGCTCCGTCCAGCGCCGTAGGAGGGAGTTTCCGCGATGCTCGTGCACCATCTGGACTGCGCGACGATGTGCCCGTTCGGCGGGCGCGCGCTGCTCGGCAGCGGTGGGCTGGTGACCGGCGGGCTGGTCGGCCATTGCCTGCTCGTCGAGACCGACGACGGGCTGGTGCTGGTGGACACCGGATTCGGTATGGGCGATGTGCTCGACCGGAGCAGGCTCGGCGTCGGCACCGCCCAGCTGCTGCGGCCGCGGTTGCGTCCGGAACTCACCGCGCTGCATCAGATTCGCGCGCTCGGGTATCGGCGGGAGGACGTCCGCCATATCGTGCTCACCCATCTCGACCTCGATCACGCGGGCGGCCTGTCCGATTTCCCCGACGCCACCGTGCACGTCTTCGCCGACGAGCTCGACGCGGCGACCCAGCGGCCGACGGCCGGAGAGCGCCGGCGCTATCAGCCGCGCCAATGGGAGCACGGGCCACGCTGGCTCGCCCACGAAACCGGCGCCGACTCCTGGTTCGGCTTCACCGCTGTGCCGGTGCTGGAAGACATCCTGCTGGTTCCCCTGATCGGGCACACGCGCGGGCACAGCGGCGTTGCGATCCGGCAGAGCGACGGTTGGCTGCTGCATTGCGGCGACGCGTATTTCCACCACCGGCAGCTCGAGTCGGGGAAGGCGCGTCCCCCGGTCGCGCTCGGATTCTTCGAGGTGATCGCGGGCACGCTGGGGCAAGCGCGGGTGGAGAATCTGGAGCGGCTGCGCACATTGCGCGCTGACCACGGCGACCGGGTCCGGATGTTCTGTGCGCACGATCCGCACGAGCTCGTCGCGTTCTCCGCGGCGCCGGTGCGCTGAACCCCGATCAATCCAGCCGGAAATCCGCGAAGTCGAACCCGGGCGCGACTATGCAGCTGACCAGCACATAGTCCGCTCCCACCGGCCGGGCCGCCTGGCTGACGCCGCCCGGCACCACGGCCTGGAGCACTTGACCATGCTCCAGGCCGGGACCGAGGATCACTTCTTCGCCGCCGATGTTCAGCGCCAGCGGTCCGCCGCGATGCCAGAGCCACAGCTCGTCGGAGCGCACCGTGTGCGGGGCCGACTGCTCGCCGGGCAGCAACAGGAAATAGATCGCCGTCGCGCTCGCGCGTGGGCCGTCATACCCGTCGGGCCTGAATTCGACCGGACTGCGCCAAGTTTGGCGGTACCAGCCCCCTTCGGGGTGCGGCGTGAGATCGAGTGCGACGGCGAGCGGCGGTCGGTTGTCGGTCATCGTTCGACTATGCCCGATTCGGTGCCGGTTCTCCGGTTTCCTCGATCCGCCAGGTGATGCCGAACGGTGCCAGCGCGTCGAGGAAATCGACCGCGTCGAAGGCTTCGGCGGGAGCCAGCGCGCCCGGCACGGCGGCTCCTCCGGCCAGCCGGACAGCGGTTTCCACCGCCATCAGCGCCGAATCGCGGTAGGAGTCGACGCCGCTGACCACGCCGCGAACCACGCGCCCGTCCGTCCCGGACGCGTCGACCACGAGGTCGTAGTGCAGATCCGAGCTGGGCTCGTCGGGCAGCGTGTCGATGAGCTCGGCGGTGAACCCGCTGAGCGTGTCGAGGATCGACGTGGCGAGCACGCCCTCGACGTAGGAGACGTCCGAGTGCCGCGGGATGGTCAGGACCGGTGGCTGCGGGAATTTCGCGACAGCGGTCGGCTCGGTGTCGCCGGGGAAGGTCAGCTTGTCGTGGCGCGCCGCCGCGCCGGTGCGCAGTTGGCCGTCGGCGTAGTGCCAGCCGCCGCCGCGAAACCAGTCCAGGCTGGCGAAAACCGTCTTGGCGCTGCCCTTGGAACCGTTGCCCCCGCTCTTGCTGAGGTGGCTCAGCACCACATCGGCCGGTCCGGCGACACGGCGGCTGGTGAGGTAGGCGAGCAGGTCGCCGGGCACATTGCTGTCGGTGATGCCGGAAACCACGGTGACGCCCGCCGCCGCGGCCTTCGGTCCGAACTCGTCGAAGACCCGTTTCAGGAACGGCTGCTCACCGGACATGTCGGTGTAGTGCGCGCCCGCATCGATGGCCGCGCCGAGTACGGCGGCGCCATGGTTCACATAGGCGGGCAGGCTGCTGATCACCACGTCGGCGCCGGTGAACGCCGCCACGAGGGTCGCGTGGTCGGTCAGGTCCGCGACCCGCACGTCGGCGTCGGACAGGCCTGCCGCGTCGGCGGCGGCGCGGATTCGATCCGCGTCCCTGCCCACCAGGATCGGGGTGAGTCCACGGCGGCGCAGTTCCGTGAGCAGATAGCCACCGGTGTGGCCGGTGGCGCCGTACACGGCGATCGTCGGAGCGTATGCGGTGGCTTCGGTCGATGTCATGATTGGAAATCTATCGCTCAAGTTCGAGTCAATCCATGGCCAAATAGCTCGATACGATGTCTGAAACGCTCATCCCAAGAGTGTATGGTAACTACGTGGACATCCTGAGCGAGACGATCGCGGCCATCCGCACCGGCAGCCCGACCTCCGGCCTGTTCATCCGGCACGCGCCGTGGGGCCGCCGGTATCCGGTGGTGCCCGGCGCCGGGTTCCACGTGGTCTTGCAGGGGTCGTGCTGGGTGGTGCCGCCGAATGGCGAGCCGATGGCGCTCGGCGTCGGAGACGTGCTGTTCATGCCGCGCGGCGCCGATCACGACCTGGTCGACAGCTTGGACAGTCCGGTCACCGAGACCGCGCTGCCCGGCGAGCCGAGGGAGATCGTGGGGCCGGGCGTGCGGACCGTGCTGCTGTGCGGCGCCTACGAACTCGGACGAGGCCGCAGCCATCCGATCCTCGACGAGCTGCCCGAGTTCATCCATCTTCCCGCGCGTCCGGGGCGTCATCCCGCGCTACGCGGCGCCGTGGATCTGCTTGCCGCCGAGATCGCCGAGCCACGTCCGGGCAGCGACGCCGCCGTGCCCGCGATATTGGAGACGCTGCTGCTGTTCGTCCTTCGCGCATGGTTCGACGAGCAGGCCGACGCGCAAACTTCCGGCTGGGCAGGCGCTTTCGCCGATCACGCGGTCGCCGCGGTGCTCCGTGCGGTGCACGAGGATCCGGCTCGAGCCTGGACCGTCCCCGATCTCAGCGAGGTCGCCGGGGTCTCCCGCGCCACGCTCGCCCGCCGCTTCACCGCGACAGTCGGCGAACCGCCCCTTTCCTACGTGACCCGCTGGCGCATGCTGACCGCCGCCCGCCTGCTCCGCGACACCGACCGCGGTCTCGGCGCCGTTGCCCGACAAGGGG
>NZ_BDBA01000093.1 GCF_001612745.1 Nocardia amamiensis NBRC 102102 | reverse complement strand
CCGCGAAGGCGCGCGACCGACACATGGCGCGGGGCAAGCTGCTGCCACGGCAGCGGGTGGACCAGCTGGTCGATCCGGGCAGCCCGTTTCTCGAGCTGTCCCCGCTGGCCGCCATCGGGATGTACGGCGACGAGTCTCCCGGCGCCGGGATCATTACCGGGATCGGCCGGGTGTCCGGGCGCGAATGCGTGATCGTGGCCAACGACGCCACCGTCAAGGGCGGCACCTACTACCCCATGACGGTGAAGAAGCATCTGCGCGCGCAGGAGATCGCGTTGCAGAACCAATTGCCGTGCCTGTACCTCGTCGACTCCGGCGGCGCGTATCTGCCGCGGCAGGACGAGGTGTTCCCGGACCGGGAGCATTTCGGGCGCATCTTCTACAACCAGGCGACCATGAGCGCCAAGGGAATTCCGCAGATCGCCGCGGTGCTCGGCTCCTGCACGGCCGGTGGCGCGTACGTGCCGGCGATGAGCGACGAGGCCGTGATCGTGCGCAACCAAGGCACCATCTTCCTCGGCGGGCCGCCGCTGGTGAAGGCCGCGACCGGCGAGGTGGTGACAGCCGAGGACCTCGGCGGCGGCGAACTGCACTCGCGCACATCGGGCGTCACCGACCACCTGGCCGAGGA
This sequence comes from Nocardia amamiensis NBRC 102102, assembly GCF_001612745.1. Classification (GTDB taxonomy): domain Bacteria; phylum Actinomycetota; class Actinomycetes; order Mycobacteriales; family Mycobacteriaceae; genus Nocardia; species Nocardia amamiensis. The sequence continues at coordinate 26,327 of NZ_BDBA01000093.1, read as the reverse complement.
CGACCAGGACGCGCTGCGCATCGTGCGCCGCATCGTGGGCACAGTCGGACCACGCACCGCCACCCCGTGGGAGGTTCGGCCGCCCATCGCGCCCGCCGCGCCGGAATCGGAGCTCTACGACGTGGTACCGGTCGATCTGCGCACGCCCTACGACGTACGCGAAGTCATCCACCGCTTGGTCGATGGAGCGGGCGACGGCGAGAGCGGGTTCCACGAGTTCAAGGCGGAATACGGCAAGACCCTGGTCACCGGGTTCGCGCGCATCCACGGCCATCCGGTGGGCATCGTCGCCAACAACGGCGTGCTGTTCAGCGAATCCGCCATGAAGGGCGCGCATTTCATCGAATTGTGCGACAAGCGCAGCATCCCGCTGCTGTTCCTGCAGAACATCACCGGCTTCATGGTCGGCCGCGACTACGAGGCGGGCGGCATCGCCAAGCACGGCGCGAAGATGGTCACCGCGGTGGCCTGCGCACGGGTGCCGAAGCTCACCGTCGTGATCGGCGGCTCCTACGGCGCGGGCAACTATTCCATGTGCGGACGTGCGTATTCACCGCGCTTCCTGTGGATGTGGCCGAACGCGCGGATCTCCGTGATGGGCGGCGAGCAGGCCGCGTCCGTGCTGGCCACCGTACGCGGCGACCAGCTCGACGGCAGCGGGCAGCCGTGGTCGGCGGAGGACGAAGAAGCCTTCAAAGCCCCGATCCGGGACCAGTACGAGAGCCAGGGCAACCCCTACTACTCGACCGCGCGCCTGTGGGACGACGGCGTCATCGATCCCGCCGACACCAGAACCGTGCTCGGCCTCGCCCTTTCGGTGTGCGCGCAGGCCCCGCTCGAACCCGTCTCCTACGGCGTCTTCCGGATGTGATGGCGATGCTGAACAAATCCGTTCCCGTCGACTTCGACACCGTGCTCGTCGCCAACCGAGGCGAGATCGCCGTGCGGGTGATCCGCACCTTGCGCGCCATGGGAATTCGCTCCATCGCCGTCTACAGCGACGCCGACGCGGACGCCAGGCACGTCCACGAGGCCGACACGGCGGTACGACTCGGCCCGGCTCCGGCGCGCGAGAGCTACCTGTCCATCGACGCCGTGGTGGCCGCCGCCGTGCGCACCGGCGCGCAGGCCGTTCATCCCGGCTACGGATTCCTTTCGGAGAACGCCGCTTTCGCCGCCGCGCTGGCCGCGGCGGGCATCGTCTTCCTCGGCCCGCCCGCGCGTGCGATCGAGGTGATGGGCGACAAGATCGCCGCGAAGAACACCGTGGCCGCGTTCGGCGTCCCGGTCGTGCCCGGCATCGCTTCGCCCGGCCTCACCGACGACGAGCTGATCGCCGCGGCCGCCGAGGTCGGATATCCGGTGCTGGTCAAGCCGTCCGCGGGCGGCGGAGGCAAAGGCATGCGCCGGGTGGACGATCCGGAACGCCTCCCGGAGGCCCTGCGTAGCGCGCGCCGCGAGGCCGCCGCCGCGTTCGGCGACGACACCCTGTTCCTGGAGCGGTTCGTCACCCGGCCCCGGCACATCGAAGTGCAGATCCTCGCCGACCAGTTCGGCAACGTGCTGCACCTGGGCGAGCGTGAATGCAGCCTGCAACGCCGCCACCAGAAGGTGATCGAGGAGGCGCCATCCCCGCTGCTCGACGCGGCGACCAGGGCCAGGATCGGCGCCGCCGCCTGCAACACCGCCCGCAGCGTGGACTACGTGGGCGCGGGCACCGTGGAGTTCATCGTCTCCGCCGACCGGCCCGACGAGTTCTTCTTCATGGAGATGAACACCCGGCTGCAGGTGGAGCATCCGGTGACCGAGCTGGTCACCGGCGTCGACCTGGTGGAATGCCAGGTCCGGGTCGCGGCCGGCCAGAAGCTCGCGGTGGCGCAGGACGACATCCGCATGGTCGGCCACGCCATCGAGGCCCGGGTGTACGCCGAGGACCCGGGGCGCGGGTTCCTGCCTACCGGCGGCACGGTGCTCGACCTCGACGAGCCGGAAGGCCATGGGGTGCGAGTCGATTCGGGGCTGCGGATCGGCACACACGTGGGCAGCGACTACGACCCGATGCTGTCGAAGGTCATCGCGCACGCCGGTGATCGAACCGCCGCGCTCGCGAAACTCGACCGGGCGCTGGCCGCGACCGTGCTGCTCGGTGTGACCAGCAATATCGAGTTCCTGCGCTTCCTGCTGGCCGACCCGGATGTCGCCGAGGGGCGGCTCGACACCGATTTGCTGGACCGGCGAGTGGCCGACTTCCATCCCGCCGCTGTCGGCGACGACGAGTTCATCGCCGCCGCGGTCTGCCACTGGCTGCGCCGCTGGCCGACGACGCCGGGCGATCCGTGGGCGATCCCGTCCGGGTGGCGGATCGGGGCCGACGCGCCGACGCCGATCCGGCTCGCGGGCGGCGATCGGATCGAGCACGTCTACCTCTCCGGCACGCCCGCCGAGGGTGTGGTCCGCGTCGGCGACGGCGAAACAGCCTCGCTCACCGCGACATTCACCGGCCGCGGCGATGCATGCGCCGGTGTGCTCACCCTGACCAAGGACGGCCTTCGGGGCACCTATCGGGTTGCCGAGCAAGACGGCCTGCTGTGGGTAGCGTCCACGGCCCGCTTACCCTTCCCGTCCGGCATCGCGGCGCTGCGCGAGGTCGCCGAGGTCAACGTGCGTGGCGACGACGAACACGTCGGCGACGCCGAGATCCGCAGTCCCATGCCGGGATCGGTGATCGCGGTGCCGGTCGCTTCCGGCACGGCCGTCGCCGCGGGCGACCCGGTGGTGATCGTGGAGGCGATGAAGATGGAGCACTCCCTCACCGCGCCGGTCGCCGGGACCGTCGAACTGCTGGTCGAGCCCGGGGCGCAAGTGCGTCTCGACCAGGTGCTCGCGCGCGTCGCCGCCGCGCGAGCCGAACCGGAACACGCTGAACGAGAAGGAATCCCGACATGACCGACTTCCTGTCCACCGGCACGCTGCCGGAGGAATACCGCGATCTCGCGCTGACCGTGCGCGATTTCGCGCGGTCGGTAGTGGCGCCGGTGGCGGCCGAGCACGACGCGAACCACACCTTCCCGTACGAGGTGGTCGCCGGGATGGCCGAGATGGGCCTGTTCGGCCTGCCGTTCCCCGAGGAATACGGCGGCATGGGCGGCGACTACTTCGCGCTGTGCCTCGCGCTCGAGGAACTGGGCAAGGTCGACCAGAGCGTGGCCATCACGCTGGAGGCGGCCGTCTCACTCGGCGCGATGCCGATCTACCGATTCGGCAGCGACAAGCAGAAGCAGGAATGGCTGCCCCAGCTGACCAGCGGCCGGAATCTCGCCGCGTTCGGCCTCACCGAACCGGGCGCTGGCAGCGACGCGGGCGGCACCAGGACCACTGCGGTCGCCGACGGCGGCGAGTGGATCATCAACGGCAGCAAGCAATTCATCACCAATTCCGGCACCGACATCACCGTGCTGGTCACGGTGACCGCCGTGACGGGACAAACCGGCGGCAAGAAGGAGATCTCCACCATCCTGGTGCCCACCGACACCCCTGGTTTCGTCGCCGAGCCCGCGTACAACAAGGTCGGCTGGAACGCCTCCGACACTCATCCGCTCAGCTTCACCGACGTGCGGGTGCCCGAGGAGAACCTGCTCGGCGAACGCGGTCGCGGCTACGCGAACTTCCTGCGCACCCTCGATGAGGGCCGGATCGCCATCGCGGCGCTGTCTGTCGGAGCTGCGCAGGGTTGTGTGGACGAGAGCGTGCGCTACGCCAAGGAGCGCGAGGCGTTCGGGCAGGTGATCGGCCGCAACCAGGCCATCGCATTCAAGATCGCCAGGATGGAAGCGCGGGCGCACGCCGCACGCACCGCCTACTACGACGCGGCGGCGCTGATGCTGGCGGGCAAGCCGTTCAAGAAGCAGGCGTCCATCGCGAAACTGGTGGCCAGCGAAGCCGCCATGGACAATGCCCGGGACGCGACACAGATCTTCGGCGGCTACGGCTTCATGAACGAGTACCCGGTCGCCAGGCACTATCGGGACAGCAAGATCCTGGAAATCGGCGAAGGCACGACGGAGGTGCAGCTGATGCTGATCGGACGGGAGCTGGGCCTGTGACCCGGCGTGCGGTGGTGCAGCGCGGACTCTGGTTCGAGGAGTTCGACACCGAGGTTGTCTACGCGCACCGGCCCGGCCGCACCATCACCGAGGCGGACAACGTCCTGTTCACCACGCTGACCATGAACACCCAGGCGCTGCATCTGGACGCGGCGTTCAGCGAACAGCTGCCCCCGTTCAACCAGCGGCTGGTGAACTCGATGTTCACGCTGTCCACCCTGGTCGGGCTGTCGGTGGCGCAGTTGACCCAGGGCACCATCGTGGCCAATCTCGGCTTCTCGGAGATCGCCTTCCCCAAGCCGCTGTTCCACGGCGACACCATGTACGCCGAAACCGTGGTCACCGACAAGCGCGAGTCGAAGAGCCGCCCCGGCGAGGGCATCGTGACCTTCGCGCACACGGCACGCAACCAGCACGGCGATATCGTCGCCACCGCGGTCCGCAAGACGTTGGTCCGCAAGGCCCCGGAGTCGGCATGAGCGAGCGCAGCGAGCGAACAAAAGACACAGCCGAGCCCTCGCTCGTGCCGGAGCCGAGCGCCAGCGAGGCGCAGGCATGAGCGAGCGAATCATCGACACAGCGCGACGCATCCCCGAACCCCCGCGAAGCGCAGGCATGAGTGGTCAAGCCCCGAGGTGGCCGCGGAGCGTGACCACGCAGGGCCCCGCGCATGCCGACAGGGGTACAGCATGAGCTGGCGGATGGCGGGCCCCGCCTGGTTGTTCTGCCCGGCCGATCGCCCGGAGCGCTACGCGAAGGCCGCGGCGGCGGCCGACGTGGTGATCCTCGACTTGGAAGACGGCGTCGCCGCACACGACAAGGCGGCGGCGCGGACCGCGCTGATCGACACCCCGCTGGATCCCGAGACCACGGTGGTGCGCGTCAACGCGGCGGGCACCGAGGAGCACGCGCTCGATCTCACGGCGCTGGCCGCCACCGCCTATCGCCGGATCATGCTGCCGAAATGCGAATCAGCCGACCAGATCACGGCACTGGCGGACTACGAAGTGATCGCGCTGATCGAGTCGCCGCTCGGCGCGCTCGCGGTCGGCGCCGCGGTGACGGCGCGCAACGCGATCGGCGTCATGTGGGGAGCCGAGGATCTGGTTGCGGCGCTGGGCGGGACCGCGAGCAGGCACGCCGACGGCGGCTACCGCGACGTGGCCCGGCAGGTCCGGTCCACCGCGCTGCTGGCGGCCAAAGCACACGGAAAATTGGCGTTGGACTCGGTCTATCTGGATATTCGCGATCTGGACGGACTGCGCGCCGAAGCCGAGGACGCGGTCGCGGTCGGCTTCGACGCCAAGGTCGCGATCCACCCGAGCCAGGTACCGGTACTGCGTGCGGCCTACGCGCCGTCGCAGGATGACGCCGACTGGGCCCGGCGGCTGCTCGCGGAGGCGCCGAAGCACCGCGGTGTGTTCGCCTTCGAGGGCAGGATGGTCGATGCCCCCGTACTCCGGCATGCCGAGCAGATCGTGCGACGCGCCGAGCGCGTCTGATCACCGAGTTTCCACAGCGAGGAGGACCGCCATGCAGCCACAATGGGTGCCGACCGAACAAGACATCGCTGCTGCCAGGATCACCGACTTCGCGCGATTCGTCGCCGAGCGCACCGGGGTGCGCGCGGCGGACTACCACGAACTATGGCAGTGGTCGAGCACGGATCTCGCCGGTTTCTGGCACGCGCTGTGGGACTACTTCGCGCTCGGCGAGATCGCGGGCGAGGTGCTGGCGAACGCCGAGATGCCGGGCGCGCGGTGGTTCCCCGGCACCCGGCTCAACTACGTGGACCAGGTGATCCGCCAGTTGCGCACCGACCGGCCCGCGATCAAGGCGGTCAGCGAGGACAGCCCGATCCGCGAGGTGTCCTGGGCCGAATTGATCGACCACACCGCCACTTTCGCCCGTACGCTGCGCTCCCTCGGCGTGCGGCCCGGCGACCGGGTGGTGGGATATCTGCCGAACATCCCGGAGGCGGTGGTCGCGTTCCTGGCCACCGCGAGTATCGGCGCGATCTGGAGCGCCTGCGGTCAGGACTACTCGCCGAAGGCGGCGCTGGACCGGCTCGGTCAACTGGAACCCACCGTGCTGGTCACCGCCGACGGCTACCGTTTCGGCGGCAAGACGCACGACAAGCGCGCCGACATCGCCGAGCTGCGTGCGGGGCTGCATTCGCTGAAGCGCACGATCGCGATCCCCCGGCTCGGACTTCGCGTGCCGGACACGATGCCGTGGAGCGAAGCGATCACCACCACAGCCGCGGTGCCCGCGGTGATCAGCACAGAACCGGTCGATTTCGACCATCCGCTGTGGATCGTGTTCTCCTCCGGCACCACCGGACTGCCCAAGGGGATCGTGCACGGCCACGGCGGCGTGCTACTGGAACACCTCAAAGCTGTTGCCCTGCAATCGGACATCGGCTCCGAGGACACCTTCTTCTGGTACACCAGCCCGAGCTGGATGATGTGGAACTTCCAGATCGCGGGCCTGCTGGCCGGGGCGACGATCGTCTGCTACGACGGCAGCCCCACCCATCCCACCCCCGACGCGCTGTGGCGCATCGCCGCCGAAGTCGGCGCCACCGTGCTCGGCACCAGCCCGGGATATGTGCTGGCCTGCATCAAGGCGGGCTCCGTGCCGCGCACCGACCACGACCTCTCGACGCTGCGCACGGTCGGCATCACCGGCTCCGCCCTGCCCACTTCCTCCGCGCTGTGGCTGGGTGAGAACGTCGGCGACCACGTGCAGGTCTCCTCGATCAGCGGCGGCACCGACGTGGTGTCCGCGTTCATCGGCGGCGTGCGCACCGTTCCGGTGTGGCCGGGCGAGCTTTCGGCGCCTTACCTCGGTGTCGCGCTGGACGCGTACGACCCGGCGGGGCAGCCGGTGCGCGGCGGGGTCGGCGAGCTCGTCATCACCGAGCCGATGCCGTCGATGCCGGTCCACTTCTGGCGCGACGAAGACGGAAAGCGTTATCACGACGCGTATTTCGACATGTTCCCCGGCGTCTGGCGGCACGGCGACTGGATCACCATCACCGACCACCACAGCGTGATCGTGCACGGACGTTCCGACTCCACGCTCAACCGGCACGGCATCCGGATGGGCAGCGCGGACATCTACCAGTCCGTCGAGCGGCTGCCGGAGATCGCCGAGGCCCTGGTCATCGGCGCCGAACAGCCCGACGGCGGCTATTGGATGCCCCTGTTCGTGGTCCTGGCGCCCGGCGCCGACCTCACCGACGAACTGAAAGTCCGCATCAACAACACCATCCGCACCGAGGTCTCCCCGCGCCACGTCCCCGACGAGATCATCCTCGCCCCCGGCATCCCGCACACCCGCACCGGCAAGAAGCTGGAGGTCCCGATCAAGAAGCTGTTCCAAGGCGCCGACCCCGCCCGCGTCGTGGAACGCAGCGCGGTGGACGACCCCGACCTGCTGGATTGGTATGCGAGCGTTCGCCCGGCACCGCGCGACTGACGGGCGACCGCGCATGGCGGGCCCCGCTTGGTCGACAATGCCCTGCGGCACGACCCGGACATCGGCGGCTTGATCACCGCAGCCCATGGCAGGGCAATATCGGGTGGTCAGACGTGTGTGGTGCGCAACCACCAGGCGAGGCGGGTGTCGGCTCCCGGGAGTACCGGCACGACACCCGCCTCGTCGCCTGCTCCACACCCCCTGGAAAGAGGTACGGCTTCTGGGGGCGCTCATCCCCCGACGCCGTATCCCATGACATGGCGAGCCTGCGTATAGCAGCAGGTCGTTACCATGTTCGTCATGAGTGTCGACAATCGCCGTACGGCGCGGAAGGCGAGCAGCGGCGACTCGGCACCTCGGGAGATCCGGCGCAGGCCGAAGAACCGGCGGGCCCAGATCGCGGCGGCGTCGGCCGCCGCGTTCGGCGCGCTCGGCTACCACGGCGTGAGCATGGACGACATCGCCTCCGGGCTCGGGATCAGCTCGGCGGCCCTGTATCGGCACTATCCGAGCAAATACGCGCTGTTCCGGGAGGAACTGCTGCGGGTGGGCCGGGCGATGACCGAATCGGTCGAGCTGCCCGGGGAGGCGGCGGACTGGCCGGCTGAGCAGCGGCTGCGGCACGTCCTCGACGCGCTCATCGCCGTCACGATCGAGAACCGCCCCACCGTCACGCTGGTGCGCTGGGAGGGCAGATACCTCGAACCCGAAGACCAGACCACGCTGGGCGAGCAGCAGGCCACGGTCCTCGGCGCCATGGGCAGCCAGCTGGCCGCGCTGCGCCCGAAGCGGACCGACGACGACCTGCGCGTGCTGCGTACCGCATTGCTCAGCACGATCACCAGCATCGCCGACCATCACGCCGCCCTTCCCGCGAAATCCCTTGCCCGCCTGCTGAGTTCGGCGTGCTTGTCGATCGCGAACGCGGACCTGCCCGCGGAACACCCGGTCGAACCGGTGGCGGTGGTGGAGATCCCGGACTCGTTCAAACACGAACTGCTGCTGCGTAAAGCGGTCGAGCTGTTCCACGAGCGCGGGTACCCGAACGTCAGCGTGGAGGACATCGCCACCGCCGCAGGACTTTCGGCCGCGTCGGCGGTGTACCGCTTCTATCGCGGCAAAAGCGACATCCTGGCCGCCGCGTTCCGCCGTGCCGCCGAACGGGTTTCCGGCGCCATCGGCCCCGCCGTCGCGGCGGCAGGCGATTCCGAAGACGCGCTTACCGCATTGATCACTCAGTACGTCGCGGGTTCGTTCGCCGAGCGCGCACTCACCTTCGTGTATTACACCGAGTTTCAGCATGTTCCGGCCGAGGAACGCACCGTGCTGCGCAACATCCAGCGGCTCAGCGTCGAGGAATGGGCCCGGCTGCTGCGCGAGGTGCGCACCGAACTCACCCCCGCCGAGGCGCGCATCCTCGTCCACGCGGCCTTCGCACTGGTCGTCGATCTCGGTCGCGCCTTCGGCAACGAGCCACTGGCCGCGCAGGACCGGGTTCGCCTACTGATGCAGCTGGTGCTCTTCGGCCGCCCCGCGCGGTAGCGATGGCCGCAGGCGCCGTCCCGCCGATGGGCGCTCGAGTCAACCGCGCGGAGGATTCCCACTGCCCGGGCAGCAGCCGGTCCAGCACCTGCTTATGTTAGTAACAGTTCGCTACTTGTTTCATGACTACGGCGGCGTTGTCAGTCGTTTTCTGGAATAGTTGTGACCTCCTATTCAGCCCTTCCCGAGGCGGGGAAACATCACTGAACCAAGTGACCGGTTGGGCTACCATCGCGGAATGGGTGCCGAGGAACGCCGCGCTGCGGAGCGCGAGAAACCGGCACGAGAGATCCGCCGCCGGCCGCGCGATCGCCGCGCCCAGATCGCGGCGGCATCGGCGGAGGCGTTCGGCGCGCTGGGCTATCACGGCGTCAGCATGGAGGACATCGCCTCCCGGCTCGATATCAGCTCCGCCGCGCTCTATCGCCACTACCCGAGCAAGTACGCGCTGTTCCGCGAGGAAGTGCTACGGCTGGGCGCGGTCAGCCGAGCGGCGGCCCGGCTGCCGGACACCGCGGACGGACTACCCGCCGAGCGCAGGCTCGAGCAGGTACTCGACGCCCTGATCGCGGCCGCCATCGCCAATCGGCGCAGCGCGGCACTACTGCGCTGGCAGCGCCGCTATCTGGCGGACGCCGACGCGACCACCCTGTCCGAACAGCTCGCGAGCGTGAACGCCGCGCTCATGTCATTGCTGGCCGAAACCAGGCCCGCGCTGAGCAAGGCCGACCGCGCCGTGCTCGCGGCGGCCTTGCTGAGCGTGCTCAGCAGCATCGGCGATCACCACGTCGCGATTCCGGTCCGCGCCTTGACCGCGCGGCTGACCGAGGCATGCTGCGCGATCGCCGATTGCACGCTGCCGCCCGGCAGCGCCGCAACCGAAAGCCTTACCGCCAAAGAGATTCCGTTGATATTCACCCACGAGCTGCTGCTCGCGCGCGCGGTGGAGCTGTTCCATCAACGCGGCTACCCGAACGTCAGCGTGGAGGACATCGCGACCGCCGCGGGCCTGCCCACCTCTTCCGCGGTGTACCGCTTCTACCGCGGCAAGGGCAACATCCTGGCCGCCGCGTTCCGCCGAGCGGCCGATCGGGTGTCGGCCGCCATCGGACCCGCCGTCGCTGCCGCCGAAACACCTGAGCAAGCGCTGAGCACGCTGGCCGAACTGTACGTGGCCGGTTCGTTCGCCGAGCGGGAGCTGACCTTCGTCTACTACGCCGAGATCAGCAACGTGCCGCCGGAGGAGCGCACTGTGCTGCGCAATATCCAGCGGCTCAATGTCGAAGAGTGGGCCAAACTGCTCGGCGCGGCGCGGCCCGAGCTGTCGGCCGCCGAGTCGCGCCTGCTGGTGCACGCCGCACTGGCGCTGGTCGTCGACCTGGGTGAACGCTTCGGCTCGCACGACCCGGCATGCGCACAGCTGCGGGTGATCCGCCTCATGCAGGCCATCCTGTTCGGCCGAAAATTCGCTGGATGACCGATCACCTCGTCATTCAGCGGACCGGCCAGGGGCGCGTCGCCGGAATCCGGTCCCCCTGCCGCAGGTGAGTGAATCATCGGTCCAGGTAGAGCCTTTCGTTCGGCAGGCGGCGCAGGCCGGTTGGCCGGCCAGGAACCACCGTGACGGCGCCGTCGAAGTACTTCTCGCGCCATTCCCGGATGAAGGTGGCGGCGGCACTGATGCACGCGATGTAGTCGAACCGTAGGCCGTGGAGGAAGACGCTCAGGTGGACGTCTGGCTCGGTGGGGCGAGGACTGGTCATCAATTGCCGCCTCGGAAGTCTCGGATCCGTTGCAGGTCATGATGATTGCGTCGACGCGTTCGGCGCTGGAAATGCGGTCGCAGTGGCGGCACAGGGGCGCGGCGATGGCGGCGCTCGGGCGGCCTGCTACCGCCTATCGCCTCGTCGCAGCAGCGCGGCAGTCCTCGTATCTCCACCCCGCGTGGAGATACGAGGACTTCGGCGTGATCGGGATTCCCTCACAACAACCCCGAGCAATCCGCGGACGGATCCGCGCGAATATGGTGGGCCGGAGCGCCTTCGTCGACCTTCGCGTTCAGGTCAGCGCGAGTACCCGTCGGCCCGGTTGTCGGGCACCACGCGCCCGGAGGCGACCAAGGTGCGGAACGCCGCTTGTTTGCGTGGGCAGGCGTCCGCGCGGCAGGGCAGATGGCACTGCATCACTCGATGCGCTTGTTCGATGGTGAACGGCTTGTCGGGTGGCCGGTGGGCGTCAGACGCGCCGCTGTGGGGCAAGCAGGAGCCGACGGCGGTGATCGCGGCCACCAACAGCAGGCATGCGCTGAGCATGGCCAGCAGCGGTTCCACGGCCGATCACTGGTCAGCGGCCTGCCGGACACAGTATGCGGAGGCCGCTAGGTACTGGCGGCAGCTCGCGCCGTGCCCGCCGTGCACGGCGCGGATGAATCGCGCGCGGTCGTAGCTCAGGCCGAGCGGTTCCTGCGCGCAGTCGCGGCTTTGTACCAGCCACAATTCCCGGACATCCGAGTGCAACACGTCCATCGTTCACCTCCACAAGTGCGTGCACCCGGCACCGAGAAGGCGCCGCCGGAACCGCGCTCGACACGGATGGATCGGGCCGTGTCGGGACCGTGCGCCGGGTTCCGGGCAACGGGCGCCCTCGACAGGGTTTGGGCGTGACCCCCGATGCCGGGTGCAGTTCAACAGTGCGCGTTGCGATTCGGTAGATAACAGTCCCTAATGCGGTAATTGCGAGTACTTTCCGTTTGTATCGTCCTGGAGCAAGGAAGCGAGACCTAAGGTGGAGGTCGACTGGACGGGCGAAGCGGTACACGCGCTTCGCACGGCGATGAAGCGAAGCCGATACGAATTCGCACGTCTGGTGGGCGTCACCCCGCGCACCGTGGTCCTGTGGGAGAACGGCCGGACAACCCGGATGCACGCTGCTAGCCAGCGTCTTCTCGACAGGGTCGTGTCAGAAGCCGATGCACTCGTCGTCGCGCGATTCGAGCGCGCGATCACAGCACCGCGGGAGTCGGCCTCCGACCGCGAAAGCGCCGATCCGGCGCCCGAAAGGCAGAGCAAGCTCGGTAGGGAAATCGGGCTCGACAAGGAAGTCGAGGAAGACGACGTGAGAAGGCGAGAACTGCTGGCCTGCATCGGCGCAGGCCTGGCAGGCCAGGCGGCGGACCTGGTGGCAAGCGAACCGGAGCGGATGCTCGCGACCCTCGACGCCGGGTCGATCAGCGAGCGGCGACTGGTGTTCCTGGAGCAGTCCGCCGAGGTACTCGGCACGCGGGTGGTGCAGGTGCCGCCGCACGAGCTGCTGCATACCGGCCTGGAGCAATTCCGCATGGTCCGCGGCTGTCTCGGCGAACGGCAACCCACCCATCAGCAGGTCCGGCTGGTGCGCACCGCGGGCAGGCTGGCGAACGTGGTCGGCGAGATCCTGTTCAACGAAGGGCATTTCGGCCAGGCACGCATGTGGTATGCCACCGCGATCCACGCCGCGCAGGACATCGGCGACCGCTATTCGGAAGACATCGCCTTGGCCGGACTCGCGTATTTGCCGACCTATAGCGATAAACCAAAGGAAGTTTTGCAGTTACTCGACGGTCGTTTGCAAGAAAATCCGTCGTACGGCCCGGCTGTCGCATGGTTGTGGGGAATGGCGGCGCGCGCCCACGCCAGTCTCGGTCATGCCGATGAATTCGCGCGCTGTATCACACGATCGGCGGCGGCATTGGACGATGTCGGTCCAGAAGACCTCTCGGTCGGTATCTTCTCTTTCCGCCCCGAGAAACTCGCCTTTTATCAGGCGATCGGATATTCCCGGCTCGGCCGGGCCGACGAGACCGCCGCCGCGGCGGCCCACGCGATGGCGCTGTACGACCCGTCGGAGACCATGGAACCCGCCTTGGTCCGCTTCGAGCACGCCACGGCGCTGCTGGCCTCGGGAGACGTCGACGAAGCCTGCGCGGTGGCGACCGGCGCGATCACCAACTCGCGCACCTACGTCGGGCTCACCGTCACCAAGCGCGCCAAACAGTTCGACGCGGCGCTGGGCGGCCTGCGGACGAGGGCCGTCACGGACTGGCGGCAACAGGCCCACGCGGTGATCAACTCCCGCGCCAAGGCGTGAGCCGAGGCGGGCGCGCCGGTCGACAGTGGTGTGCGACCAGCGCGCCCCGCGTGGATTCAGATAATCAGTTCGCCTCGTTGGACATCGCGTCGATGAGCGACTTGGGACGCATGTCCAGCCAGTGGTTCTCGACGTATTGCAGACAGGCCTTGCGGTTGGCGGCGCCGTAGGCGATGGTCCAACCGCCGGGGACGGCGGCGAAGACCGGCCATAGGGAGTGTTCGCCCTCCTCGTTGATCAGGACGTAGAACTTGGCGTCGTCGTCGTCGAACGGGTTGTTCATTCGGTTTTCCTTCTTCCTGGTCGGGTCAGGGTTCGGGGGAATCCAGGTGGCTCGGCGTGAGCCTCTCGTCACGAAGCGGTGTACGCGGAGTCCTTTCGCTCGCTGGGGCGCGGCTCGCTCGCGCCGGACAGATCGATGTCTTCGACCGCCTGGTCCGGGTCGGCGGTCACCGCGACCAGCAGGCGGATGAAGCGGGCACCAAAGGCCTCGACAGTGCGGGCGTCGAACAGGTCGGTGGCGTAGGTGCAGCGCAACGCGCCGCCGACGAGTGCTAGCTGTAAGTCGAAAGACGTTGTTGCGTAGTCGAATTCGTACTCCGACAAGGTGACCCCGGCCATGTCCGCGGTGGCGGGCGCAAGATCCCGGAACAGCAGCGCGACCTGGAACAGCGGATGCCGCGCCTGCGGGCGCGGCGCGTCGAGCGCCTCGACCACGCGCTCGAAAGGCACGTCGGCGTGGGCGAATGCATCCAGATCGTGGTCGCGCACCCGGCGCAGGATCGCAGCGAAGGTGTCGGAGGCCGATACCTCGGCGCGCAGCACCAGGATGTTGCCGAGCGGGCCGACCAGATCCTCCAGCGCCGCGTCGTCCCGGCCCGGAACAGCGGCGCCGATGGCGATGTCGGTCGTGCCGGACAAACGCGCGAGCAAAGTCGCCAGCGCGGCGTGCAGCACCATGAACGGGGTCGCCTCGTAGTGGGTGGCCACCGCCGCGATGGCGTCGCGAACGTCGTCCGGTAGTGCGAGCGTCGCGCTCGCCGCGGCGTGGGAGGCGATGGCGGGACGTGGGCGGTCGGTGGGAAGGCCGAGTTGTACGGGCAATCCGCGCAGTGTTTCTCGCCAATACCGCAGCTGGCGCGCGGCCATCGAATCCGTGTCGTGCGCGGCGCCGAGCACTTCGTGCTGCCACAGCGCATAGTCGGCGTAGTGGACATCGAGTTCGGACCAGACCGGCGCGGTGCGCGTGGCGCGGGACGCGTAAGCGGTAGCGAGGTCGCGGACGAGCACGCCCATGGAGAAGCTGTCGGCCGCGATGTGGTGGGCCACCAGCGCGAGCACATGGTCGCGGTCGGAGCGGGTGATCAGGCCGACGCGCAGCGGCGCGTCCGCGGTCAGCTCGAACGGGCCCGCGACGAACTCGCGCAGCGCGTCCGTCGTGTCCAGCGAGTGGATCTCCCGCACCGGGGCGGGCTCGAGAATGTGGTGATAACTGGTGCCGTCGAGGTCGGGATACACGGTGCGCAGCGTCTCGTGCCTCTCGACCACGTCACCGACGGCGGCGGCGAGCGTGTCCGAGTCGAGGTAGCCGGTGAGACGCACCACCACCGCGAGGTTGTGCGCGGCGCCGGGCGGAGCGAACCGGTTGCCGAACCACATCCGCTGCTGCGCCGGCGAAAGGGGAACGCGTGCGGGGCGCGGCCGCCGTACCAGCGCGGGCTTGCCGCCGACGAGCCGTTGGGTTCGCGCGGCCAGCGCGGCCACAGTGGACGCCTCGAACAGCATTCGCGCGGGGATCTCGACGTCCAACTCGGCGCCGAGCCGTTCCGCAACCTGGATCGCGAGCAGCGAATCGCCGCCGAGGGCGAAGAAATCGTCGTGGACACCGATCCGCTCGACGCCGAGCGACCGCGCCGCGATCCGCGCAATAGTCGCCTCAGCGCGGGTGGCCGGAGCACGGTAGGCCGCGGGCATCGGAGCGGGCAGCGCGTTGCGGTCGAGCTCGCCGGAACTGCCGACCGGCAGGCGATCGAGCACGACGAATGACGCGGGCACCAGGTGCGCGGGTAGCTCGGCACTCAACGCGGCGCGCACGTCCTCGGTGTCGAACCTGCGTGGCGCCCGCGGGATCACATACGCGACCAGTTGGTCGCCCACCTGCTCGTCCGAATGGACCAGCACCGCCGCCTGAGCGATCGAATCCAGTGCCACGAGTGCCGACTCGATCTGGTTCAGCTCGATGCGCAGACCGCCAAAGGTAGTGCAGCCCAGTCTGTTCAGCTCACCACGTGCCGTCCAGGTCACCAGGTCACCGGTGCGGTACATCCGCTCACCCGGCGCACCGAACGGGTCGGCCACGAAACGATCCGCGGTCAGATCAGGACGCGCGACATAACCGCGAGCCAACTGCGCTCCCGCGAGATACAACTCACCCGCGACACCGACCGGCACCGGATGCAGACGCGAATCCAGCACGTACACCCGTGTGTTGCACACCGGAGCACCGATCGGCACCGACACCACGTCGTCCTCGGTCACCTCGTGACAGGTGGCATCCATGGCGGCCCCGGTCGGCCCGTACAGGATGTGCACCCGCGCTCCGATCACTTCTCGCGCCCGCTGCGCGATAAGCGCGGGCAGCGCCTCCCCCGACGTGAAGACGTTGCGGAGCGTAATGCACTCCGCGGCGCGCGGGTCAGCCAGAAACGCCCCCAGCAGTGGTGGCGCGAAGTGCACCGTGGTGATGCGCTGCTCGACGATCACGCGGGTCAGATCGGCGGGATCGCGGTGCCCGTCCGGCCGCGCGACCACCAGCTTCGCACCAAATGCCAAGGGCCAGAGCAATTCCCAGACAGACGCAGCGGCCGTGGCCGGGGACCCGAGCAGCACAACGTCGTCGGCGGTCAGCGGATACGCCGACTGCATTCCTGTGAGACGGTTCACGATCGCCGCGTGCGAAACCGCCATGCCCTCGGGGCGGCCGGTCGATTCCGAGGTGAAGATCACATGCGCGGTGTGGGCCGGTCGCGGCCCGCCGAGCCGGTCCAGCGCGGTCAACGGCTCGGCGGAGTATCCGCGCAGATCGAGCCGATCGAGCCGGACCTGCCGCGCCTCGCCCGCATCCAGGTCCAGACCCGAGGTGAGCACGCATACCGGCCGCACCGTCCGCAGCAGTTCTTCCAATTGCTCGGTCGAGTGCGCGGGGTCGAGCGGGACGTACGCGCCACCGGCGAGGGTGATCGCGTAGATCCCGACCACCAGGTCCAGCGAGGGCCGCATGCCGAGTGCGACCGGCGCGTCCGGGCCGACGCCCGCTCCGACCAGCCAGCGCGCCAGGCGCCGCGCCCGGGCGGCGAACTCCGAATACGTAAGCGTCGCGTAGCGACTCGTTGAGGGGTGGTGGTCGGGCGACGGGTGGGCGAGCGTCCGTCCCTCGACCGTGACCGCGGGCGCGTCCGGCGTCCTGACCACCTGTGCTTCGAACAGCGAGATCAGGGTGGCCGTGGGATCGACCGGCGCGGCGGTGCCGTTCCACCGGTCCAGCACCAGCGTGCGTTCCGCCGCATCCAGCAGATCCAGGTCGCCGACGCGCACCGACTCATCGGACACCACGCTCCGCAGGACCCGTGTGAAGCGGGCCGCGAACGCCTCGGCAGTGGCGCGGTCGAACAGGTCGGTGGCGTACCGCAGCACGCCACGCAACGTGGTGCCTGCGTTCTCCTGGTGTTCGGCGAGTTCTATGGCCAGATCGAATTGTGCGACGGGGTTGTGGAACGGGTAGGCCGACACCGTGAGCTCGGGTAGGCGCAGGGCCGGCTCATCATGGTGCTGGAAAGTCAGCATGGCCTGAACGACCAGCGAATGCGACTGGGAACGAGGGGGATTCAGCTCCTCGACGAGCCTGGCGAAGGGCAGATCGGCATGTGCGAAGGCGCGCACGCCGATCTCGCGGACCCGGGCGAGCAGCTCGGCGAAGGACGCATCTGTCGCGACCGGAGTGCGCAGCACAACGGTGTTGTCGAACATGCCGACCAGATCGTCCAGCGCTTTGTCGCCGCGCCCTGCGACGGTGGTGCCGATGGCGACGTCGTCCACCCCGGCCAGCCGCGCGAGCAGCGTCGCGAAGGCAGCGTGCAGCACCATGAACGTCGGAACACTGTGCCTGCGGGCAAGATCGGCGATCGAACCGGTCAGGTCGGCTGGAAGCGTGATCTCGATGGTGGCGCCACGTCCGGAGGCCACCGGCGGTCGCGGACGATCGGCGGGCAACTCCAGCACCGGGCGGAGTCCGGCCAGTTCGGCTCGCCAGTAAGCGATGTCGTTCGACAGCGTCGATGACGGGTCGTCCGCTGCGCCGAGCGCGTCGCGCTGCCAGAGCGTGAAGTCCGCGTACTGCACCGGCAGCGGCCGCCACGGTGGAGTTTTTCCGGCCAGTCGGGCGGTGTAGGCGGTCATCAGGTCGCGTACCAGCGGGGCGGTGGAGGCGCTGTCCGCGGCGATGTGATGGATCACGACGACCAGCACGTGATCGTCTCGGTCGATGCGCAACAGGCTCGCCCGCAATGGAACCTGGTTGCACAGGTCGAAGCCGTCAGTGGTGGCGGCCAGCACCGCTTCGCCCAAGTGCGGTGCGGTGACCGCGATCGGATCCAGAGTCGGCTCGGGCACGTCATGTCCTGGCAGCACCACCTGAGCGGGGCCGTCCGCATCGGCGGGAAAGACGGTGCGCAGCGTTTCGTGGCGGACGACCACGTCACGCAGCGCGGCGCGCAGCGCCTGGTAGTCGATTGCGCCGGTGAGGCGGATGGCGACCGGAATATTGTGGACACCCGAGTCCGGATCCAGCCGGTGTAACAGCCACATCCGGAACTGCCCAGGCGACAGAGGAATTCGCGTCGGCCGCTCACGCGGCGACAACGGTGTACCCGGCTCCGCCGACGGCGCGACCCGGCGCGCCAGCTGGGCCACGGTCGGCGCCTGGAACACCTCGCGGACGGTCAGCGCGCAGCCCAACGTCGCGTTGACCCGGGCCACCAGCCGCACTGCCAGCAGCGAATTGCCACCGCACGCGAAGAAGTCGTCGTCCGCGCCGATCCGCGCCGCGCCTACCAGCCCGGCGACCAGCATGGCGAGCACCGCCTCGGCCCCTTCCCGCGGCGGCCGGAACCGCTCGGCCGGGAGCACCGCGGCGTTCGTCACTCCGGTCGCGGTCGCGGTCGCGGCCGCGGCCGCGGCCGCGGCCTCGATCTCGCCGAGTCCGATTCGGTGGCCGCGCACCATTCGAAAGTCGCTGCGCCCCAGGTATTCCAGTGCGCCGTCGCGGTTCCAGCGCACCAGATCGCCGGTCCGGTACATCAACCGGCCGGGTACGCCGAACGGATCGGCGACGAATCGTTCCGCGGTGAGCCCTGGGCGGGCGTGATAGCCGCGCGCCAGCTGGCCGCCCGCGAGGTACAGCTCGCCGGTGACACCGACCGGCACCGGACGTAACCGAGCGTCCAACACATAGACCCTGGTGTTCCAGCACGGGCGGCCGATCGCCGGGCTGCGGCTGGATTCGATGTCCGCGTCGGTGAACTCGTGACAGATCGCGGAAATCGCCGTCTCGGGCATGCCATAGGCGTTGTGCAGCAAGCCGCTCACGCTGCCGCGGAGCGCGGCGAGCAGAGCCGGGGTGAGCGTCTCACCGCCGCAGCGCAAGTGCCGGAGCGAGTGCAACGCCTCGCCCATCCCCTGACCGATCAGCGCGGCCAGCATCGACGGCGCGTACTCGGCGATGGTGATGCCGTGTTCGCGTAGCAGCCCCGCGACGTATCCGAGGTCGAGGCGCCCACTCGGCCGCGCGATCACCAGCGGTGCGCCGACCGCGATGGGTAGGAAGCACTCCCACACCGACACCTCCGAGGTCAGCGGAGCGTGCTGGAGGATGCGGTCGGACGCGGTGACTTGGTAGCGGAATTCGAACCAGCGCAGTTGGTTCAGGATCGCGCGGTGGGTTACCGCGACGCCCTTCGGAAGCACGGTGGCGCCATCGAACAGCACGTAGGCCGTGTTGTCCGGGCGCGGGACGGCGATCCGCTCCGCGTCCCGCACCGGCCCCTCGGCGAGGCCGCTCAGGTCTAGATCGGCGAGGTCGATCACCGGCACGCCGTCCAGGCCGGGCAATGCCGCACCGCCCGCCGTCAGCACCAGCCGCGGCGCGGCGCCCGCGACGACCCGCGCCAGGTGCTCGGCGGGATGCTCGGGGTCGATCGGCAGATACGCCCCGCCCGCACGAACGATCGCGTACATCGCCATGAGCATGTCAATCGAACGCGACGCGGCCAGTCCGACGATGATCTCCGGGCCGACACCCAACCCGATGAGTGCGCGGGCCAGCCGGTTCACTCGGGAGGCGAACTCCGCATAGGTAATCGCGGAATCCTCGTAACGCACGCCGATCTCGTCGGGCGTGGCCGCCACGCGTGCGGTGAGCAGGTCGTCCAGCGTCTCGGCGGGCAGGGCGTGCGTGGTGGCGTTGCGGTCCGACAGCAGCAGTCCGCGTTCCGCCGGCGACATCAGCTCGACCTTGCCGACCAGGACGCGGGCGTCGCGAACCATGGCGCGCAGCACACGTTCGAACGCGGCGAGGAATCCGGCGACGGTCGGTGCGTCGAACAGGTCGAGCGCGTAGCGCAGATGCACGTCGATGCCGTCCGGCGCGCCATCGGCGGTGCAGCGGTCGGTCAGCGTCCAGTCCAGGTCGAGGTGGATCGGCACCGGTCCGACCGGGTAAGCGGCGATGGCCAGGCGGTGCAGCCGGAACTCCGGCGTGAGCTTGTTCCGCAACGTCAGCGCGACCTGGTACAGCGGCGTGTGCGCCTGCGAACGAACCGGGTTCACCGCCTCGACCACCTGCGCGAACGGCACCGCGGCATGGTCGAACGCGGCCAGGTCCGTCGCGCGCACGGATGCGAGCAACTCGGCCAGGGTCGCGTCCTGGCGGACCTCGGTGCGCAGCACCAGCGTGTTCACGAACGTACCGACCAGGTCGTCCAAGGCTTCCACGCCGCGTCCGTCGACCAGTGTGCCGATCACCACGTCGGCACCCGCGCCGTAGCGGCTCGACAACACGGCCAGCGCGGCGTGCAGCACCATGAACGGGGTCAGGTCATGCGCGGCGGCGAAATCTCGGATCTGCTGGTGCAGAGCGGCATCCAGCTGTCCGGTGAGCACACCGCCCCGGTTGGTGGCGACCGCGGGGCGGGGCCGGTCCGACGGGAGGGTCACCACCTCGGGCAGCCCGGCCAGGCGATCGGTCCAGTAGGCCAGCTGTCCGGACAGCACGGAGGCGGGGGCATCGGCCGAACCGAGCGCGGCGCGCTGCCAGATCGCGAAATCGGCGTACTGCACGGGCAGCGGTCCCCACGCCGGTGCGATGCTCGCGCAGCGCGCGACATAAGCATTGGCCAAGTCCCTGGTCAGCGGGGCGAAAGAGCAGCCGTCGGCCACGATGTGGTGCACGACGAACAGCAAGACGTGGACCTGCGCGCCAGCAGCCGCTTCGTCCTCGACGCGCCACAGCCGAACACGCACCGGCACCTCGGCGGTCACATCGAAACCGGCTCGCGTCGCCGCCCCGACGAGTTCGGACACCTGCGCCGCGCGCACCGGCCGCGCGACCAGCTCGACCAGCTTCGTCCCGGCGGGAAGCACCACTTGCGTTGCCACGCCGTCATGTTCGGGGTAGAGCGTACGGAGCGTCTCGTGCCGTGCGATCACATCGGCGACAGCCGCCTCCAGGGCGGACACATTGAGCGCCCCGGTGAAACGCAACGCGAACGGGATGTTGTATCCACCGCTCGCGGTATCGAACCGATTCAGAAACCACAAGCGCTGCTGCGTGATCGATAACGGCGTCGACCCGCCGCGCTCCTGCGGCGTGAGCGGCGGCAGCACGGCGGCGTCGCTTTCGCTCGGCAGCGAGACCACGGGTCCGGCATCGGTCGACGGCAGCACGACCGGCCCAGCCCCCACCGAGGACAACGCGGTTCCCTCAGCCTCGCTCGACGGCGAGACCGCCCGCCAACTCCCAGTCGACAGCGATACAGCAGGCACGCTCCCAACCGGCAATCGTCCGCTTCCGACCGGCGGCGACACGACGGTTCCAGTCCCAGCGGACGACAACGCCACGGGCTCACCCTCACTCGGCAGCACCACACCCGCGCCCCGAGTCGGCACCGACACAACGGGCGCGCTCTCTACCGGCGCTGACGCCACCGGCTCAGCCTCGCTCGGCATAGTCACACGCCCGGTCTCCACCGGCCGCGACGCGACGGATCCAGTCTCGACCGGTGCTGACGCCACCGCGTCACCCTCGCTCGGCAGCGCCGCACCCTCGCCCCCACTCGGCGCCGACGCAACAGGCGCGGTCCCAACCGGCGACAACGCCACCGCCTGAGGCTCGCTCAACGACTCCACAGATCCGCTCTCAGCCCTGAGCGAGACAAGGGATCCAGTCTCAGCCGGCGATGACACCACCGGCTCACCGTCGCTCTGCGGCGCCCCAGGTCCGGTCCCACTCAGCGACAACGCGACGGGCTTGCCGCCGCTGTGCGGCGCGACAAGTGCGACTTCGATCGGACGGTTGACGGTGATCCGCCGCGCCAGCGCGCGCACCGTTGGCGCGTCGAAGATCGTGCGCACCGCCACTTCGGCGCCGGTGGCCTTGCTCAGCCGCGCGGCGAGTTGGATCGCGCCGAACGAGTCGCCGCCCAGGGCGAAGAAATCGTCGTCGACGCCGACCTCGGTCGCTTCGACTACAGCCGTGAATGCCTGGGCAACAAGTGTTTCCACCAGTCCAGTCGCGGCCTGGAACATCGGTGGTTCGAAGGCGGGCGCGGGCAGGGCCGTGCGGTCCAGCTTCCCGGAGGGGTCCACCGGGAAACGATCCAGCACGACGAAAGCCTCCGGCACCAGGTAGCCGGGAAGCCGCTCGGCCACGTGGTCCCGCACGGTGGCGGTCTCGACCGGCCCGGTGGCCACCAAGTAGGCGACCAGTTGCTCACCCGCGCCGCGATCGTCGCGCACCAGCACGGCGGCCTGCCCGATGCCGGGTACCGCGAGCAGGGCCGACTCGATCTCACGGAGGTCGAGTCGCAGGCCACGGATCTGGGCCTGGACGTCGGTCCGGCCCAGGAGCTCCAGCTCCCCCGCGGCGGTCCACACCGCCAGGTCGCCGGTGCGGTACATCCGCTCGCCCGCCGGACCGAAGGGATCGGCGACGAACCGGTCACCGGTTCGTGCGGCGCGGCCCAGATAACCGCGCGCCAGCTGGGCGCCCGCCAGGTACAGCTCGCCGGGCACCCCGACCGGCACCGGCCGCAACCGTGCGTCCAGCACGTAGGCCCTGGTGTTCCAGATCGGCCTGCCGATCGGCACGGCCTCGAAGTCGGCGTCGGAGACCTCGTGGAAGGTCACCTGTACCGCCGCCTCGGTCGCTCCGTAGCCGTTGTGCACCGCCGCGCCGGTCAGCGCGCGCATTCGCTGCGCGACCGCACCGGGCAACACCTCACCGGAGCAGAACACCTCCCGCAGCGACGGGACCTCGACCGCCTGGGCAGCGAACGCAGCGAGCGTGGACGGCACGAAATGCGCGACCGTCACGCCTTCGCTCCGGATGAGCCGGGCCAGATAGGCCGGGTCCCGATGACCGCCCGGTCGCGCCAGCACCATCCTGGCGCCGGCCTGCAAGGGCCAGAAGAACTCCGGCACCGATACGTCATCGGTGCCGGGCGCCTTCTGCAGCAGCACATCTCCCGGCCCCAGCGCCGCATACGCCGACTGCATCCAGCGCAGCCGGTTCACGATGGCGCCGTGACTCATCACCACGCCGGGGGAACCCGAGGGGAACAACACGTATGCGGTGTTCGCCGGGCGCAACGGCGCGCGCCGATCGGCATCGGTGAGTGGGCCGCCCGGATAACCGGACAGGTCGAGTCGATCGATCCGTATCTCGGCGGCACCGCAATTCAGGCCGGACCCGTCGGTGAGCACCAACACGGGCGTCGCCATGGCGAGGATATGCTCGGCGGATTGGCCGGGGTCCAGCACAATGTAACCCCCACCCGCTTCAATGACCGCGTATATGCCGACCGCCAAGTCGAACGGATGCCGGATACACAACGCCACCAGCGATTCCGGCCCCACCCCCTGGGCGATGAGATACCTCGCCAGGCGGTTCACCACCCCGCTGAATTCGGCATACGTCAGCGTCGCGGAGCGACTCGTTGAGGGGTGGTGGTCGGGCGACGGGTGGGCCAACGTCGTCCGGTCGAAGGTGATCGCGGGCGCATCCGGCGTCCGGGCGGCCTGGGCGGCGAAAAGTGACGCCAGCGTGTCGGATTCGTCGATCGGGTGCGCGGTGGCATTCCACTCGTGCAGGATCCGCGCGCTCTCCGCGTTCGACAGCAGCTCGATGTCTCCGATGCGCACGTCCGGGTCGACTGCCACGGCGACGAGCAATCTCCGGAATCGGGCCACGTAGGACTCGGCCGTCGCGGCGTCGAACAGATCGGTCGCGTAGCGGAGGCTTCCCGATAGCCCCGCCGATCCGGCCTTCTCGCCGACCACCAAGTGCAAGTCGAATTCCGCTCCCATGGCGGCCATCTCGACCGGTCGTACCGACAGCCACGGCACCTCCAGCGCTCTGCCGACGATCACGGGCGCCGCGGCCTCGAAGCTGAACATCACCTGGAACAACGGGTGCGCGGCAGAAAGCCGATCCACCCGCATGGCGTCCACCAGGCGCGCGAACGGCAGGTCGGCGTTGGCGAACGCGGCCGAATCGCTCTCCCGCACGTCCGCGAGCAGCGCGCTGAACGAAGCGTCCGGGGGGACCAGCGTGCGCAGTGCCAGGGTGTTGTCGAACAAACCGACGAGCGCGTCGAGCGCAGGGTCCGCACGCCCGGCGACCGGCGAGCCGATGACGATATCGGCACTGCCGCTCAGCCGCGCCAGCGTGGCAGCGAACGCGGCGTGCAGCGTCATGAACAGCGTGGCGCCGCCGCGCCGGGCCAGCGCACGCAGACCGGCGGTCACCTCGGGCGGAATCGTGAAATCCACTGCCGCGCCGCGTTGCGACGCCACGGCGGGACGCGGCCGATCGGTCGGCAGCGGCAGCTGCGCGGGCGCGTCGTCGAGCACATCGCGCCAGAAGCGCAACTGCGCGTAGGCCAGGTCACCCGGGATGTTCTCGGACCCGAGCAGCTCCGCGTGCCACCGGCGGTAGTCCGCGTATCGCATCGGTAGCGCGTCCCACTGCGGTCGTCTGCTGGTCAGCCGGGCCAGATAGGCCTTGATCAGGTCGGTGACCAGCGGAGCCACCGACTCGGCGTCGGCCGCGATGTGGTGCACGACGAAGACCAGCACGTATTCGTCGCCGATGACGCCACGCGACGCGTCCCCTCGATCGACCGCCAACAGCGCCACCCGCGTCGGCAGCTCGGTGGTCAGATCGAATCCGGCGCGGACGATTCCGGCCACGGCATCGTCCACCGCGGCGCGGCTGATCGGCACCGCGTGCAAGCTCAGGCCGATGTCGGCGGCGTCAAGGACGGAAGGGTAAGGGCCGCTGTCGGTCTCGGCGTAGACGGTGCGCAGCGTCTCGTGCCGGGCCAGCACGTCGAGCACGGCGCGCTCCAGCGCTTTGACATCCAGCCGTCCGGTCAGCCGGAGCACGATCGGAAGGTTGTGGACGCTGTCGGCGCCGTCCTGGCTCTCGATCCGATTGAGGAACCACAGCCGCCACTGCGCGGGCGAGATCGGCTCCGGCCCGGAGCGGAACAGCGGAGGCGTAGCGGCACCCAATTGTTCGCCCGCGATGGCGACGCCGTCCGCCGCGGTCGCGTCGAACAGCGGGTGCGCTGGAATCCGCCCGCCGACCGGCGCACCCGTGCCTGCGCTGACCTGGGTGCTGTCCGTCGAGGTGACCGCAGCGGCCGCACCCGGATAGAGCAGCTCGCCGTCGTGGCTCCACCGGACCCTTTCGCCGGTGCGGTACATCCGCTCCCCTGGCGGCCCTTCCGGGTTGGCCACGAATCGCTCGGCGGTCAGCCCGGGGCTGGTGACGTAACCGCGGGCCAGTTGCACACCGGACAGGTAGAGCTCGCCGACCGCACCGCGTGCCACCGGCCGCAGGTGGTCGTCCAGCACCAACAGCTCGGTGTCGTCGGCGGCGGCACCGATGGGCACTCGAGCGACGTCCGCGGCGGTCACCTCGTGGGCGGTCACGTCGATCGCGGTTTCGGTGGGTCCGTACAGGTGGTACAGAGTCGCACCGCTGAGGTCGCGGAAGGCCGCCGCCGTCGCGGCCGGTAGCTCCGCGCCGGAGGCGAAGACCATCCGCAACGAGTCCAGCGCCGCCGCGTGCCGATCGGCGAGGAACATCGCGAGCACGGACGGCGCGAAATGCGTGACGGTGACGCCGCTCTCGCGGATCACCCGGGCCAGGTATGCCGGGTCGCGCTCCCCGTCCGGCGCGGCGATGACCAGCTTCGCGCCGACCGACAACGGCCAGAAGAACTCCCACACCGACACGTCGGCGGTGCACGGTGTCCGCTGCAGTACCACGTCGTCGGCCCGTAGCCGGAAAATTCGCTGCCGCCAGCGCAGATTCGCCACGATCGACCGGTGCGACACCGCCACACCCTCCGGCCGTCCGGTCGAGTCGGAGGTGACCATCACGTAGGCGATGTCGTCGGCCGACCGGGCGATCGCGGGAGCGGGCGGCGCGGGCAGATCCTCGAGCCGATCGATCCGCAGCGTCGGGACGTCCGCGCCGAACTCGGGCTCATCCCAGGTGGTGGTGAGCACGACCGCCGGTTCGGCGACCCTGAGCACGGCGGCGATGCGATCGGCCGGTTCGCCGGGGTCGATCGGCAGATACGCGCCACCCGCCTCGATGATCGCGTACACGCCGACCAGGAGGTCGAACGAGTGCCGAATGGCCAAGCCCACCAGGGTCTCCGGCCCGACACCGAGCGCGACCAGATGCCGGGCCAGCACGGTGACCCGGTGGCCGAATTCGCCATATGT
>NZ_BDBA01000092.1 GCF_001612745.1 Nocardia amamiensis NBRC 102102 | reverse complement strand
CGCGGCGGGTGGGCCGGCGTCGGGCCCGCGTATTCGAGCGCGACCGCGTCCGGTGTCCGACGCACCTGCTCCTCGAACCCGCTCAGCAGCGTCTCCACCGGCGCGGTCGCGGACAGGGCTTGGCGTGCCGCCGTGCGCGCATCGTCGAGCAGCGCGTCCAGTACCGCGCCGAGCGCGCCCGCACTGGATTCCAGCAGCGCGGGAAGCACACTGGAGACGACCACCGGGACCAGGTCGTCCGGCCCGAGTTCCGGCCCCATGGCTTCGGACAGCGCCGCGAGTTCGGCCGCCAGCGCCGCATAGGTGACGACGACTTCGTTATGGCGCAGCGCAACCCGCCACGGCTGTAGTTCGGCGACAGTGGCGATCTGGGCGGGCAGATCGTCGATGCCATAGGGACGGCGCAGGTCCGCGCGGTCGCCGGGGCCGGACTCGGCGCCGATCAGGCCGGACTCGACCGAGTCTGCGTGCGTCATCAGCGGTTTCCTTCCGAGTCGACAATCAGCGCCGAGTCGGCGAACACCGCCTTTCCGGCGGCGTACCCGCATGCCATGTGGGCGGGTCGCCGATGATCGGTGGACGGGGCGAGTAGACCGGCCGCCACCGGTTGCGGTCGCCAGAAGGCGAGTCGGCGCCACAGGTTGGCCGGATCGGTTGCTTCCCCGAGCAGTTCGTGCTGCCCGGCGCGGTGGTGCCTGACGACCACGGCTCTCCACTGGGGCGCGCGTCCTCCAGACCTGGTGACGCAGGCGTGCAGCAGTTTCAGCAGCGCGAGCGGGAATCCGTCGGCGGCGATGCGGCGTAGCACCCGGACGAGGGCGTTCTCGTCAGCGCCGGTCGCGGACCGTGCGGGCCGGGCGGCGTTCGAGGTGACGCGCACGAAGCCGGCCAACCGCCGCGCATAGACCGCGAGGATGGCGGCGTGGACGAGAGGCGTGGCGGAAGGAGAACCCGCCTGAATTCCCGCCGATGCCGAACCTTCCCCGAGTCCGGCACCGGCGGGGTTCTCGGTGACCGTGAGCTGGAGATCCAGCGTGGTCGCTCCGGTGTCCAGGGTACTGGGGGACACCGACAGTTCGGGCAGTTCGACCGCGATTGCCTCGGGGTTGTCGACAGTGAGCGGCACCTCGACGACATCTACTGGGCCATTCCAACCCAGCACGAACGAAACGGTGTGGCTCGCACTCGAGCGCTGGAACGGATCGCGCGACCGGAGGCGCCGCCGCGCGGGAGACAGTGGAACCAGCGGCGGCCGTGGCCATGCCCGCAGCTGCGCGACCAAGGACGCGCCGCCGGATCCACCGGCCCACTCGACGAGTTCGCCGCGTTCGGCCACCGTGCTTGCGGTGGACACAGCGCGAAACCCGAGCGGGCAGTTCGGTTCGGCGGCCGGCCGGGCGAGCTGGGTCGCCACGGAGCTGGTGCCGCCGGGTGTGCAGAAGTGGTCGTCGCGGCCGGGTCGCTCGTTACCGGGCACCTGCGCGACCGCTCGTGCCACGGCGCCGGTGTGATCCGGCTCGGGGCGCGTGTTCCACGGCATCGGATCACCGGAACGGCTCATCGAGTCACCCGACCGGCCGTCGGGATAACGACGGGAGCCGCTCCTGAACCGGGCCGCCGGCAGTCCTGATGGCGCCATGTCGCCTTGGGCGAGCTGTACCCCCGACAGATACAGCTCACCCGGCGCCGAGATGACCGATACCGGCCGCGCACCGAGCGTGTTGTGCCCGGCGCCGAGCACGTGCGCGCCGATCGGCACCGAGAGAGTATCGGTCAGACCCTGGGCGAGCGCGACGCCCGGTGCCGCGCCGGAGGCGAGCAGCAGCGAGGTCCGGCGCGCGACCTGCTGGCCTGCGGGCTCCGCACCCTGCACCAAAGCCTCCTACTTTTGGCGAAACATCGGCTGTCCGAATGCTTTTGGGCAGCACGAACAAGCCGCTACTCCCGGCTGCCCATTCCGGGTGCATGGCGTTTCACCACGTACGAGTCGACGAAAAAGCGCGAGCGGTGATACCGCACGCGCAGGGATTTGCGACAGATTCCTCCAACGTCACGGCCGTGGATCCACGGCTATGTCAGCTACATCACACGGAGGTGATCCGTGCAGTGCGAACCTTAGGCGGTCCGTCAATAAAAAGGAACTACTTCCTCAAAAAATTTTGGACGGACGTGCAGTTACGGCTCTCGGGGGTCAGAAGCCGAGGCCAAGTGGTGTGCGCGACCACATTCTCGCCCCAACGACGTGCTGTCGCACCCTGGCTGAGCAGATTATGCGCCGAAACGTTGCATTCGCGTTGCATCGGCCCCCATCCGTCGATCCAGGACTCGAATCTTCGGCCTCGATCTGCGCATAGAGCGGCGTCTCCGGCTCGACGGTCGCGCGGTAGGCCGTCCAGTCCGCGGCGTCGTCCCGGCCTTCCGGGCCGGACGTCCAGCGTCGCAGCACCCCGGAATCGCCGGATCGCAACACCGCGATGCGCAATCGCACCCGCAGTTCGTCGCGAAGGTCGATGATGCCCGGCGCGGTCGAGCGCGGCAGCACGGGCCCGGCATGAAGCCGTAAAGCCGAGTCGACATCCCCGGAGTCGAGTGCGGCACGGAGCGCTTCCACATCGGTGGCGACCGGAACACCCAATCGAGGTCACAGCCCGGCGCATGCCCCAGCGGGTGTGACCCGGCAATCCTCGCTACGAGATCAGTTGCGCGGCCGCTTTTTCCGCGAGCATTACCACCGTGGCCTGTGGACCACGTCCCAGCGGCACGGGCACGACAGAGAGATCGACGATGGACAGTCCCGTCACTCCGCGCACGCGGCACATCTCGTCTACCACCGCCGCCGCGTCGTCCTCGCTGCCCATTGGGCAAGTTCCGGACAAATGTTGTGACGTAGCCAGATTCGCTCGCAGCCACGGGTCGAGATTCGCGCGCGCCGGAATGGGATCGACGGGATGCGCGTTCATTCGGCCGAGCAAGTCGGCGGCGGTCGACACCGCGTCACGCAGGCGGGCTCGATCCTCTTCCTCGGCGAGGTAGTGGTAGTCGATCAGCGGTGCGTCCGCGGGATAGGCCGAGCGCAGGCGCAGCACGCCGCGGGATCGCGGGCGCATCAGCGCGACGCCGAGCCTGCGCACCCCCGGCGTGAACGACACTGCGTACGGCCGGATCTCGATATCGCCGACGTCCAGCACGGACTCCAGCGGAACGGTCGGCGCCCCGGCCAGGTCGAGCTGGTAGGAGATGCCGATTTCGGGGTGGTCGGTGCACCTGGCGCCGACCGCGGCGGCGTGCACCACCGGAATGCCCAGTGGGCGAAGCTGTTCCGGGTCACCGATACCGGAACGCAAGAGCAGCACGGCCGACTCGATGGCACCGGCGCTGAGAACGACGTGGTCGGCCCACTCGGTATGAGACTTGCCTTCGCGTACGCAGTCCACTCCGACTGCTCTCGACCCGTCGAAGCGAATGCGGGTGGCATACGTGCGTGGCGCGACGCTCAGGTTCGGGCGCGACAGCGCGGGCAACAGGTAGCCGAGCGCCGTACCGGTCCGCCTGCCCCGGTCACAGTTGCACGGCACCACGCCGACGCCGTCACCACAGTCCGGCGCGTTGAGATCGGGCGCCTCGGCGAATCCGGCCGCCAGGCACGCCGCGGTGAACGCCGCGCTGACCGGGGCCGGATGCTTGGTGCGGTGCAGCGGAACCGGACCGCGGTCACCGTGCCACGGGCGATCGCCGAAATCCAGATCCCGCTCGGTGCGGCAGAACATCGGCAGCACGGCGTCGAACGACCAGGTGGCCGAGCCGCCGAGCGCCCGGCTCCAGGCGTCGAAGTCCGCGGTCGTGGCCCGGACGAAATACCCGCCGTTGATCGCCCCCGAGCCGCCGATCACCTTGCCGCGCACGATGGTGGCCGGCACCGGCGGATCGTCGGCGAGGACCACTTCGTAGTGCCACAACCACTCCGCGCCTGGACGCAGCGGCATCGCGGTCGCGTCGAGCAATTCGGCGGGGACCGCGGCGGGATCGTCCCACAGCTGCCCCGCCTCCAGCACTCGCACCGTGTGCGCCGGGTCCGCGCTCAGCCGCTCCGCCAGGACACTCCCCGCGGTACCGCCCCCGACGATGAGTGTGTCGACCATGTTCGATCAGCGGGGCGTCGTGGGTTTCAGCGCTTCCACGCTGCGGGCGCGGAAAGCGCCGAGCCACAGCCCGGTGCCGTAGGCGATATCGTCGATCCGCTTGTAGGCCACGTATCGCACCGGATCCAGTCCGCCCGCGTCACGATGGGTGAACCAGTCGGCCAGGCCGTCCGCGACGGCCATCGTGACCGCGATCCGCCGAATCCGCCGCGAGACGAGCATCGCCAGCAGTGTGATCGGCCAGTAGTGCCTGCACATGGCCGAGGCGAGCCGCCAGAGTCCGGCGAAGAAGCCACGCGCCAAGTAGATCGCGGCGACCCGGGTGGGGTTGTCCAGCTCGCCGAAAACCCGGCGCAGGCGGGTCAGCGCGGTGATCAGGGTGACGATCCCGCCGAGCAGTCCCCACTTGGTCAGCGTGGCGAACAGGAACGCGGCCAGCACCGTCCAGGACGGCACCGCGAGCGGCGACACCATCCCCGCGTGTCGCTCGCCCAGCGGCGCTGCGCCTGTGCCGTAGAACAGCTTCCGGCCGAACCAGGCGCGGAAGCAGACTCGGTGGTCGTGCGCCACATGCGCCGCGGGCTCGTAGCGCAGCCGCCAGCCCGCCCGTTCCAGCCGCCAGCACAGGTCGACGTCCTCGGCGACGTGCATCGACTCGTCGAAGCCGCCCTGGGCCAGCAGCGCCCTGCGCCGAACCAGCAGCGCCGCGCTCGGCACGTAGGACACCAGCCCACGTGAGTGCACGGCCGCCTCACGTCTGCCGAGATCGAGCGATGAGCGGGTGTGCTCATAGCGCGCCAGCGCGTTGGACTCCGGGTCGAGCGCGACGATCCGCGGCGCGACCAGCGCCACCCCGGGGTCGCTGAAGTGGCCGAGCATCACCTCCAGCCAACCGCTGCGCGGCACCACGTCGGAGTCGAGGAACGCGACGAAGTCGGTGGTCGCGGCCCGCAAACCGGCGTTGCGCGCGGCGGCCGGGCCGCGCTTGTGGTCGTGCCGCAGCACCGTCACCCGGCAACGGGTGCCGCGATTGCGCGGAATGCGGACCGGCTGGTCGGAACCATCGTCCACCACGATCACGTTGTGCCCGCGCAGTGCGGCGAGCAGCCGCGCCAGCCCCTCGGCGTTGTTGTGCAGCGGCACGATGATGGTGACGTCCTCCGGCGACGGCAGCAGGCGAGGACGCGGGTTGGCCACTCCGGAGTCGAGCAGCCGTCTGGCAACGACGGCAGACTTCGGGCCGGTCACCTCGAGGTACCCGTCGCCGATCATCTCGGCAGCCTCCGGGGCAAGCCGCAGCAACCGGGCTGGCGAACCGCCGATCAGAACCCGCCCTCCGGAGTATGCGCGTACCCGAGGATCGATCCGCACCCCGAATCCATCGGGCAGGCGATCATGGCGCATTCCTGGCATGCTAGGCGGAGATTCGCGCGCGGACATCAACAGTGCCGAAAATTCGGCAGAATTCCGGCCCGTACCGGCCCGATACCGGACGTCCCGCGTGGCGGACTCGATGCCGACAATTCGCCTACGCGACTTCCCCAGCATTCGGCAACAGGGTGGCTATTGCCCGGTCGCAGACCGCACCGCAGCCGCGCACCGCTTGTTAGCACCCTTTCAGCAAATCTCATGGCATCACGCCAGCGGACTCTCGTCGCAGGCCCGCCCGGGTCGGCGTTCCGGCGTGAAACCGGCCGGGCGCGTCGCGCTCAGGGTCAGCGGGACCGGCCCGGTCCTGTGCCCGCTCGCCCGTGGCGCCGCCCGGCGGGAGTGGTCGACCGACGAACGCGGGATCATCCGGGCGGTGTCGGCCAGGGCCGCTTCACCATATCCCTGGACGCACTCCGGGTCCGGCCCGTCGGCGGGAAGTCCGGTGAAGAACTTCGCCGCCATGCAGCCGCCCCGGCAAGCGTCGTAGTGACTGCACGACGCGCACGCGCCGCCGCCGCTCGGCTCGCGCAACTCGGCGAACAACTCCGAGGATCGCCATACGGCGCCGAAACCACCATCGGTCACCACGTTGCCCGCGCGGAACCGGTCGTGGATGGCGAACGGACAGGCGTAGACGTCGCCGACCGGGTCGACCAGGCAGACCACCCGGCCCGCTCCACACATGTTCAGCCCGGGCAGCGCCTGACCGAACGCGGACAGGTGGAAGAACGAGTCGCCGGTGAGCACACCGGTCCCGTTGCGCAGCAGCCAGTCGTAGAGCACCCGCTGCTGGTCGGCGGTGGGATGCAGTTCGTCCCACACGTCCGCGCCCCGGCCCGACGGCCGCAGCCTGGTCAAACGCAGTGTGGCGCCATACCGGTCGGCGATCGCGCGGAACTGGTCGAGCTGCCCGATATTGTGCCTGGTCGCCACCACCGACAGCTTCGCGTCCCGGAAACCGGCCGCGGCAAGGTTTTCCAGCGCGCGAATGGCCATGTCGTAGGAGCCCGGGCCGCGCACGGCATCGTTGACCGCCGCGTCGGCGCCGTCCAACGACACCTGCACGTCCACGTAGTCACTGGCCGCGAGCCGGGCCGCGATCTCGGGGGTGATCCGAACCCCGTTGGTGGAGAACTTCACTCCCACGTGGTGCGCGGTCGCGTAGTCGACCAGCTCCCAGAAATCCGGCCGCACGGTCGGCTCGCCGCCCCCGATGTTCACGTAGAACACCTGCATGCGCTCGAACTCGTCGATCAGCGCCTTGCACTGCTCGGTGCTCAATTCGCGGGGGTCTCTGCGGCCCGACGAGGACAGGCAGTGCACGCAGGACAGGTTGCAGGCGTAGGTGAGCTCCCAGGTCAGGCAGATCGGCGCGGCAAGACCGGATTCGAAGCGGTCGACCAGCCGCACCGCCCGGTCGGAGTGCGGGGCCACCCCCGCGCTCGGTGATGCCCCGCTGCCGACCGCGCCGCGCTGCCGATCGACGCCATCGCGCGCGACTGCCGCGCTGCCGCGCTGCCCCGCGCTCATGCCTGCGCCTCGCTGGCTCTCGGCTCCGGCACGAGCGCGGGCTCGGCTGTGTCCATTGTTCGCTCGCTGACGCTCGCTCACGACGGCGGACGCCGCCGGTGCGCCGACGATCATGTCCGAATCGGCCAGCTGGGTCAGCGCTTTCAGGTAAGGCTCGGCGCTTTCCTCCGGCACGCCTGCCGCACGCAAAGCCGCGCGAGCCGAGTCGTGCTCCGGCAGGGACCGCACGATCTCGACAATCCGCGGACTCTTCAGGAACGAGAGTTTGCGCGTGCCGAAGTGGTACAGCAGCGCGCCGAACGGTTCCGGCCGCAGCGCCACTCGCGGATGCAGCTGCCAACGGGTATCGAGATCGAGCATCGCCGGCCGCCCGTCAGTAGACGCCGCACATACCGTCGATGGACACCTCTTCGATGAGGCTCTCCTCGACCAGCGGCATCTCCTCGGCCGACCGTTCGGCGGCGGTCTCCACCCGCCCGGTGTTGTCGGTGTCGCTGTGTCCGATTGATCCGTATTCCGGCATGCCTACCTCCGCGGGGGACGATCGGTGCGCGAGACCGCGGGGTGCGGTCCGCGCTCACACGATAACGTCATCCGCTGACAAAATGGAACATGTTTCACTCATTCGGCGAGCGACCGGATGAATCCCACCCGTCGCCGGTCCGGACGACCGGCCGTTCCGGACGCGGGCCGAGTCGAACGCGCGGCGACCAGGGCTGGGACGCGGCGCTCTAGACTTCGGGTGGCAAGCAGCTGAACAGAATGTGACGGGCGGCATACGCCCCGCAGCGGTAGAGGTGGCATGGGAGTCGGACGAATGCAGGCGAACGGGGGCGGCACACGCGGTGCGGGCGTCAGGCCCGGAGGCGGAAGCTTGCGTAACCACGGAGGGCCCGGGAGCGCCGCAAATCCAACACAGCGGCGCGAGGATCAGGCCCGGAGGCGGAAGCTTGCGTAACCACGGAGGGCCCGGGAGCACCACGAATCAAACACTGTCGGAGTCCGAGATCGTCGAGGCCGCACTGCGTGTGGTCCGCCAGGACGGCGTGGAAAAACTGTCGATGCGGCGGCTTTCCCGCGAACTCGGCGTCTCGCCCATGGCGCCCTACTACTACGTCGCCGACAAGCGCGAGCTGCTCGACCTGGTCGCCAGCGCGGCACTCACCGGCGTCCGCACGCCACCGCCCGAAGCCGGTTCGTGGCAGCACCGGCTACGCGACCTCGTCGACCAGATCGACGAGAAGCTGCGCAAGCATCCCGGCCTGGGCGACATCCTGATCGAGCAGATGCTCGGCAAGCAGCTGGACCTGATCGCCGCGATCATGGACATCTTGGCCGAGGCGGGCTTCGACGACCGCAACGTCCTCGCCGCTTACGCGACCATCCACACCTATCTCTTCGGCCGCAGCCGGGTGAACCCCCGGGACCGGTCCGCACCGGCCGACGTCACCCTGCCCCCCATCGTCGAGCGGGCCACCCGGTACATCGGCGACCTGCGCGGCCGGTACTCGTACGACTTCGGCATGGACGTGTTGATCGCCGGTCTGGAAGCCCAGCTTGTCCGCCAGGCAGCAACCGACGTACGATAAAACTGAAACACGTTCTAGTTTTAGGCTCGAGAGGACGA
This sequence comes from Nocardia amamiensis NBRC 102102, assembly GCF_001612745.1. Lineage (GTDB taxonomy): Bacteria > Actinomycetota > Actinomycetes > Mycobacteriales > Mycobacteriaceae > Nocardia > Nocardia amamiensis. The sequence continues at coordinate 15,537 of NZ_BDBA01000092.1, read as the reverse complement.
CATGACCACTGTCGAGGTTCCGCACGGCTCGCGTTCGGTCGTGCTGCGGGTGTCCGCGGTGATCGCCGAGACGGCCGACACCTGCTCGCTGGTCTTCGACGTCCCCGACGAACTGGCCGAGAAGTTCCGCTACCAGCCGGGGCAGTTCCTCACGCTGCGCATCCCCAGTGACCGGACCGGCTCGGTGGCCCGGTGCTATTCGCTGGCCAGCTCGCCCTACACCGACGACCGCCCGAAGGTCACCGTCAAGCGGACCGAGGGCGGCTACGGGTCCAACTGGGTGTGCGACAACGTGAAAACGGGCGACGGGATCGAAGTGCTGCCGCCCTCGGGCGTTTTCACGCCCAAGGACCTGGACGACGATCTGCTGCTGTTCGGCGCGGGCAGCGGCATCACACCGGTGATGTCCATTCTGAAGTCGGCGCTCGCGCGCGGCACCGGCCGCATCGTGCTGGTCTACGCCAACCGCGACCACGAATCGGTGATCTTCGCCGGTGAGCTGCGCGAGCTGGCGGACAAGCACCCGCAGCGGCTCACCGTGATCCACTGGCTGGAGTACCTGCAGGGGTTGCCGACGGCCGACGCGCTGGCCACCCTCGTCGCGCCGTATCGGGGCTACGACGCATTCATGTGCGGGCCGAAGCCGTTCATGGACCGGGTGCACGACGCGCTCGCGCAGCTGGGCGTGCCACGGTCGCGCACACACGCCGAGGTGTTCAACTCCCTGGCCGGAGACCCGTTCGCCGACCAGGCGCCGGTCGAGGTGTCCGACGAGGAGGCCGCCGACGCGGCGACCGTCGAGGTGGAACTCGACGGCGAGGTGCACGAGTTGAAGTGGCCGCGCGAGCAGACCCTGGTGGACATCATGCTGGCCAAGGGCTTGGACGTGCCGTATTCCTGCCAGGAAGGCGAGTGCGGATCATGCGCGTGCACGGTGCTGGAGGGCAAGGTCGAAATGGACAATGCCGAAATCCTCGATCCCGAAGACATCGAGAACGGCTACATTCTCGGCTGCCAGGCGCACCCCGTGACCGATCACCTCAAGATCCAGTTCTGAGCACCCGGCCGCGGACCGTGTTCCGGCTTGCGTGACCGAGTTATCGAGCGCGGTAATCGGCGCGGAGTTCGGGCGGCAGATGCTCGGTCGCGTAGCTCAACGCGGTGCGCCCCATGGCCGTGGCGTGCTGGTCGAGGAAGCCGGTCAGCAGAGTTCGGTCGATGCGCTTGCCGATTTCGCGCAGCATCCAGCCCACCGCCTTCTGGATCAGGTCGCGCCGGTCAGCGAGCAGTAGTTCACTCAACGCGAACGTAGTGGAGGCGTCGCCCGCCTTGATGAACGCGAACGTGGACAGCACGGCGACCCGCCGCTCCCACAGCGAATCAGCCTGCGCCAGTTGGAAGAGCAGATCGCGGGGCTTGTCCAGCAACCACGGGCCGACGATGTTCTCGGCCGACACGTCGACGAGATCCCAGTTGTTCACCCGGCCCCGGCGTACCGCCGCCAGATACAGATCCACCATGGCGGCGCGGGCGGCGTCGTCGAAGGTGCGCGGCTTGGACGCCGCGGCGAATCGCATGTTCAGGATAACCAGTCCGGCGAAGCGATCTTCGTGCACCGCGCTGTCGAGCAGCCGGTCGATCTCGTCGAGCGCAAGCCCCGCGAAGCGTTTCGCGACACGCCGGCTCGCGGGCACGCGGACGCCGATGAACACGTCACCCTCGCCGTACTCCCCCTGCCCGGTCTTGAAGAACCGTTGCACGTGCACCGCGTCGGCGGGGTTCGCGATCGCCCGCAGAGCCGCCTGCACATCCGCGGCGCTCACCCTCGGTTCACCCCTGCGCGCCCAGAACGCGGCCCGACTCGAAAGCCGCCGTGCTGGCGGGCAGCGCACCTGGCCTGCCGCTGTTCAGTACCCGGACCGCACCGTTCCCGGTGCTTGGGCGGCCGAGCGCCTCGATGCGCCGAATGGTCTGCGCGGCAACGGCTTGCGCGCTGTCGAAGAGGCGCACACCGTCCGGGAGGGCGGCCACGATCGCATCGGTGACCAGCGGATAGTGCGTACAGCCGAGTACCACGCCCTCGACACCCGCCGGAGTCCGTGCGGCGGCGCCTGCGATCGCGTCGCCGGCCGCCGCCAAGTCGCCGCGATCGATCGCGTCCGCCAGCCCGTGGCATGCGACGCCGACCACCTCGGCATCGCCGCCGAACTTCGCGATCAGATCGGCCTGATACCGGCTCGCCGTGGTCGCGGCGGTGGCCCAGACCGCTACCGAGCGGCACACCGCGGCCGCGGGCTTGATCGCGGGCACGGTGCCGATCACCGGAACGCCGGGCCCGACTTCCGCGCGGACATGGTCCAGCGCCGTGACGCTGGCGGTGTTGCACGGCAGGACGATCACCTCGGCGCCCGAGCGAAGAGAAGTCCGCGCGGCCTCCACCACGCGCTCGACCACCCACTCCTCCGGCTTCGGCCCCCACGGCGCGCCATCCGGGTCCATTTGCAGCAGCAGATCCACATCCGGCCGCAACTTACGCAACCAAGCGGAGGTGGGCAGCAACCCCAGACCCGAGTCGATGAGCGCGACGATCACCGGACCACCGTATTACAGCCGCTGTCCCGCCTTGCTCCTCCGCCTCTCCGCGTCTCAGGCAGTACTGGTTGCGTGGCGCGAGATCTGCGTTCAGGTCCTGCGTTGGGTGCCGCACGGGTTTTGCGGCCACAAATGCCGCACTGTGCTGCCGGCCGTCAGCATCCCGCTCGCGTCTACCGCTCGATGATCGCGGTCTCCGAGCGAGCGGCTCAGCTCGGCGTGAGCAGTTCCGTCAAGGGGGCGCCCGCGGCGATCTTGGCGCGGGCCTTCATCACCTGGGCCGTCATACCCGCGCCGACGACGCCGGTGAGAGTGCCCGCCTGGGAGTAGTACGCGAGGAATTTCCGGCCGTCGTCGGAGGCGACGTGCACGTCGTCGGTAGCGTTCGGGGTGCCGAGGGCCTGGATCTTGACGTCGTACTGGTCGCTCCAGAAGTACGGCACCCGCGCCGCGGTGGGCGGCGCGGCCCCGAGCAACGCGCAGGCGAGCAGTTTGGCCTGTTCGCCCGCGTTGGTCCAGTGCTCGACCCGTTTGCACGATCCGGTCTCGTGCAGCCACGCCGCGACATCGCCGACCGCCCAGACGCCCGCAACGGAGGTGCGCCCGACCTCGTCGGCGAGCACCCCGCCACCGACTGACGGCTCGGCGAGGGCGATACCGGAGTCGCTCAGCCACTCGGTCACCGGCCGTGAGCCGACCCCGATCGCGACGAGGTCGGCGGCGATCTGCGAGCCGTCGGACAGCCGCGCACCACGGACCCGGCCCGCGTCATCGCCGTACAGGGTGTCCAGGCCGATGCCGCAGCGCAGGTCGACACCTTCCTCGCGGTGCATCCGCGCGATCAGCTCGCCCACCTGTGTGCCCAGCACCGAGGCCAGCGGCGTCGCCTGCGGTTCGACCACGACGACCCCGACGCCGTTCGCACGGAAGCTCGCCGCCAGTTCACACCCGATGAATCCCGCGCCGATCACCAGCGCGGTCGCGGCGTCGGCCAGATCGGCGCGCAGGGCGACCGCGTCGGTGTGGCCACGCAGCACGTGCACGCCGCGCAGATCCGGCAAGCCGGGCAGGCGACGCGGGCGCAAGCCGGTGGCGATGATCAGCTGGTCGTAGCCCAGTGTGCTGCCATCGGCCAAGTGAACGCGGCGGGCATCGGTATCGACGCCTGCCGCTGCGGTGCTCAGGCGCACATCGATGCGTTTCTCGGCGTAGAACTCGCTCGGCCGCAACGTGGTGTCGTCGGTTTCGCCGCGCACGAACTGCTTGGACAGCGGCGGGCGATCGTACGGCAATCGCGCCTCGTCCCCGACCAGCACCAGCGCACCGTCGTAACCCGCGCGGCGGAGTTCCTCCGCGGTGCGCAGGCCGGCGAGGCCGGCTCCGACGATCACGATCGGCGCGGTCATAGGGCCATCCCTTCATTGGAACCAGGACCGCCGCTTCGGTGAACCGGCGGTGACACGCAGCAACCCTAACCTTTGCTTGGTTGTCCATTCTGTGCGGACTGTCACGTCGAACCCATGCCGGTGAAAGCCGCGAAATCGTAGTCGTCCAGGTATTGATCGGCCGGTCAATCAGGACTATACCGAGTACTAGGACACAATCCACAGCCCGAGGAGGCACACAATGTTCACCGAGAGCCGCGCGCAAGATTTCCTGGCTGTCGTGCTCGGGGTCTTCACCGCACTGTCGCCCATCTGGGTGGACACGAACACCAACGCCATGTGGTCACTGATCGTGCTCGGCGCGCTCATCGCGCTCACCGGCCTCGCCCAGATGGCCCGTCCCGAGATGGCGGCGGCGGACTATGTGATGGGCCTGTGCGCCGTACTGCTGTTCGTTTCCCCCTGGGTCATGGACTTCACGGAGTACCGGGCCGCATCCTGGACCGCATGGGTAGTCGGGGTAGTGACGGCGGTGGTCGCGGTGGCGGCACTGCCGACGGTGTCGGGTCGCCTGCACGACATGGCTCCGCATCACTGATGCAGATGCCGAAATCCCGGCGCGCCGGGCGTCGCCGTAGTGCGAAAGTCGATGGCGACGCACGGCAGCTGATCCTCGATGCCGCGGAAAAGCTTTTCGCGGCACAGGGTTTCGACGCGACCGCGACGGCGTCCATCGCCGCCGCGGCGAGCGTTCCCAAAGGGCTTGTCTTCTACTACTTCCCGACCAAGGATTCGATTCTCTCCGCGCTGATGTCCGAGCGAGTGCCAGCGCACCCGATCGATGACCTCGGCACCGTGGTCGCGCCGGGTGATCCGGCAACGAGCCTGGTCAACCTGGATGCCGCCCTGAACCTGCGCGACCATCACTCGTCGGTGCTGCGGGTGATCATGTGGCGGGAGGCCGACACCCATCCCGACGTGCGGCGCCAGCTCCGCCGCCTGCGCGACCAAATGCTGGAGGTCACCGCCACAGTGCTGCAAGCGAGTGCGCCGGTCCCGGTCCGCCCCGGCACCCTGCGCGCCTGCGCCGCCGCGTGGGTCTCGGCGATGTTCGCCCTGGCCAGCACGGACCGGCTGCACGCGCTCGACGGCGTCCCGCTGCCCACCGCCGACGAAGTGCTCAACATCGCTCGAGTGGTCGCGGCGGGCATGACCCACATGGGCTGAGCACCCCTCCACCCTCCCAGGGCTTCATGCCGTACCAGTTGGGTGGCGCGTCAGTTGCGTTCAGATGCGGCGTTATCCACAGCGGGCGTGTTATCCACACTCGGTCGTCGGATCGGTGTTCCGCGCTCACCGGTCCGCCACGATCGTCGGTATGGAAGCACTGCAACTGATCTCGCGTCGGCAAGCGCTGGCGTCCGGCCTGTCCGACAAGCAACTGCGGCGGCTGTGCCGCACCGGACAGTGGCATCGCCTGCGGGCCGGGCGCTATCTGAACTCACCGGGCTCCGGTCTCGGCGCGACGGATCGGCATCTGCTGCTCACCCTCGCGACCGCGGACACCACCTCCGATTCCGCGATCACCAGCCACTGCTCCGCAGCGGTGCTGCACGGGATGGCGACCTGGCATATCTCGCTCGACCGCGTGCACCTGACCAGGAACCGGATCAACGGCGGCCGCGTGAGCAAGCGGGTCGTCGTGCATTCCGCGCAGCTGGAGCCCGACGAGATCACCCTCGTCGAGGGCATCCGAGTGACTACACCGGCGCGCACCGTCATCGATATCGCCCGATCGGAAGGCTTCGAGCAATCCGTTGCCCTCGGCGATTCCGCGCTGCGCCGCGGCTTGACGACCACCGCCGAACTGCGGGAACACCTGCGGCGCGCCCGGCACCGACCAGGACGCCGCAGAGCCGCCCAGGTGCTCGACTTCCTGGATGGCCGCAGCGAGAGCGTCGGCGAATCCCGCAGCAGAATCACGCTGCGGCACTGCGGCTTCCCCGAGCCCGAGGTACAAGCGCGCATCTTCTCCGATAGCGGAGTCTGCGTCGGCCGCGTCGACTTCCTGTTCCCCGACCTCGGCGTGATCGGCGAGTTCGGCGCCGAGTATTCCCACGCCTTGCGCGGTCCCCGCTTCCCGGGACCGACAGTCGACGCGGGGAAGACGCGCGACGACCGACTCTGTGCACTCGGTTGGCTGGTGGTCCGCTGGACCTGGGACGATCTGGCTGCTCCGTCGGATCTGCTCCACCGCCTCCGCACAGCGGCCCGAATAGCCGCCCAAGGCCGCCGATCCGGCTATTGGACGCCCACCCCCAAGCCGTGACTCGGTTATGCCGACCGGCTCGGCGAGTCGAGGCCCGGCGAGCACACGGTGCCACTGGCCAGAGGACCTGGAAGCGCCTTCCGCGGCCGCACACCCACCCGCTGACAACTGGCATGGCGAAGACGCGAGAGCTAGACCCTGAATATGTGAACTCGCCCAAGGTCGGCCGTACGGAGCCGCGCGGCCCGTAAGGTACGGATCATGGTGCCAACCGAGATGTCCGACTTGGTGCAATCGGTCGTCGAGTCCTATCTGCTCGACGGAGCGCGCCGGTACAGCCGCACCGAAGTCGCCGAGCAGTCCGGGACATCGACGGCGCTCACCCGGCGGCTGTGGATGGCACTCGGCTTCCCGTCGAGCATCGGCGACGACGAAGTCGACTACGCCGAAGCCGACATCGAGGCGGTCCGCAACTTCAAGCGGCTGAACGTTTTGTCCTCCGCGGACAAAAGGCAGCAGGCCGCGACCGCGCGCACGCTCGGTCAGGGCATGGCGCGGCTGGCGGAATGGCAGATCGACCTGGTGCTCGCGGAGATCGAAGAGCGCATCGCCGAGGCGGACCCCGGCGCCGACCCGGCCGAGACGGTCCGTACCGCCACCGAGGGCGCGATCGCCACGCTGGAGCAGTTGAACACGTATACCTGGCGACGGCATCTGGCCGCGGCGCTGTCCCGCTCGCTGGACCCGGAGACGACCGCGGGCGAATCGGTGCGCGAACTGGCCGTGGGTTTCGCCGACATGGTCGGCTACACCCGGCTGACCAGGCACCTGCACCCCGACGAGCTCTCCATGCTCCTGGAGGCATTCGAGTCCACCACCACGGCCGCCATCACCGAAAACGGCGGCTGGGTGATCAAGAATGTCGGCGACGCCGTCGCATACGGCCCTGTGCTGCAACGCTTCGGCGACCTGTACGGCTCGGTGGTGAATATCGCGTCCCGGCTCACCGGCGTCGCGCGGCCCGGCACCATACTGATCGACGACCGAGCCGCCACCGCGCTCGACGGCGACCCGGAATTCGACATCAAGAACCTGCGCAGCGTGCGGGTGCGCGGCTTCAACCGACTGCGTCCGCACTTGCTGCGCCGCAACGGCAGGTAAGCGGCGGCCTCGGCTTCGCTCGCCCGGCGCGGGGCTAGCGACGGACTCCGTCCGCCAGCGCCTTCTCCAGCGGCAGCCTCCACCATCGCCCGCCCGGCGCGGGGCTAACGACGGACTCCGTCCGCCAGCGCCTTCTCCAGCGGCAGCCTCCGCCATCGCCCGCCCGGCGCGGGGCTGACGACGGGCCCCGTCCGGCTGCGCCCCTATGCTCTTCCGGTGGAAACGGACTGGTCACAGCTGCGCGCGCGTTCCCTGGTCGAGGAGGACGACGCCATTCTGGCGTTGCACAAACCGGCCGGGATCTCGGTGACCGGGGAACGGCACGACACCGATATCGTCGAGCTCGCCGCCGCCGCGGGCGAGACGCTGTTTCCGGTGCACCGGATCGACAAGGTGACCTCCGGCCTGATCCTGTTCGCGAAGGAGCTCCACGCCCACGGCGAGCTGACCAGGCAGTTCAACAAGCAGACCGCCGACAAGGCGTACCTCGCCGTGGTCGCGGCGACCGGACTTCCCGACACCGGCGTCATCGACCTGCCACTCAGCGTGGGGCGCAAGAACCGGGTGCGGATCGCCGCGCCACGCGAACGCATCCAGCATGCGGCGGGCCGGTGGTTCGTCGACGACGCGGATCTGCTTCCCGCGAAGCACTACCCGTCGCTCACCCACTTCGCGACGGTGCTGCGCGCCCCGGGCCACACCGTGCTCGCCCTGCGCCCGATCACCGGCCGGCGCCATCAGATCCGGGTCCACCTGGCCTGGACCGGACATCCGATCGTCGGCGACCCCTTGTTCGACCGGTCCGGCACGCACGAGCGAACCTATCTGCACTCCTGGCATCTCGGCCTCACAGCTTCCTGGCGCACGCCACCGCAGCTCACGCTGACCGCCGACCCCGATGCCGAATTCTGGTGCCCCGTAGACCGATCCGCCGACCCGGCCAGCCTCGAACAAGCAGCCGAACTGCTCCGCACGATCCGGTAATCGCACTCGAGGGGCGCTCGTTCCTCTCCTGAGTTTCTGGCTTGGGTTTCGTCTCCTCAGTGCCCAGCGAAGAGCGGAAACGTCTGCGAAGAGTTCGGTCGGAGCCAGTCGAGTGGGTCCGTTTCGGGTGCGAGCATCGCGCGTACATAGCCGCTCAGGTGATACCGCCGGTCGGCCGATGCCCGCGCCGGTCGGGCGGAACGGCGTGTCCGCGGCGATGAGCGCCTCGATCCGGTCCTACGGGCAAATCTCACGGCGCTCGCGACGCCCAGGACTGCCTCGGGTGCGCAGCGCACCGATATCGGCACGTCGATCAGGCCGCGGCGTCTGGCCAGTTCGGCGCGCGGCCGAGGACCAGCAGCATTCGATCCAGTACCGAAGCTCCTTCCGGGATAACCAATCCCGGCGCGAAGGCGGCGCCGGGCGCCGAGCGTTCCTGGCCGTCGGGGACCGCGAGGGCGACTCGCAGTGCCTCCTCGGCCAAGCCTGCGTCGAGGGTGATGGTGTCGCCGATCGATCGTGCGACGTCCCAGGCGTGGACGACGCAGTCCACCAAGTGGAAGCCGATCGCGCGTGCCGCGGAAAAACCGTAGCCGGGCAGGATTTCCGGGAGCTGAAGCGTGCGCTCGAAGACGTCCTCGGCAGCGAACGCAGCGAGCACGTCGTCGGCCGAGGCGTGATAGTCCGCGACCGGATCGGCGGAAGGGCGGACGGTCCAGATCGAGGGATCGTCGCCGCCCCGCGCAGCGGCGGCGAATCCGTGGTTCTGCGCGATCATGTGCTCCAGCAGGTCCTGGAGATGCCAAGCCGCACAAGGTGTTTCGTTGCCGAGCTGGTCTGGGCGCACGTGGGCGACGGCAGCCACGCTCACGCCGACGGCGCGGGCGTGCCGACCGCGCAGCTCCTCTGGGTTAATTGTATGCATGCACAGATCGTAAGCGGATGCTTACGATCTGCCAAGCAGTATCGTCGACCCATGCCGAACGCCCGTCCCGATCTGGCCGCGATGATCGTGCCCCTGGGGCGGGCGCTCATGGCCGCGGAGTTGCCCGTCCTGGACCGGCACGAGCTGTCGATGTGGGGCTATGCCGTCCTGCTCGGCCTCGGCGCCGAGCCCGCCTACACCCAGGCCGCACTCGCCAAGGCGATCGGCGCGGACAAGACCCGCATCATCGGCGTACTCGACGAATTGCAGCGGCGCGGTCTCATCAGCCGCGAACCGGACCCGGCGGACCGGCGGGTGAACCTGGTAGCGCTCACCGAGACGGGCCGCGCACTCCGCGATCGCGCCCAGCGCGATATCCAGGACCGCGAAGACCGGTTGCTCGAGCGACTGCCCGCCGCAGACCGGCGCGTGTTCCTGCGCGCCCTGCGCACTCTGTCCGATGCGGTGGCCGAGCAGTCGCGAGACGGAAGCGACGCGAAGCCCGCATTGTGACGGCCGACACATATCGACGAGCACGTCACCCTACGTGGCGAGCGTCATGACGACGGGTAATGCGCAGGTCAACTAGCCTGAGGAAGTGCCGAGGCCACGACCCGCGCACACTCTGACGCAACGCAGCGAACCCCTAGCGAAAGCGAATGCCGATGATCCTGGTGGCTCAGGTCAGCGACACACATTTCGATCTCGGCACCCGTAACGCCGAACGTGTGCAGCGGGTACTTGCCTTCCTCGGCGACCTGCGCCGCAGGCCCGATGCCATCCTGGTGACCGGCGATATCACCGATTCCGGAAAGCCCGAGCAATACGCCGAGGCCAAGCGCGCGTTCGAGACCGAGATCCCGCTGTACGCCATCCCGGGCAACCATGACGACCGCGCGGGCTTCCGCACCGCGCTGCTCGGCGAGCCCGCTTCCGGCGCCCCGGTCAACCGCGTCCATCGGATCGGTGAGCTCACCATCGCCCTGCTGGATTCGAGCATCCCCGGCGAAGCGGGGGGACGGCTCGCCGAGGAAACCTACGACTGGTTGCGCGACGTGCTCGCCGCGGCGCCCGTGGGCAAGCCGATCCTGCTCGCGCTGCACCACCCGCCCGCGCGCCTGCACAGCCCGATCGTCGACGAGATCGCACTCGCCGAACCGCAGCGGCTCGCCGACTTGGTCGCCGCCGACGAGCGGATCGTCGCTGTGCTCACCGGGCACGCGCACTCGGCCGCGACGACCACGTTCGCCGGGCGCCCGCTGCTGGTGGCGCCGAGCACCGCGTCGGTGCTGGCCGGCGAATGGGAACTCGACCTGCCCGACCACGTCATGGACTATGCACCCGACCCGGCGGTCGCACTGCACGCCATCGATGACGATTACCGCCTGACCACGCATTTTCGTACCGTCCCCATGGGCGGCCGGATCGGCGTGCAGCCGGGCTGAGCGCGGTTTACCCGGCTTGCGCCGGGGCAATCGGGAGACACAACGGACGTCTACCCGGAGGCACCGCCATGGTCGACCTACCAGCCGCAATGGTGAAAGGCGCGTTCGCGACCGGAGCACGTATCCGGCATGCTCGGGTGTTCCATCCCAACGGCCTGCACCTGTCCGGCCGATTGCATGCGGAGGCCGAGTTCGAGCCGCTCTTCGGGGCCGGTGAGCGCGCGGTGATCGCGCGGCTGTCCAAGGGTGCGGGAATGCCGGGCAGCCTGCCCGATGTGCTCGGATTCGCGTTCCGGGTGCTCGACCGCGATGACGAACCGTGGGATTTCACGTTGGCCACCACCGGCCGCGGACTGCTGGGCCGACTGGTGTTCACCCCCGCCCGCGGCTGGGCCAGCGCCCGCTACGGCTCCCTGCAGCCCTACCGGATCGGCAATTCCGCGCCGACCTGGTTCTTCGCCGAGCCGGACAGCGCTCAGCCCGCGTCGGCATCGCTCGCGGCCATGGACGCCCATCTGGACGAGGACCTGGTGAGCTTCACCCTCACAGCGAGTCGTCTCGGCGGGCCGCGGCTGCGGCTGGCCGAAATCACGCTGCGGCATGCCGAATCGGCCGAGTACCGGACGGACTATTTCGATCCGATGCTCAATCACCCGTACGAGGTGGAGCTGTTTCCCAAAGCGGTCGGTAAGATCCGCGAGCTCGCATACACCGGCAGCCGCAGCGGCCGCGGCGAGGGGCGCTAACGTCGTGCGGCGCGTTCGCGGCGATAGGCCGCGGGGGTGTTACCGGTCCACCGCTTGAACGCGAAGATGAATGTCGAGGCTTCGGCGTAGCCGAGGCGGATCGCGACGTCGCTCACGGATAAGGGTGTGGTCATGAGCATTTCCTCGGCCAAGGCACGGCGGACTTCGTCCAGCAGAGCGCGATAGCTGGTTCCGGCGGCGTCGAGGTGGCGGCGAAGCGTCCGCGTGCTCATGTTCAGGTCGCTTGCCACCGCGTCGATGCCGGGCGGCGCGGCGAATCCGTCCACACCACCACGCGGCACCAAGCGCTCCCGCACCTCTGCCGCGATACCGGTGCGGGCCCTGCGCCGGTGCACCAGTTCACGGCACTGCGCCAGGCACATCGCCCAGGTGTGCTCGTTGGCTTGGGGCAGCGGCTGTTCCAGCAGTACCGGTTCGATCGCGAACAGGTTGTCCGGCATGCCGAATCGCGGCGGCACCACCGTGACCTCCGTGATCCGGTCGGCGTAACTCGGTGCGGGAAAACGGAATTCGGCCCTGGTGAGGGGCAACCGGGTGCCGAGCAGGTCACTCATCACCTGGTGCATCGCGGTGACGTCGCGTTCGACGAGGAACTGGCGCACGTCCGCGGGCACCGACTCGTCGTGCACCACGGCGACGAACTCGTCCTCGCGAAACTGAGCCACCGGCAGGCAGAAAGTGAAGCTGAGATCCAGATAGCGCAGCGCGAAGTCGATCGCCTCCCCGAGCGTCGGGCTGCTGACGCAGGCAAAGCCGAAAATGCCGAACGTGGTGATCCGATAGCGGCGGCCCACCTCGACGCCGAGGGCGGGCCGGTCTGCGAGTGCGCCGACCAGATTGCGGATCACCGCCAATTCGGCATGCGCGTCGATCTGCGCGTCCGGATCCCGCAGCTGCTGCTCGGTCAGCCCCGTGTCGTGCAGCATGCGCGCTGCGGGCACGCCGTGCTCGGCTGCGTAGCCGACCATCAGCGCCACGCTGGCCACGCCGCGCGGAAAGTTCCAATCGCGGATTTCCGGATCCTGCACCCGCTCCACGCGGACAGTATGGCCGAATTTCTCGATACGACGGACCAGAGACTCCTACAGTGGAGTCATCTACGGTCGGAATGAGGAGTGTGGTGCCCCGTGACAGCGCGCAATCGCCCATCGATCCTCATCATCGGCGCGGGCTTCGGCGGCATCGGGATGGCGATCGAATTGCGCCGCAACGGTTTCGACGACATCACCATCCTGGAGCGCGCGGGCGACCTCGGCGGGGTGTGGCGGGCGAACACCTACCCCGGCGCCGCCTGCGACGTGCCGTCCCCGCTGTACTCGTATTCGTTCGAACCCAAGCCGGACTGGCCGCAGCGGTACTCGGCGCGCGCCGCCATCCACGACTACCTGCGCGACGTCGCCGAGCGGCACGGCGTGCTCGACGCGATCCAGTTCGACACCACCGTGACCGACGCGGAATTCGACGAACCCACCGGCCACTGGACGGTCCGCACCGCCGACGGGGACACCCGGATCGTGGACGTGCTGATCTCGGCGGTCGGCCAGCTCTCCCGCCCGGCCATGCCGGCCCTACCGGGCCTGGGCAGCTTCAGCGGCCCGTCGTTCCATTCCGCCGAGTGGGACCACGACATCGACCTCACCGGCAAACGCGTGGCCTGCGTCGGGACCGGGGCCAGCGCCGTCCAGTACATCCCGGAAATTCAGCCGGAGGTCGCCCACCTGACGCTGTTCCAGCGCACCCCCGCCTGGGTGATCCCGAAATTCGACACCGACTACTCGCCGATCCAGCACAACGTGTTCGCCCGGGTGCCGGGTGCGCTGCTGGTCGAACGGTTCGGCTGGTGGTCGATCGCCGAGTTCTTCTCGCTCGGGCTGGTCGAGCTGCCCGTGCTCACGCGGCTCGTGGCCCGCATCGCCGCCTGGCACCTGGCCAAACAGGTCGAGGACCCGAACCTGCGCCAGAAACTCACGCCCGACTACCCCATCGGTTGCAAGCGCGTCCTGTTCTCCAACGACTACTACCCCGCGCTGACCCAGCCGAACGTGCGGGTGGAGACCACCCCGATCACCGAAATCATCCCGGAGGGCCTGCACACCGCGGACGGGGCGGTGCACGAGGCGGACGTGATCATCTACGGCACCGGCTTCAAGGGCACCGAATTCCTCTGGCCGATGACGATCCACGGCCGCGGCGGCCGCACGCTGTCGGACGCCTGGGCCGACGGCGCGCACGCTTACTACGGCATCGCGGTGCCGGATTTCCCGAACCTGTTCCTGGTCTACGGGCCGAACACCAATCTCGGCGTCGGGTCGATCATCTACATGATCGAGTCGCAGGCCCGCTACATCCGGCAGGCCGTGCAGTTGCTCGCCGACCACCCCGGCCACTGCCTGGATGTGCGCACGGATCTGGAGCAGCACTACAACACCGCCCTCCAGCAACGGCTGGCCCGCACGCCCTGGAACTTCTGCTCCAGCTGGTACCGCAACGCCGCGGGCCGCATCACCAACAACTGGCCCGGCTCGCAGACCAGCTACCGCCGCCGCACCCGTCATCTCGATCCCGCGCACTACACCCTCACACCGGTCTCCTGATCAACCGGGCGCCGCTGGACTGCGCGAATTCGCCGAAACCCGGCGCGGCTGCCCGGGCTGGCAGACTTGTGCTGTGAATCGACTGGCCCATGCGGGCGAACCGGCTGAGCGGGGACCGCTGCGCCCGATCGAGCTGGCCACCGGCGCCGTGCTCGGCGGGGCCACCGTCGGGTTGGTCACCATCGGATCGGTGATTCCGTTCGCGGCCGCACTGCAGCTGGTCGCCGCCGTCCCCGTGGGGCTGATCGCACACCGCTACCGGCTGCGCACACTGGTCACCGCGACCATCTCCGCCACGCTGGTCACCTTCGTCGCGGCCGGTGTCGCGCCCGCCACCGCGCTGGTCGCTTCCGCGACGATGGGCGGCATCATCGGCATCGTGAAACGGCGCGGCGGCGGTGTCGTCGCGGTGTCCGGGCTCGCGCTGCTGGCCGGCCTGCTCTGGGCGGCCTTCGCCGTCGGATTACTGCTGCTGCTCTCGGCGGCGCGCAACCTGCTGTTCGACAACATCCGCAACACGGCCCGCGGCATCCAGGAACTCGCGGCACGCCAAGCGCAGCTGGAACCGCTCGGGCAGGCCGCGGCCGACCTGACCGACTCCGTACTGCGCTGGTGGTGGGCGTGGGTCGGCGGCAGCGTCGCACTGGGCATGGTCGCCACCGGACTGTTTTCCTGGTACGTGCTCGGCTCGGTGCTGGACCGGCTGGCCTGGCTGCCCGGACGAGACCGGCTCGACGCACCGCACGACGATCGGCCCATCGCACCGCTACCGGTCACCCTGCACGGCGCCGGATTCCGCTACTCCGGCGCGGCGCGCGATGCCCTGCGCGACATCGACCTGACCGTCGGTGTCGGCGAGTTCGTCGCCGTGGTGGGGCACAACGGATCGGGCAAGTCGACGTTGACCCGGTTGCTCGCCGGACTGCCGCCCACCTCGGGATCGGTGCAGCGCCCCGGGTCCGCCGGGCTCGGGCGCCTGGGCGGAACGGCGCTGGTGATGCAGCGACCGGAGAGCCAGACCTTGGGCGTGCTCGTCGCCGACGACGTGGTGTGGGGCCTGCCTCCCGAACTCGCCGCCGACGTGGATGTGGACGGATTGCTCGGCGAAGTCGGGCTCGCCGGGATGGGCGGCAAGGAGACCGCCACGCTCTCCGGCGGGCAGCAGCAGCGCCTGGCCGTCGCCGGGGCGCTGGCGCGGCGCCCCGCACTGCTGATCGCCGACGAGGCGACCTCGATGATCGATCCGGACGGGCGCCGTGAACTCGTGGAACTGCTCGCGGCCCTGCCGAAGCGACATTCGATGGCCGTGGTGCTGGTGACCCATCACGAAGCCGACGCGGCAGCGGCCGACCGGGTCATCCACTTGGCAGGGGGCCGCGCCGTCGCGCAGTTGCCCGCGTGGCCGCGCCCCGCGC
>NZ_BDBA01000091.1 GCF_001612745.1 Nocardia amamiensis NBRC 102102 | reverse complement strand
CCCGCCGGTCCTTGCTGTCGGCGCTGCCCGGCATCGTGGGCCTGACGCTCACGGTGCAAGCGGCATTCACCGCGCTGCTCGCCTTGGGCGCCTACCTCGCGCTAGGCGGAAATATCGGTGTAGCAGAAGTTTTGGCGATCCTCGTGCTGGCCGCCCGCTGTGCGGATCCGCTGCTGTCGCTGTCGGAAATCGGTGGACAGATGCGCGGCGCGCGTGTCGGGCTCGCCGGACTCGACACAGTCTTGCGCACCGAGCCGCTGCCGGAAGCTCCCGAACCGATTCAGCCGGTCGGCCATGACGTGGCGTTCGAGTCCGTCGCCTTCGAGCACGGCGACCGCACGGTGATCGACGACGTATCGCTGCTCGTGCCCGAGGGACAGCGGCTTGCCGTTGTCGGACCGTCGGGTGCGGGTAAGAGCACATTGCTGCAGCTGCTCGCGCGGTTCTACGACGTGAACGCGGGCACGGTGCGTGTGGGCGGGGTGGATGTGCGCGCGATCAGCACCGACGTGCTGATGCAGCAGATCGCCATCGTCTTCCAGGACGTCTATCTCTTCGACGGCACCATCGAGGAGAACGTGCGTCTCGGCCGTCCCGATGCCGACGACGCCGACGTGCGGGCGGCAGCGACCGCGGCACGGTTGGACGAAGTGATCCAGCGACTGCCCGGCGGATGGGCGGCCAACGTCGGCGAGGGCGGCGCGTTGCTTTCCGGTGGTGAGCGCCAACGCGTTTCGATCGCGCGGGCGCTGCTGAAGAACGCGCCTATCGTGCTGCTGGACGAGGTGACCTCCGCACTGGACCCGGTCAACGAAGCCGCGGTCCACGAGGGAATCGAGCGTCTGATGGCAGGCAGGACAGTGGTGATGGTCGCGCATCGGCTGCGGACTGTCCGGCGCGCCGATCGCATCGTCTTCCTGGACAACGGCCGGATCGTGGAAGAGGGCAGCCACGACGAACTGCTGCGCAGCGGTGGCCGCTATGCCGACTTCTGGAGTGCGGCCCTGACACCACTAGCGAGCGAATGAGTCGCCGTACTGTGGCCGAATCCCTCCACGCCGTCGCCGCAGGCAACCAGCCGGACCTGGCCGAGACTCTGGTAGCGCACTCGCGGTGACGGCAATAGTCCACAACGTCGGCACCGTCCGCGACACCCACCGGGACGGGTTCGCGGTCGGAATGTTCAGCTCGGGCCACCCGTGGCTACCGCGCCATCCGCAACCGCCGCAATAGTTGGCGCCGACTATTCGGTATGGCTACCATCGCACGCGATGCATGTTGATCTAATGCTCGATTCACTCGATGGACTGTCTGTCGGGGATGCGTTGGGGGCGGTATACCCCATCATGGGCCGATCGATTCCGGATCTTCGGGCAGGCAATCTCCCTGCCCGACAGTGGGGATGGACCGACGACACCGAAATGGCCTGCACCGTGGTCGCCGAACTCTGCGGTCACGGTGGAATCGACCAGGATCGGCTTGCCGCCGCCTTCGCGCGACGGTTCGACCCGAGCCGGGACTACGGCTTCCTAGCAGCCGACACATTGCGCCGGATCCGGGACGGCGCGCACTGGCGGCAAGTGGCCGGAGCCGTGTTCGATCACCAGGGTTCCTGCGGCAACGGCGCAGCCATGCGGGTCGCCCCGCTGGGCGCCTTCTACGCGGGCGATCCGGAAAAAGTTGCCGCCGAAGCGGTCCGGTCGGCGCAGGTGACGCATCTGCATCCCGAAGGCGTCCTCGGTGCGGTCGCGGTGGCGCTCGCGGCCGGTCAGGCCGCTCATGCCCGCTTGCGCGGGAGTCGGCCCACATCAGAGGAATTCATCACCGCCGTTCTCGACCGACTCGACGACGGTGACACGACCCGACTGATTCGCCGCGCCCGCACCCTGCTCGGAGGCTCCCCGAGGGAGGCCGCGAGTGAACTCGGCAACGGATCTTTGGTAACCGCCCAGAACACGGTTCCGTTCACGATGTGGGTCGCCGCAACGTACCTGGACGACTACCCGGCCGCGATCACCACATGTATTGCGGCAGACGGAGATATCGACACCACCAGCGCAATCGTCGGCGGGATCGTCGCCGCCTACACCGGCACCAGCGCTCGCCCCGGTCCGAGCGCCGGAGTGCCGCAAAGCTGGCTCGCCGCGCGAGAACCGTTGCCCGGGTGGTTCAACCCGAACCGGGGAACACAACGGCGCAAGAATTCCGCATCCGGCCGCGTTCGACGATGGTTATCCGGCGCGTCGTGAGACGACCCAACCGATCGATCTCGCTGCTGATCGGCCGGTCAAGGACAAGTCCGGGATCGGAGATACACGGATGACCGACGCATCTCAACCGACCTACATCGATGCTCTGACGTGGGACAAGCAAGCGAATGCCGCCTACCTCGCCATCCGAGCCGAGGACGCCGGACAACGGCACGCAGCTCTTACGCTCACAGTCGAGACCGAGGACGGCACGGTTGTGGCCGCACTGGACTTCGGAGCTGACGGCACGCTGATGGGAGTGGAACTCCTCGACGCCGACAGGCAATTGACCGCCGCCATGAAGGCGTCCGCGACCGACATCACCTGAAGGCGCAGAGTTCCGATTCGACATTCCGTCGTGATGATCGGGCTCGGCGCCCGAGTTCGATCGCATGGCGGACACTCGAAGACATGCAAGATCTTACGATCCTCGAGCATGGGACCGGACCCGCGGTGGCACTCGTGCACGGTGGCTCCGGGCCGAAGACAACCTGGACCGGGCTGCACGCGCTCTCCGCACGGTGGACGCTGCTGCTCGTGCACCGACGCGGCTTCGGGGCTGGTCCGCCGCCACCGGGTGGGCGACAGGACTTCGAGATCGACGCGGACGATCTCGAAGCTATATTCCGGGACCGGCGCCCGCACGTGGTCGCCCATTCCTACGGGGTACTCGGAGCGCTTCTCGCCGCCGCCCGGGCACCCTGGACTGTGCGCTCGCTGACCCTCATCGAACCACCCCTGTACTTCCTCGCCCCTGATGATCCTGAAGTGGCTCGGCTGGAGATGCTGGGAAATACGGTGCTCACCGATGGTCTCGACGCCGACCCCGCAATACTGCGCGAATTCCTCACTCTCGCAGGGGCACCGGATACAGAAGGGATTCGGCTGTCCGATCGAGCCATTCGCCGCGCGTGGGGCGCTCGTCTGCCGGGACAAGCACGACCGAACCTGACCGCCGTGCGCGCGGCCGGGATTCCTGCGCTGGTCGCATCGGGCGGACACTCTCCTGGCCTGGAACGGATCTGCGACCTGCTGGCCGACGCACTCGGGGCACAACGGCTCATTGCACCGGGTGCGGGCCATTTCGTCCCGGCGGCACCGGATTTCGCCGACCGGCTCGAGGATTTTCTCTCCAGTGCTATCGCCCGCTGATCGGGCGATCCGGGACGGGGTCTGTCGGCCACCGAAGTCGACGCCGATTGGGGCGTGCGTAACGCCCCATCCGGTGTGATGCCAATCGGTCGTAGTTGTGAACAACCTTTCGATGGTGTGATCCATGCCACTGCTGTAGGAGTCGCGGCATTCGGACCTTGTCCCAAACCTGGACGTAAGTAACCAGGCCCCGAAGTGCGGTCTTCCCGACACGGCCAGCGGCAGTCACCATCGAGTCCGGCGCCGACACGATGTGCAGAACCGTACTGGAAGAGGAACGAAATGATGGCTGAGTCAGCTGGTTCGGTGACGGTTATCGGGCTCGGACCGATGGGGCAGGCCATGGTTCGGTCGTTGCGTGCGTCCGGCACGAAGGTGACGGTGTGGAATCGCAGCTCCGAAAAGGCCGAGGCGGTAGTGCGATTCGGCGCCATGCGAGCGGATACCGCGGCAGAAGCGTTGAGCGCCGGCGAGGTGATCGTCCTCAGCCTGACCGACTATGCCGCGATGTACGACGTGCTCGAGCCCGTGGCCGAGCTTCTGCCGGGCAAGACGATCGTCAACCTCTCTTCGGACTCGCCGGACAGCACACGCACAGCGGGGGCATGGATCCGTGCACGTGGTGGTCGATTTCTCGCCGGCGGGGTCATGGCCGACAGCGATGGCGTGGGAGGTTCGGCCGCCTATATCTTCTACAGCGGCCCCCGCGATGTTTTCGCTGCATGTGCCGACGTGCTGCGGCCGCTGGGCCGGCCGGAGTATCTCGGCGAGGACGATGGGCTCGCGCAGCTGTACTACCAGGCGGTCCTGGCAATGTTCCTGCCCGCACTGCTCGCGTTCGAGCAAGCACTGGCCATGATCGATCGATCAGGCGAATCGATCGAACGGTTCCTGCCGTACGCACAACGGTCGATGGGCGATATGGCGGGCCTGTACGCCGCGGTGGCAGCCATGGCCGCCACCGGCGGTTGGCGCGATATCGCCCACCTGCGGATGATGGCGGCCGGGGCGCAGCATGTCGTCCAAACCGCCACGGCTGCCGGAGTAGATACGGCGTTGGCGCACGCGGTGCGGACCTACTGGCGTCGTGCCCTGGCCGAAAGCGAGCGAGCAGGTGTACCGGTATCGACCCTCCAACTGCTCCGAGGCGACGTGGAACCAGCAGCCCGAGCGAACTGGAATGCCGATTGAACCGCCGCCGCGACATGTCCACCACGGCCGCTACAGTGACTGCGACAGAACCGCTACAACCGGGGGCCGAACGTGGGTTATGACATCAGCTTTCACCCTGTCGACATGGGCCTGGCCGAGGAACGGGTCATTCCGTTCCTGGCCGGTCACGGTGCCGACAACGATCTGGATGATCTGATCGCCGACGCGGTACGGCAGGCGAAGGTCCGCTTCCGCGCGAACGCGTGGGGCCTCGGCGTCCGAAAGGCATACAACGGCGGCGATTTCGATACGTCGCTCTACATCTGGGGCAGGCCGTTCTTCGTCACCGCCGACGATCCGGCGACCGTCGCCGAAACCGTTGTCCGCTATTGCGATTCCACCGTCGACCAGGTAGACGACCTGGCCCGCAGCCAGATCGCACTCCTCGATCCGGCCCTGCTGAAACATGTCGAACCCGACATGAACGGCACCCTGCCCGCCGACGAACAGCTCGCCGCCGGCTTCCGCTGGAAGCTCGACCTGCTCCGCGAGGCGGCGTCCGCCGTCCGTTCGGGCCGCGCGAGTACTCGCAACGGCGACGGCGACGAGATCTCCGCCGGGGGCGCGCTGACCGGCAACGCCCAATTCTGTCTGGTCGAATTCCTCGCCGCCTTGCTCCCCGGCTGGATCGAGCGCGGCAAAGTGTGGCCCACCGAACTGGCCGAACACGCCTCAACCGACGGCTACGCACCATTTTCCGACAATGCGCCGCTGTTCGGTTCTCTCCCCACCGAATTCCCGTCGCTGGATTGGGAATCCAACTGGACCATTTCCTCCAACTACACGATCGGCGGCTATGCCGCGCCCTCGAACATCCGGCCGCTGCGAAACTGGCTTTCCCACAATGCCGAACCGCTCACCGCTGTAGGCGACCAATGGGACGACCGCCCCTACGTTCGCAAGGCCCTCCGCAAGATCGATGAAGCCCTGGCTCTGGCCGAACTGACCGGCTCGGCCTTCGTCGAAGCCGCCGAAATCTACATCCCCATGCAGGGCACTATGAACTGACACTCACCCTGGGACATCCAGAAGCCGAAGAAATTGGCCGCCGACCCGAGTCCCGACGCGATGATCACGGGGACCCGGCCAGCGGTTTCAGGGCTGACCAGCAGACCCAGCGCGTTCGGGGCATAACGGCCGCATCCGCAAGCAGATCGGGTAGGCGGCTATTTCGCGGGATCCGAGCGGCCGGTAGCGCCGGGCAGCGCGAAGCCGGTTTGGTGTAGAAGGCTGCGCAGATATGCGGTCAGGTCGGATGGTTGCGGGCCTTCGGTGGTTTGGGACCGGGCGGGTTCCAGCAGCAGGTGGTGGATGATGGCGCCGTTGAGCATGTCGAGCAGGATGTCCAAGTCGGCGGTCGGTGTGAGGACGCCGGCGGCTTGGGCCTGCTGGAGCAGGGCGCGCGAGCGTTCGCGCCGGGGCAGCACATGGTGGTGCCAGTAGGCATTCAGCAGTGCCGGGTGGCTGGGGCCTGCTCCGAGCAGACGTGCCGCGAGCAGGCGATACCTGGGGTCGGCGAGGGCCGCACCCCACTGCGGGAGCAGTGCTTCGATCAGGTCGGGCAGGGCGGCGGCAGTGGTAGCCGGTGGCACGCCGGGAATGTCTTCGCGCGCCTGCTCGATAGCGTGGGCAAGCAGGTCCTCCTTCGACTTCCACCGTTTATAGACGGTGACCTTGGCGACACCGGCGCGTTTGGCGATGGCCTCCATACTGGTGTTGTCGATGCCGCGTTCGATGAGCAGATCGACGGCGGCACGCAGGATGGCGGCGTCGGCGTTGGGATCGCGAGGACGTCCCGGCCCTTCGCGTCGCGGGGTGTCGGTGCTCATGCCCCCATCCTGGAGTAGAGCGTGTTGGCGAACCAACCGTGCAGCGCGCTGGGGGCGTCGCCGCGCCAGGCGAGGTGTCCGTCGGGACGGACCAGCAGCGCGGGGTGCGGAGCAGCACGGTCGGTCAGCACGGTGACGTTCGAGTCGAGATGTTTCGCGACCACGCCGGCGAACGCATCGGCGGACGTATCGGGCCGAGCGAGGACGACCCAGGCGGGCTGCAATTCGGCATACAGGCGGGTCGAGGTGCCGTCGAGGCGCGCGCATTCGCGGTCGGGGATGCGGTCTCCAGGCCGGGGTCCGGGGCCTCGGCGGCTGCCGAGTGGTCCTTTCCGATAGGTGACCCAGAGCTGGGACGCGGTGCGCGTCGCTTTCTGCTGCACTTTCGCAGAATCGAGCAGCGGGATGAAGATCCGGTCCCGCACGAAGCGCGCCAGAATGCCATCGCCGACAAGGATTCTCGTGTTGGCGGTGGTGGCGCGGAGCACCTCGGTGGCCAGTGGACGCCGCTCGGCGCTGTAGGTGTCGAGCAGCCTCGCGTCCGCGCGACCGCCGACCACCAGGGCCAGTTTCCAGGCCAGGTTCTCGGCATCACCGATTCCGGTGTTCATACCCTGCCCGCCGATCGGGCTGTGGATGTGGGCGGCGTCGCCGGCCAACAGCACGCGACCGGACCGGTAGTCAGCGGCAAGCCTGCGGTGGATCCGGAAGACCGAGGTCCACACCGCTTCTCGGATACGGACCCCGGCGTCCCCCGCCCGTTCAGGCAGCATTTCCTCGAAGCGGCCGACGATATCCTCAGCCGAGAGATGCCGATCGGCGGGCGGGACATCTGCCATCAGCCGCCACCGATCACCGCGATCCTCATTGCCGCGCATGGGAATTGCCAGCAACAGACCGTCGCGGTGATAGAAGCCCGCCGAGATGGAGCGGTCACGGTCCCAGTCCGCGTGCACATCGGCGAGCAGGAACTGCTCCACCACCGGCACCCCGGGGAACTCGATCCCGGCGGCATCACGCACCACGCTGTGCGCCCCATCGCAGCCGACCAGCCAATCCGCCCGCAGCCGCGTCCCGTCTGTGAATTCCACTGTGACTCCATCGGCATCCTGGGTCGCGGCCGTGACTGTCCGGTCCCACTCGATATCCACCCCCAGCCCGGCGAGCCGTTGCCGCAACTTCTCCTCGATCAACGCCTGCGACACGAACAAGGCCTGCACCGACTCCCGGTCGTCCGGTGCGAACCGCATCGTCGCGATGGGACGCGACCGCACATACATCCGCATACCGACCGGCGCCAACGACCGTTCCCGCAGATCACCCATCGCCCCCAACCGCTGCAACACCTCGACACCCCGCGCATGCAGAATGTTCGCCCGCGACGTCACCGCCGGGCCGCTCGCCTTGTCGACCACACGAACCGCGACCCCCTGCGCCGCCAACCCACACGCCAGCACCAGACCCGACGGCCCCGCACCCACCACTACAACCGCTACCCGTTCCATCGCTACTCCAATTAATATACGGATACGTTTGCGTATGCTAATTCCGCCTTGGTCGGCCCGTCAACCGGTTCGGGACACGCTTCTTCGCGTTCCGGGCTGGCGCACTCTGGCGGACCGATGTTTGAAGTAGGGTTCGATCAGCCGCAGGCACAATGAGTTTCGAAGGCATCCGAGGCAGGAGTCAGCATGAACAGCCTGTTCAAGGGTGCGGTCGTGGTTCGTCGCTGATGCTTCCTTCCTCGCCAGCTGAACCTCGGCCCACAGGCAGGCGCTGCCTCCATTGATCTGGCTGGCGCGCATCGCGGCAAGCGCCAATGTAGAACGGGGAATGCCCGAATCGCGCTCCTCCCCTGCGTGATCACTGCCGGATTGATCCAGCCGGATGTAGCCGATCGCGACGTCTGCCATGCCCGCCCCTCGCTCGATTCGTGTGACGCGGCACCCGGCGCAGGGGATCTCGCGACCCTCCCCGCGTCGCCATAGACGCCGGTGGTGTGCCCGGATGAAGAACGGGCTCTCACCCCGCGCCGGGGGCCGGAACATGACTGTGACGACGAACAACACTGCGAAGCGGCAAAAGATTTGTCACTCTGGGGATAAGGGAAACTGTGGAATGGGATGCGTGATGACGATGACCCACGAATCCGGTGTCGGCGAGAAGGTGCGCATAGCGCGGAAGCTCGCGGGATGGAGTCAGGAGAAGCTTGCGCAGGAAGCCAACTTCTCGGCGAGTTTGGTCCGCAAGGTCGAGCGCGGCCGTGCACCTGCATCACCGGCATTCGTCGCGGCATGCGCCCGCGCTCTGCGCTTGAACCTCGCAGATCTCCTCGAGCAGCCCTACCCGCGGCAGACCCGCGATGAACAGCGCGTTCACGCCGGAGTGCCGGAGATCCGGCGCGAACTGGCCGTGTACAACATCGAGCCCGACGGCAGCATGAACCCCCGCCCCGAGCAGGAACTCGCCGCTGACGTCGCGAAAGCCTCCAAATTGCGGCATTCCGTCAACCTCGGCGACCTCGGTAGACTGCTGCCCGGCCTGCTCGCGGACCTCCGTGTCGCATGGCACTCTGCCACCGGCTCAGAACGCGAGCGTATCTTCGGGCTTCTCGCGGAGACGTTCGCAGCAACTGGGCAAGTCGTGTACAAGCTCGGCTATATCGACCTCTCCTCGCTGTGCGTCGACCGATACGAATGGGCAGCCGCACAGTCCGGCGATCCGCTGGCCGTCCTCGTGGGTGACTATCAGCGCGCGGGCGAACTGATCGGCGCGGCCGACTGGACGACCGCCATCCGGTTCCTCGAATCAAGCCGTGCCACAATCGAATCGGATATCTGCGGCAACGATCCAGCCGTTCTCAGCATGTGGGGCAACCTGCACCTGAAATCCGGCCTCGCCGCCGCCCGCGCAGGTCGCCGCGACGTCGCCGACGCGCACCTCGCCGAAGCGCGGGAAACCGCCGAGCGCATCGGCGTCGATCGTGACGATTACCGGCTGTGCTTCGGCGTTACGAATGTCGACATCTGGTCGGTCGGCCTGGCGGTCGAGATGATGGACGGCACCGAAGCCGTGAAACGCGCAGAGCGCGTGCATCTTCCAGCTACAACGCAACGAGAACGCGCAGGCCACCACTACATCGACTTGGCCAGGGGATACCTTCTCCACGGCGACCGCACGAAAGCCCTCGCCTCCCTCTTCGAGGCCAAGGAGATCGCGCCGACACAAACCCGCTACCACCCCATGGTCCATGAGACCGTCCGCGTGCTGGCACGCGACGACGCTCGAAGCAAAGAGAGCGTGCGCGGCTTTGCCGCCTGGTGCGGCGTCGACCACGCCTGAGCAGTTTCGGGCTGGAATCGCAACGCATACTCGCTTACTTGCGGGAGGTGCACCGCCGCCTCACGCCATACACTGCAGCGTCCTGTGCCTCGACCACGCGGACCACGCCCATGACGCGAGGAGTCCCGCGCGGTCGACCGTCCGGTGGAGTGCGCTGGCGAAGGCAGGTGGTGGACGACCGGCCAGCTGTGTAGGTATCGCTCAGAGGCGGTGGGGGCAATCGACCGCAAGCGAGCCCAGCAAACTTTCTGCCAAGTCGAGTAGTGCACTACCCACGTCATGAGCACTCGGGTGCGCCAGACTCGGAGAGTCCAGTTCATGCGTCTCGGTCTGGAGAGCGGGCGATAACGGATGCGGGCTCAGGCTCCGGAGCAGAATGATCGTCGGCAACGGCAGTCGTTCGATTACGACGCCTTCATCTCCTATGCCCATGATGATCGTCCGGTCGCCGCGGGGGTCCAGAAAGGCTTACACCGAATCGGCCGACGCATGGGTCACTTGCACGCGCTGCGGGTGTTCCGCGACGCTACCGACATCACCGCAAGCCCCGACCTGTGGGGAAGGGTCGCAGGGGCGATCGACCGCGCCCGTTATTTCATCGTGGTGCTCTCACCACACTCGGCCGCCTCGGGCTGGGTCAACAAAGAGGTTGCCCACTGGCTGCGGCGGCGCGGGCCGGACAAGTTGTTGTTCGTCGTCGCCGACGGGCATCTGGTCTGGGACGAAGACAGTGGACGGTTCGATCCGGAACGGTCCGACGCGGCCCTGCCGGTGCTGACGGAGCCGGGAGCGCTGCCAACCGAGCCGTTCTACGTCGACGTCAGCGAGGATGCGCCGTGGGATCCTCGCGCGGCGATCTTCCGGGAGAAGGTTACCGATCTGGCCGCCCCGATTCACGGCAAACCCAAGTACGAATTGGCCAGCGAGGATCTGCGGGAGCAACGCCGCTTCCGGCGGTTACGGCGGGCTGCGATCGCGGGCTTGGTCGTGCTGACCGTTCTTGCGGTCACCGCGGCGGCGATCGCGTTCGTGCAACGACAAGAGGCGGTACGCCAACGCAACGAAGCGATAGCCCGGCGACTGCTGTCGGAAGGCCAGGCCATACTCGCCGGCGTCGACCTCAGCGGCGACGCACGCGCGCTGAAGCAGATTTTGGCCGCGCAGTCGATCGCCTCGCAGCCGGACGAGGGCGCACTGCTCGGGGCAGCGCTCGAGCGGCGCAGGGTGCTCTCGATCATCGAGTCCACCGTGCGGGTGTCCAGCGTGGCGGTCAGCCCGGACGGGCAGCGGATCGTCTCCGACGGTGCCGACAACACCGTGCGGCTCTGGGACGCCAACACCGGACAACCCATCGGCCAACCGATCACCGGACATCAAGGCCGGGTGTTGAGGGTTGCGTTTTCCCCGGACGGGCGGCGCATCGTCTCCGGCGGCACCGA
Source organism: Nocardia amamiensis NBRC 102102 (assembly GCF_001612745.1). Taxonomy (GTDB): domain Bacteria; phylum Actinomycetota; class Actinomycetes; order Mycobacteriales; family Mycobacteriaceae; genus Nocardia; species Nocardia amamiensis. The sequence continues at coordinate 43,721 of NZ_BDBA01000091.1, read as the reverse complement.
CAACACCGTGCGGCTCTGGGACGCCAACACCGGACAACCCATCGGCCAACCGATCACCGGACACCAGAACTGGGTGCGGAGCGTCGCGTTCGCCCCAGACGGCCGACGCATCGTTTCCGGCGGAGACGACAACACCGTGCGGGTCTGGGACGCGAACACCGGACAACCCATCGGCCAACCGATCACCGGACACCAGAACTGGGTGTTGAGCGTGGCGTTCGCCCCAGACGGCCGACGCATCGTCTCGGGTGGCACCGACGAAACCGTTCGATTGTGGGATGCCGCTAGCGGACAACCGATCGGCGGACCTATGACCGGGCACCGAGGCACGGTCGAGAGCGTTGCGTTCGCCCCGGATGGAGAGCGAATCGTCTCCGGTGGTTTCGCAGGTCGCGCCGGACACATCCTGTTGTGGGACACGAATACCGGAGCACCGATCGGCGAACCGATCACCGGACACCGAGGCCCGGTCAGGAGCGTCGCGTTCGCCCCGGACGGCCGGCGCATCGTCTCCACCGGCGATGACGGCACCCTGCGGCTGTGGGACACGAACAACAGAACGCCGATCGGGGAACCGATCACCGGACACCGAGGCCCGGTCGGGAGCGTGACGTTCAGCCCAGATGGGCAACGTATCGTCTCCGGCGGCGCCGATGGCACGGTGCGAGTGTGGGAGGCGCGCACCGGCATACCAACCATCCCGGGCATCGTGCGGAGTGTCGCATTCAGCCCGGACGGGCGGCGGTTCGTCTCCGGCGGTATCGACGTGCGGTTGTGGGATGCGACTACTGGCCGACCTGTCGGCGAGCCGATGACGGGTCACCAAGACTCGGTGACGAGCGTGAGCTTCGCCCCAGACGGGCGGCGTATCGTCGCAGGCGGTGAGGATGGCACCGTGCAACTGTGGGACGCGACCACCGGCCAACCTATCGGCGAACCAATGACCGGGCACCATGAAGCGGTATTGAGTGTGGCGTTCAGCTCGAACGGGCAGCGCATTGTCTCCGGCGGCGCCGACAACACCCTGCTGCTCCGGGACGCGACCACCGGAGCGCCGATCGGCGAACCGATGACCGGACACGGGGACTGGGTGTTCAGCGTCGCCTTCGACCCTGACGGGCGGCGCATCATCTCCGGCAGCTCCGACACCACCGTGCGGCTATGGGACGCGGCCACTCGCCAACCCATAGGCAAGCCGTTGACCGCACCGGTCCGGATTTCCAGCGTGGCCTTCAGCCCGGACGGCCAACGGATCATCTCCGGCGGCGCCGACGGTACCGTCGGGCTATGGGATGCAGCTAGTGGCCAACCCATCGGCGAACCGATGGGTGCACACCAGGGAACAACGTGGAGTGTGGCATTCAGCCCGGACGGGCAGCGCATCATCTCCGGCGGGGTCGACGGTGCCGTGCGACTGTGGGACGCCACCAGCCGCGAACCCATCGGTCCTCCCATGACCGGACACCCCGGAACGGTGTGGAGCGTTGCATTCAGCCCGGACGGGCAGCGCATTCTCTCCGGCGGAGACAACGGCAGCATCTTCATGTGGGCCGCAACACCCGCTGAGTGGACAAAGGGTCTGTGCAGCAAACTCACGCGCAACATGAGCCACAAGCAATGGGACGACTGGGTCTCGCCGGATATCGACTACGTCAAGGTCTGCCCCGAACTACCGATTCCTCCCGACGACCCCCAGAACTGAAAGCGAGCGGCCCCCCGGCTTGCGCCGAACTGGTCGCCGTAAACACCTCGCCGAGAAGAAGGAATCCGCTCAGGAACACGACAACACGTCAGGAAGAGGGACAGTGCACCAGAACGACAGCCGGTCCGAACTCCGCCACCGACTCTGGAGCGACCCGGACGACAGAACCGGGCCCGCGCGCGGCACCACCTACGACAGCGTGGTACTCGAGCAGTACCGCCTCTACGTGGAGATGGCCGACCGCATCAGCGCGCGACGCGGCCTGACGAATTCGTTCTTCGTGACACTCAATACCGGCATCTTCACCCTTGTCGCCGCATTTGGGAAAACCCCACCGTCGAACAAGGAAGGGTGGCTGGCCATCCCGCTGGTCGCGATCCTCGGCCAGTGTTTCGCCTGGTTCTACCTGGTGCGCAGCTACCGGCTCCTCAACAGCGCCAAGTACCAGGTCATCGGCGCCCTCGAAGAACGACTCCCCGCCTCACCCTTCTGGCGCGCCGAATGGTGGGCCCTAGGCGAAGGGAAGGACCGCTCACGGTACTGGCCCCTCACCCACATCGAGCAATGGATCCCGATTCTCTTCGGCCTCGCCTACATCGCAGGGTTCCTCGCACTGGTTCTCGCTTGAGTTCGCTTCGCCGACTTCGGTTTACACGCCGAAAGGGCAGGCGGTGCGTACCGCCTGCCCTCTGGGTTCCGCTGGAATCAGTCGCCGAGCGTGCGGAAGAACTCTCGGATATCGCCGACCAGCAACTCCGGCACCTCCAGCGCCGGGAAGTGGCCGCCGGAGTAGAACTCCGACCAGTGCGTGATGTTGTGGGCGCGCTCGGCGAAGCGGCGGATGGCGTAGTCGCCGTCCTTGAACACCGCGACACCGGTCGGCACGGTGCCCTTCGGCTTCGGCGCGAACATGCTCGCGTCGTGGAAACGCTCGTAGTAGAAGTTCGCGACGCTGCGGGCGGTGTCGGTGAACCAGTAGATGCTCACCGTGGCCAACATCCGGTCCTTGTCGACGGCGTCCTCGGGCAGCTCGTGTGCGGAGTCGGTCCACTCCTGGTACTTCTCCGCGATCCAGCCGAGCTGGCCCGCCGGGGAGTCGGCGAGCAGCTGCGCGATGGTGTTCGGGCGCGAACCTTTCAGGTTCATGTAGGCCGAGCCGTCGTCCTGGAACTTCTTCATCGCGCCCAGCCGCGCCTTCTCCGCGCCGGTCAGTGCGGCCATGTCGGCGGGGTCGCCGGTCGGGAAGGTGACCAGCGCGTTGACGTGCACGCCGACCACGTGCTCGGTGTCGATCCGCCCGAGCGCCGGGGCGATGAACGCGCCGTGGTCGCCGCCCTGCACGCCGTAGCGGTCGTAACCGAGGCGCACCATCAGCTCGCCGAGCGCTGCCGCGATCCGGCCGTCGTTCCACCCGGTCTCGGTAATCGGGCCGGAGAACCCGTGTCCAGGCAGCGACGGGATGACCAGATGGAAGGCCGGAGCGTCGGGGGCGCCGTGCGCGGCGGGATCGGTGAGCGGGCCGATCACGTCGAGGAAGTCGACCACCGAACTGGGCCAGCCGTGCAGCAGCAGCAACGGGGTGGCGTCGTCCTTGGCGGAGCGGACGTGCAGGAAGTGCACGTTCTGGCCCGCGATGGTGGTGGTGAACTGCGGGTAGGCGTTCAGCTCTGCCTCGACGGCCCGCCAGTCGAACTTCTCGGCCCAGTACCCGGCCAGGTCCTTCAGGTAGGCGGTGGGCACGCCGCGTTCCCAGCCGGTGCCGGGCAGGTCGTCGATCCAGCGGGTGCGGGCCAGGCGCAGGCGGAGGTCGTCCAGGTCGGCCTGCGGGATGTCGATGCGGAAGGGGCGGATTTCGGTGTTCGTCATGCCAGTAATACTTCGGGTAACCAGGGGGTCGCCGAATCACGAGAATTCGTTATTTTGCCCTCGGATGTCTCTTTACCCGGCGGGGTTCTTCACCTTCGCACTTGGCAGCGACCGCAAGCTCCGGGCATGATCGCGCCCGTGGTGAGCCTTCCCGTATGCGGTGCCTTCGTCGGGCGGGCCGCCGAAGTCGCGGCATTGCAGGACGCCTACCGGGACCCGGCGGTGCGTACCGTGCTGGTCGCGGGCGAGGCGGGCATCGGCAAGTCGCGGCTGGTCGCGGAGTTCACGACGCGGGTCGGCGCGCAGACGGTGGTGTTGTGCGGACGTTGTCCGGAGTTCGGCGCCAAGGGCGTGCCCTTCGCGCCGTTCGTCGCGGTCATGCGAGCGCTGTTGCGAGACCAGGGGGTGGACGGGCTCGCGGCCCTGCTTCCGGTGGCCCAGCCCGCGCTGGCGCGCTGGCTTCCCGAGTTGGCCGCGCGGTCGGGAGCGGCGGAGACCGACACCGATCGGATCCGGTTGTTCGGTGAGATCCTGACCGTGCTGGAACAGCTGGCTTCGGTCCGGCCCGTCGTGGTGGTCCTGGAGGACCTGCACTGGGCCGATGACGCCAGCCTCGAGCTGCTCGCCTTCCTGGTGGCCAACCTCGCTCAGCGGGATCTGCTGCTGGTCGGCACCTATCGGCCCGCCGATTCCGAACCACTGCGCAGGCTGGTCGCCGGATGGCGCCGCGACCCAGGGGTCCGGCTGCTGACTCCGGCGCCGCTGACCAAGCACGAAGTGGGCCGGCAGCTGGCCGCGCTGCTGGGCCGCGAGCCGGAACCAGGAACGATCGCACGAGTCTTCGAGCGCAGCAAGGGAATTCCGTTGTTCGTCGAGGCGCTCGGTCCCGCACCCGAGGACACGCCCGCCGACCTGTCGGAGCTGTTGCTCGGGTACCTCGCCGACCTGCCCGACCACACCGGTTCGGTATTGCGGCTCGCGGCGGTGGCCGGGTCACCGATTCGCCACACGCTGCTCGAGCGTGCCGGCGACATCGGCGAGGACGCGCTCACCGCCGCCCTGCACCAGTTGGTCGACCACCAACTCCTGGTTGCCACCGACACCGGCTACGAGTTCCGGCACATTCTCATTCGCGACGCCGTCTACGACGATCTGCTGCCAGTCCAACGGAAACGACTGCACACCAAGATTTCCCAGGTGCTCGCCGCCGACCGGGCCGAGTTCCCCTCCGGCGAGCTGGCCTATCATGCGTACGCGGCGAGCGACCTACCGCTGGCGCTCGAAGCCGCGTGGTACGCCGCGTCGGATGCGGAAAGCGCTGGTGCACATGGCGATCAGGTACACCACTTGGATCGGGTGCTCGAATTGTGGGACCGGACGCCGGAAGCCGCGAGCCGGGTGGACGCCGATCGGCTCGGTGTGCTGGAAGCGGTCGTGGCGGCATGCCATCGCGGCGGCGTCATCGAGCGCGGCATCGCGGCCGCCGACGAGGCGCTGGCGGCCATCGATGCGACGGTCGAACCGGAGCGCGCCGCGCGGCTGCACCACTATCGGGCCGGATTGCGCAATCAGAGCAGCAGCGGCGGGGATGACGACCTGCTCGCCGCGCTGGCGCTGCTTCCCGCGGACCAGCCGGCGGTACTGCGTGGCGAGGTGCTCGCGGAACTCGCCGCCGCGCGGGTGTTCAGCGGCGACGCGGCCGCCGCCGAAAGAGATGCGCGTGCCGCCGTCGACGTGGCCGAACAGCTGGACGAGTGGGCACTGGCCGCGCGCGCGTATGCATATCTCGGGCTGGCCACTGCAGACCGCCCCGAGATAGCCATGGCACATTTCGAACGGGCGCATGCCGCCGCGACAGCCGCGGATGATCCACGAACGCTGTTGACGGTGGTGCTGTGGGAGTCGGCACTGCTCATCGCGGCGGGTGCGAACGAGGCGGCCATCGCCGCCATCCAGCAGGGGCTGCGCGCCGCGCACGAGACCTACCGTTTCGTCGAGACCGGACCGATTCTGCTGGTCAAATGGGCCCAGGCGCTCACCGCGCTGGGCCGCTGGAACGAGGCGCTGGATCTCATCGACGAATGGCTGACCGAACGGCTGCCGCCGCTGAGCACCGCCGCACTCCTGCTGTGTCACGCCAAGATCATGCTGGCGCGTGGTGACGCGGACGCCGCGCAGACCAGCACCAAGACCGCGCAGCCCTTGCTCGGCGACCGCCGATGGGCCAGGCAATACCAGATCCAGCTGCACACCGTGCAAACCGAGATCGCGCATGCGACGGGCAACCCGCAGCGCGCCGCTGAGATCGGCGCCGTGACCCTGACCGCCGACGATCTCACCGCGCATCATCACGAGGCGTGGGCGCTGGCCGCCGCGGTAGCGCGAACCCGCTGCGCGACAATGGTTCTCGACTCCGTCACGGAAAGGCTACCGGTGACCACGGCGGTCGACGCCGCCCACCGGGACACCTGCCGCGCCGTGCGCAGTGGCCGTCCCGCAGATTGGTCGGCGGCGGCGTCTTCCTGGACAGCACTGCGCCAGCCGTACGAGCTGGCACGCAGCCTGCTCGAATCCGGCGAAGCCGAACTGGCCACAGGCGATCGCGCGGCGGCGCGCACCGCATTGCGCACGGTCCTGGAGCTGGCCGGCGAATTGCAGGCGCCGCCGCTGCGCGAGCACGCCGAGCAGCTGGCCGACCGCGCCGGGATCGTTCTCGATGGCCCCGGGGACCAGCCGCCGGTCACGCAGCGACCGAGCACCGGGGGGCTGACGCCCAGGGAACTCGACGTGCTGCGGCTGGTGGCCACGGGCGCGAGCAATCGCCAGATCGCGGCCGAGCTGTTCATCAGCGCCAACACCGCGGGCGTGCACGTCTCGCGCATCCTCGGCAAGCTCGGCGCGGCCACCCGGACCGAGGCAGCCGCGATCGCGCGGGACCGCGGACTGCTCGTTGCCGACAGCTGACGGTCCAGCTACGGTCCTAAGATACACTGGCTCGAACATGTCTCGAAAGGACGGGCTGATGCGGTCGACCTTGTTGTCCCGGCGCGATCTGGATTTCCTGCTCTACGAGTGGCTCGACGCGGAGGGGCTGACCAAGCGCGAGCGGTACGCCGAGCACTCGCGGGAGACCTTCGACGCTGTGCTCGAGCTCAGCGAGCAGCTGGCCACCAAGTACTTCGCGCCGCACAACAAACTCAACGACGCCAACGAACCGACCTTCGACGGCGAACGCGTGACCATCATCCCCGAGGTCGGCCGCGCACTGGAGGCCTTCGCCAAGGCCGGGTTGCCCTCGGCGGCAATGGATTACGAACTCGGCGGCGCGCAACTGCCCGCCACCGTTGCGCAGGCGAGCTACGCCTGGTTCCAGGCGGCCAACCCGGGCACCGCGGGCTATCCGTTCCTCACCGTGGCCAACGCGAATCTGCTCGTCTCCCATGCCGATGGGCAACTCGTGGAGCGGTTTGTCCTTCCGATGCTCGCGGGCCGGTTCTTCGGCACCATGTGCCTGTCGGAGCCGCAGGCCGGTTCGTCGCTGGCCGACATCGTCACCCGCGCCGAGCCGCAGGACGACGGCACGTACCGGCTGTTCGGCACGAAGATGTGGATCTCCGGCGGCGATCACGAACTCGGCGAGAACATCGTGCACCTCGTGCTGGCGAAGATCCCCGGCGGACCGGCGGGCACCAAGGGGATCTCGCTGTTCGTGGTGCCGCGCTTCCTGGTCGGCGACGACGGCGCGATCGGCGAGCGCAATGACGTCGCGCTGGCCGGGCTCAACCACAAGATGGGCTTCCGCGGCACGGTCAACACCGTGCTGAACTTCGGCGAGGGCCGCTGGACTCCCGGCGGCGTATCCGGCGCCGTCGGCTACCTGGTCGGCGAACCGCATCGCGGGCTGACCTACATGTTCCACATGATGAACGAGGCGCGGATCGGCGTCGGCCTGGTCGCCGCCGCGCTCGGCTACACCGGTTACCTCGAGTCGCTCGACTACGCCCGCACCCGTACCCAGGGCCGGGCCAAACTGCCCGCCGACCCGGCCGCGCCGCAGCGCCCGATCATCGAGCACGCCGACGTGAAGCGAATGCTGCTGGCGCAGAAGGCTTATGCCGAAGGCGGACTGGCGTTGGTGCTGTACTGCGCCCGGCTGGTCGACGACCAGCGCACCGCCGAGTCCGAGGAGGACCGCCGCGCGGTTACCTTGCTGCTGGACATCCTGACCCCGATCGCCAAGAGCTGGCCCTCGCAGTGGTGCCTGGAGGCCAACAGCCTCGCCATCCAGGTGCTCGGCGGCTACGGCTACACCCGTGAGTACAACGTCGAGCAGCACTACCGGGACAACCGGCTCAACCCGATCCACGAAGGCACCCACGGCATCCAGGGCTTGGATCTGCTCGGCCGGAAGGTGACCCAGCAGGGCGGCGCCGGACTGCTCGCCCTGGGCGCGCGGGTCGAGGCGACCATCGCCGCGGCCCGCACGGCGGGTGGCGATGCGGCCGAGCTCGCCGCCCAGCTGGATACGGCGTGGCGGCGGCTGGTGGAGGTGACCGCCGGACTGTTCGCCTCCGGCGACATCGAAGCCGCGCTGGCCAACAGCTCGGTGTACCTGGAGGCGTTCGGGCACATCGTGCTGGCGTGGATCTGGCTCGAGCAGTTCCTCGCCACTGGGGACCGTCCCGGCGACTTCTACGATGGCAAGCGGCACGCGGCTCGTTTCTTCTATCATTTCGAGTTACCCAAGACCGCACCCGCGATGGATCTGCTCTCCCGCCTGGACCGGACTACGCTGCAGATGCAGGATGCCTGGTTCTGAGCATGATCTGTTTCGATACACGTTCTAAACGATGTATCATTTTTCGATGATCGATTCCAGTCAGCGGACCACCCGCCCTCCCGGCCGGCCGGCCTCCGCGACCAGGGAACAGGTCATCGAGCACGCCCGCAAGGCGTTCCTGGCCGGTGAGCGCGTGGACATCCAGGCGATCGCCGGGCAACTCGGACTCAGCCGCGCCTCGATCTACCGCTGGTTCGGCTCCCGCGACGGCGTGCTCGGCGCGGTACTGGCCGGGGAGTTCGAGGCCCTGCTCAGCCGCGCCGACGCCCGCCGCCGCTCCACCGGCGCCCGGCGCATCCTGGATGTGCTCTACCGGGTCAACCGCTGGATGACCGACAACGAACCGTTCCGCCGCTACTTCGAGAACGAGCCGCTGTCCGGGCTGCGCATCCTCACCACGAGCGACGGACCGGTGCAACCGCTGATCGTCGGCATCGTCCAGGGGCTGATCACCCGTGCCACCGAGGAGGACGGCTACCGCCCGCCACTCGAACCCGCGCTGCTCGCCTACGCGCTGGTCCGGCTCGGCGAAGCGTTCCTGTACAACGACAATGTCGCGGGCATCCGCGGCGATATCGATCGCCTGCACGAGGTGCAGGCGGCGCTGCTGGGCATCCCTGAGGCGATCAAACCATGACCGGGGCGCTCCTGCATGAGCATTTTCCCGAGGTGACCGACACTTTGCCGTTTCTCCGGCTCGGCACCGCGCCGACCCCGGTGCGCCGGTATGACCTCGGCACCACAGCCGAGTTGTGGTGCAAAGACGAGAGCGGATACGGCGACGGCGGCTGGGGCGGCAACAAAGTGCGCAAGCTGGAGTGGCTGCTGCCCGAGGCGCGGCGCCGCGGCGCGCGCACCATCCTCACCGTCGGCGGCACCGGCACCAACTGGGGTCTCGCCACGGCCTTGTACGGCCGCGCCCACGGCATCGATACCGCTCTCGCCCTGGTCGACCAGCCGGTCGACGACCATGTCCGCGCGCAGCTGCGGCGACTGGAGAACTCCGGGGCCACACTGCATTTCACACACAGCAAGCTGCGCACGATACTCGCCGCGCCGTGGCTGTATCTGCGCCACCTGCGTGGCGGAACGCGCCCGTATTTCCTGCCCGCAGGCGGCTCGTCGCCGGTCGGCGCCCTGGGTTACGTCGAGGCGGCGTATGAACTCGCGGCCCAGATCGCCGCGGGCGAACTCCCCGAGCCCACGCACATCGTCACCGCCGTCGGGTCCGGCGGCACCGCGGCCGGTCTCGCACTGGGGCTGCGACTGGCCGGGTTGCGCACGCGCGTTGTCGGCGTCGTCGTGAACGACACGCTGCCCCTCGACGCCGCGCACATCGTCCGCCTCGCCGAGCGCACCGAAAACCTGCTTCGGTCCCGCGGAGCCCGCTTCGCCCCGACCGGACTACGGCCAGACGACGTCACGATGACCACCGAGTGGCTCGGCCCCGGCTACGGCCACACGACCCCCGCCGCGCGAGATGCCGAACAGCGAGCAGCTGCGGTCGGACTGCGATTGGAGACCGTCTACACCGCCAAGGCATTGGCCGCGCTGCTCGAGCTGGACGCCACGAACGCCTTCGGCGCCGGCCCCGTGCTCTTCCTCGACACCTACGGTCCGCGCCCAGCGGCGCACTGAAGGGACGAGCGAAACCAGCGGCACCGGGCAGCAGCGACGCTGCTCCTATCCCCTGCCTGTCGCTGGAACTCGGCCCGACACCGGAAGCTGTGGGGACGTTGTCGTGCCCGCAGTAGTCCCACCCGCCGCACGATCTCGACGGCGGGATGACGTACGCGCACGGCAGCACGAACCGCCGCACGACGGGAGTGGTCCGCGCCTTCCGACCCGAGGCCGATCGTGCCCGGGTCGGCGCGGTGCAGAAAACCTACGATCCGTCTCCGTAGATCAACCGGTCACGCCGCACACCACGTGGAATTCGGATCCGCGTGATCGGAATTCGCTCGCCGTCGCGAGGGTGGCGGATTGCTCGCGCCGCCGTGCATAGTGCCAGGTCGGGACGGGGCCGCCCCGGCGCAATAGCCTCCCCTGATTCTCCGGCGGTTCGACGCGGACCCAGGGGTGCCCCGCACCGCACTATCGTCGCTATCCGTGCAGGTCAGCGATAGAAAGGCGGAGGCTGTGGCGGCGGAACCCACACCCGTGCGGCAGTTGCGCGCCGATCAGGCGCGGCGGGTGGCCGACATCCTGCGCCACCAACTGCACGCGGGCGCGTTCGACAGCACGCTGCCGAGCGAGCAGGAGCTCGCCGCCGAGTACGCTGCCTCGCGCAACACCGTCCGCGATGCCTTGGCGCTGTTGAAGGACGAGGGCCTGATCGACCGCGCACCCAAGGTCGGCACCCGGGTGGCCACCCGCAAATACGACCACGGGCTGGACGCGCTGCTCGGTTTGCAGGAGACCTTCAAAGGCCACGGCACCGTGCGCAACGAGGTGCGCGCCGCAATGCACGTCACCGCGCCGCCCGCCGTGGCGCGCCGCCTCGGACTCGCACCGGGCGAACGCGTGGTCTACCTGGAACGGCTGCGCTACCTCGCGGATCTGCCGCTGAGCCTCGATCTCACCTATCTGGCGCCCGACATCGGCACCGAGGTCCTCGGCCACGACCTGGTGCACACCGACGTGTTCGTGCTGCTGGAACGCATCAGCGGCCACTGCCTGGGTTCGGCCGATCTGGCCCTCGAGGCCGTGCCCGCCGACCCGCACACCGCCTCGACCCTCGACGTCCCCGGCGGCGCGCCGCTGCTGATGCTGGAACGGCTGACCCGGTTCGATGACGGCCGCCCGGTCGATCTGGAGTACATCCGCATGCGCGGCGACCGAATCACCATGCGCGGCAGCCTGACCCGCAGCATCCCCGAATGGAAGGTCCGCTAGATGGCACTCGTGAATCAACGCGCCGACATCCCCGTCACCATCGACGAGTCGCTCTGCATCCAGGGGTGCACGCTGTGCGTCGAGATCTGCCCGCTGGACTCGCTGGCCATCAACCCTGAGAACGGCAAGGCCTTCATGCACGTGGACGAGTGCTGGTACTGCGGTCCCTGCGCGGCCCGCTGCCCCACCGGCGCCGTCACCGTCAATATGCCCTACCTGCTCCGCTGATCTGGAAGACCGATGAAAGCAAAACTCGCCCCCGCCCTGCTCGCCGCCGCGCTCGCGCTGACCGGATGCTCCCTGGAGAAGACCGACGCAACCCCCGCCGGCACCGTCAAGGTGGTCATCGGCTACCAGTCCAAGACCATCAATACCGTCACCGCGGGGACTCTGCTACGCGCGCAGGGTTATCTGGAGCAGCGGTTACAGAAGATCACCGCCAACGGCGGCGCGAAATACCAGGTCGAGTGGCAGGACTACGACACAGGGGCGCCGATCACCGCGCAGATGGTGGCCGAGAAGATCGACATCGGCTCGATGGGCGATTACCCGCTGCTGATCAACGGCTCCCGCACCCAGGCCAACGAGCGCGCGAAGACCGAACTCGTGTCGGTCACGGGGTACAACCCGAAGGGAGCGCTGAACATGGTCGTGGTGCCGAATGATTCGGCCGCGACCGGAATCACCGATCTGGCTGGGCAGAAGATCTCCGCCAGCGTCGGTTCGGCCGGACACGGCACGCTGGTGCAGGCGCTGTCCCGGGCCGGTATCGACCCGGCCAAGGGCGTGGAGGTGCTCAACCAGCAACCGCAGGTCGGCGCGACCGCGCTGGAATCCCATCAAGTGAGCGCGCTGTCGCAGTTCGTCGCGTGGCCCGGTCTGCTCGTCTTCCAGAACAAGGCCAAGCTGCTCTACGACGGTGCCGAACTCGGCGTGCCGACCTTCCACGGCGTGGTCGCCCGGCGCACGTACGCCGCCGAGCACCCCGAAGTGCTCCAGGCGTTCCTCGCCGCGCAGCTCGACGCCACCCAGTTCCTGCGCGACAAGCCGTTCGAAGCGGCCGAGATCGTCGCCGACGGCTCCGGCCTGCCGCAGGAGGTGGTGTACCTCTACAACGGTCCCGGCGGAACGAGTTTCGACACCACCCTCGAGCCGAGCCTGATCGCAGCGCTGAAAGGTGATGTGGCGTACCTGAAGTCGATCGGAGACTTCGCCGATCTCGATATCGACCGGTTCGTCGAGGACGCCCCACTGCGCGAAGCGTTCGCCGAGACCGGCCGCGACTACGACCGCGAACTGGCCGACAAAGCCAACCCCACACGGGTCACCGGCACCGATCCCGTCTGCGGCACCGCCGCGCAGAACCCCGCGCTGGCCGGGGAGCTGTGGCTCGACGGTGCGGACAAGCCGCAATCGGCGACCGACCCGACCTGCCTGCTGCGCGCGATCCAGGCCGCGAAGGCGCAGGGCACGACGATCCGTGCCGCCTACGTCCCGGACGCCGAGCTCGGCACGCGCTGGTTCGCCGACAAGGCGGTGTGGCTGCGCGACGGCGCCACCTACCTGCCCTTCACCACGGCCGCCGCGGCGCAGCGCTACCGCCGGTCGCACCCGTCGGCCACACCGGTCGGTTATGACCAGGCCGTCACGGAAGTACGCGGATGACAAGCGAACTCGCCGCCCCCTCGGCGCGGGTCAGCACGTCGGCGCCTGCCGCGACCCGGTCGGCCCCGACGCCGCCCTCGGTGTGGCGCTCGCGCCTGCTGCGAGTCGTGTCGGTCGCCGTCGCGGTCGGCGTGTGGCAGCTGCTCACGATCAACAACGTGCGGGCGGGCCTGCGCTTCGACACGCTGCCCACCGTCACCGAGATCATCGCCGAATTCGGCACGCAGCTGCGCGCCGACCAGTACTACCTGGATATCGCCCAGTCGCTGCTGCGGATCGGCACCGGCTTCGGGCTGGCCGCGGTGGCCGGCGTGATCGCGGGCATCGGCCTCGGCCGGTCCCGGCTGCTCGCAGGCACCCTCGGCCCGCTCGCCGAACTGGTGCGGCCGATTCCGGCGATCGCGCTGGTCCCGGTCGCGATCCTGCTGTTCCCCAGCGACGAATCCGGCATCGTGTTCATCACTTTCACCGCGTCGCTGTTCCCGGTGCTGGTCAGCACACGGCACGCGGTGCGCGCGCTGCCGACCATCTGGGAGGACGCGCTGCGCACGCTCGGCGCGTCCCGGCTGGACGTGCTGGCGCGCGTGGTGTTCCCCGGCATCCTGCCCGGCGTATTCAGCGGCCTGTCGGTCGGCGTCGGCGTGGCGTGGATCTGCTTGATCTCCGCGGAGATGATCTCCGGGCGGCTCGGCGTCGGCTACCGGACCTGGCAGGCGTACACCATCGTGGACTACCCGGCGGTGTTCGTCGGCATGATCACCATCGGCGTCCTCGGTTTCGCGACGTCGGCGCTGGTCGAGCTGGCCGGCCGGCGCATCACCCGCTGGCTGCCCAGGGAGGTCGAGGCATGACCACAGTGATCGAAGCACCGGCGTCGACCGGCATGCGATTGAGCCTCGACGGCGTCCGGATCGCCTACGGCGGCGAACCCGTGCTCGACGGGCTCGACCTGACCATCGCGCCGGGGGAAATCCTCGTGGTGGTCGGCAAATCCGGCTGCGGCAAGTCGACGCTGCTGCGCGCCCTCGCCGGACTGCGCGCACCGGAGGGCGGCGCGATCCTGGCCGACGGCGCCGCCGTCACCGGACCCGCCGCTGACCGCGCCCTGGTGTTCCAGGACGACGCGCTGCTGCCGTGGCGCACCGCGCGGCAGAACATCGAACTCGCGCTGCGCCTGCGCGGAACCTCCCGCGCCGAACGCCGGACCACAGCACTGCGCTGGGTGCACGAGGTCGGGCTCACCGGGTATGCCGACTATCTGCCCCGCGACCTGTCCGGCGGCATGCGCCAGCGGGTCCAGCTGGCGCGCAGCCTGGCGGCCGCACCGCGCGCCGTACTGATGGACGAGCCGTTCGGCGCACTGGACACGCAAACGCGGGAGACCATGCAGCGCCTGCTGATCGACACCTGGCGCACCCATCCCACCACCGTCGTCTTCGTCACCCACGACCTCGACGAGGCGCTGCTGCTCGGCGACCGGATCGCCGTGCTCGGCGGCGGCACCCTGCGCACGCTGGTGCGAGTGCCAAGCCCACGCGAGGCGATCGACCGGTCCGCGACGAAGGCCGAGATCCTGGAGAAACTGTGAACATTCCGCCGCTGCCGGAACGGATCCGGCTGGACTGCGACGTGCTCGTCATCGGCGGCGGCACCGCGGGCACCATGGCCGCGCTCACCGCCGCGGAGCAGGGCGCGAACGTGCTGCTGCTGGAGAAGGCGCACGTGCGGCACTCCGGTGCGCTGGCCATGGGCATGGACGGGGTGAACAACGCCGTCATTCCCGGCAAGGCCGAACCGGAGGACTACGTCGCCGAGATCACCAGGGCCAACGACGGAATCGTCGACCAGCGCACCGTGTACCAGACCGCGACCCGCGGCTTCGCCATGGTGCAGCGACTGGAACGCTACGGGGTGAAATTCGAGAAGGACGAGTACGGCGAGTACGCGGTGCGCCGGGTACACCGCTCCGGTTCGTACGTCCTGCCGATGCCCGAGGGCAAGGACGTCAAGAAGGCGCTGTATCGAGTGCTGCGGCAACGCACTATGCGCGAGAAGATCCGCATCGAGAACCGGCTCATGCCCGTGCGTGTGCTCACCGACAGCGGACGCGCGGTCGGCGCCGCCGCACTGCACACGCGCACCGGCGAATTCGTGGCCGTCGGCGCGAAGGCGGTGATCCTGGCCACCGGCCCCTGCGGCAGGCTCGGGCTGCCCGCCAGCGGATATCTGTACGGCACCTACGAGAATCCGACGAACGCGGGCGACGGATACTCGATGGCCTACCATGCGGGCGCCGAGCTCAGCGGCATCGAATGCTTCCAGATCAATCCGCTGATCAAGGACTACAACGGCCCGGCTTGCGCCTATGTCGCCAACCCGTTCGGCGGCTACCAGGTCAACGCCGAGGGCGAACGCTTCGTCGACTCCGACTACTGGTCCGGACAGATGATGGCGGAAGTGAAGCGCGAGATCGAGTCCGCGCGCGGACCCATCTACCTCAAGGTCTCCCACCTGCCCGACGAGACGCTGAGCACGCTCGAAGGCATCCTGCACACGACCGAGCGCCCGACCCGCGGTGCCTTCCACGCCAACCGCGGCCACGACTACCGCACCCACGATATCGAGATGCACATCTCCGAAATCGGCTTGTGCGGCGGGCACTCCGCCTCCGGCGTGTGGGTCGACGAGCACGCGCGCACCACGGTGCCCGGCTTGTACGCGGCAGGCGATCTGGCGTGCGTGCCGCACAACTACATGATCGGCGCGTTCGTCTTCGGCGATCTGGCGGGTGCGCACGCCGCGTCGACGCTCGATGAGGTCGCGGCGCCGGTTGAGCTGCCCGAAGACCAACTGGCCGCGGCACACGAGCTGATCTACCGCCCGCTGCGTCATCCGGACGGGCCGCCGCAGCCGCAGGTCGAATACAAACTGCGCCGCTTCGTCAACGACTATGTGGCGCCACCCAAAACCGCCACCAAACTGGCGATCGCGGTGGAAACCTTCGAGCGGATGCGCGGTGAGATCGAGGGCATCGGCGCACGCACCCCGCACGAGCTGATGCGCGCGGTCGAAGTGTCGTTCATCCGCGACTGCGCGGAAATGGCCGCCCGCAGCTCCCTGACCAGGACCGAATCCCGTTGGGGCCTCTACCACGAGCGCGCCGACCTTCCCGGACGCGACGATGTCGAATGGCGATACCACCTCAACCTCCGCAAGAACCCGGACGGAACCATGGCATTCCTCAAGCGGCCGGTGGCCCCATACCTGGTTCCGGTGCCCGGACTCGACGACCTGCCCTCCGCCGATAGCGCGGCGGTGCCGCTGCACCAGCCGCAACCGGCCGCGGGCCGTACGCCGCATACCGGCGTCGCCGCTGAGCACGGCACCGGAGCCGGGAAGCAACCAACCACTCCCCCGTCACCCCGCATCGTCGCGTTGCTCGCGCTCGACGAGCCGACCGTGCCGCAGCTGTCGACCTATCTGACCGATCCGGACGCGGGCGTGCGGGCGGCGGCGATCTCGGTGCTTACCGAGCACACACCGGACGGCTTCCCGGCCGCCCTGATCGACGCGCTCGACGACGAGGCGGCCTCGGTCCGGCGCGCGGCCGCGGCGAGCCTGCGCGAACTGGTGGAGGTCTTGCCCTCGGCGGCCGGGCTGTCCGACCGGCTCGGCTCGCCCGACCCGGTCGTTCGCGCCACCGTGATCGATCTGCTGCGCGCGCTTCGGGCGGGAGCGGCACCGCAGTACCGCGCCGCGCGCACGGACGTGGATCACCGGGTGCGCATCGAGGCGGTCCGCGCCTTGGTCTCGCTGGACGACCGCGACGGCGTCACCGCCCTCGCCGACGACGACAATCGCGAGGTGCGCATCGCGGTCGCCCAAGCGCTCGCCGCGATCGGCGACGGCGGCGCCGAAGTGATTCGCAGTTTGGCCGGCGACCAGGACCCGCTGGTGCGCGCCGCCGCACTCACCGCGTTCGCGCAACTCGGCGCCGAGTCCGACGACGTCACCATGCTGGAGGCGGCGCTGCGCCATACGGCCTGGCAGATCCGGGTGGGCGCGGCGCGCGGACTCGCTGCGGCCGACCCTGATCTCGCGGTACCGATCCTGGCTGCGGCACTGGGCGACCCGCATCTGGACGTGCGCAAGGCTGCGGTCTTGTCGCTGGCTGGGTGGCCGGACCTGCCCGCCGCGCACGACGCGCTGCGCGGCGCGATCGACGACACCGACGCCGATGTCCGCGCGTATGCCCGGCGGGCGCTGGCCATCCAGCCCACCGCCGAAGGGAAGCTGGTTGCCGCAGCTCGAATCGCTGATTAGATTAGCGGCTCGACCGTTGCCGATCCGCTAGCCGAGTCATGACCGGGGCGGCGACGTCGGCCGTCGGCGGCGACACCGCAGGCGTTCTCGATGATCAGCGACGGGAGTGTGGCGTTGACCTTGCCGAACTGGCTGGATCTCGCCGTGCTCGTCGCGCTCGTCGGCGCCGCGGCGCTCGGCTGGCGACGCGGCGCGATCGTGGCGCTGCTCGGATTGGCGGGCGCGTTGGCCGGTGCGATTCTCGGTGCGACACTCTCGGCCACGGCGCTGGCGAACCTCGCCCCCGGCGCCGTGCGGCTGTTGCTCGTGCTGATGGTGATCACCGGATTGATCGCGTTCGGCGCGATCGCCGGGCACCGGGCCGGGTGTACCGCGCGCACGGCCGTGTCCACACTCGCCGCCCGACGCGCGGACGCCGTCTGCGGATGCTTGGTCCATGCGCTCGCGGTTCCGCTGGTGGTGTGGTTGTTCGCCGCACCGGTGGAGTCGGCAACCCTGGTGCGTGATTCGACCACCGTGCGGACCGTCGACGAGATCGCGCCATTCTGGTTGGCAGGGCTGTCCGAAGTGCTCACCGCGCCGATCGCGGACGCCGGGCTGGTCCGCCCGCTGGCGCCGCCCGACCCGGCCATCACCGACGGACCCCTGCCCGCCGAGTTGCGGCCCAGCGTGCTTCGCATCCAGGATCTGGCGCCGACCTGCGGAGTTCGCCAATCCGGTTCGGGATTCGTGATCGCGCCGGAGCGGGTGCTGACCAACGCCCACGTCGTCGCGGGGTCCACCAGGGTCTCCGTCGACGCCGCGGACGGGCCGCTCAGCGCGAGCGTCGTGCAGTTCGATCCGACCTTGGACATAGCGGTGCTCGCCGTCCCCGGTCTCACCGCGCCCGCCCTGAGAGCTGCGCCGCGGCCGGCCGGAACGGGTGCCGACGCGATCGCACTCGGCTACCCGAGAGGTGGGTCCTACACCGCGGTCGCGACCCGGGTGCGCAGCCGCGCCGCGCGCCAGGTGCGCGACATCTACCGCACCGGTCTCGGTGAGCGCGAGATCTACACCCTGGACGGCTCGATCCAGCACGGTAATTCCGGCGGACCGCTCGTCGACCTGAACGGCCGCGTGCTGGGCATCGTCTTCGGTGTGGACGAGAACAACGACAGCGTCGGATTCGCCACGAGTCTGCCGGAAGTCCTCGATCGACTCGATCACAGTTGGCTCTCCGACCGGCCGGTCGACACCGGCCCTTGCGCCACATAGCCGCACGCCTACACCGTGCTTGGGCTCGGCCGCACGTGTGCGACACCGGCCCCTGCGCCACATAGCCGCACGCCTACACCGTGCTTGGGCTCGGCCGCACGTGCCCGGGTAGTGCGTGCTCGGTTCCAGCCTCGATGCCCCTGACGCCTACACGTCGCCCGCACTCCATCGCATGCGGCTACGCGCCGCCTCCACGATTACTCGCGGACGCACATTCGCGACTACACCCTGCTGACGATCGGGTTCGTCGCGCGCGACCGGGCGCAGTGTGCTCGGTTCACTTGCCGACGCTCCCCACGACCACACCTCGGCCGCGCGCAGCTCGATCGCGCGCTGTGTCCTCGGTCGGCGCGCCGACGCTCACTCACGACCCGCGTACAGCTCCGTCGGTCGCATCCCTGCGATTCCGCTCGCTGAGCTCACTCACGACGCGTCGGCGACGATCACCACGCCGCTGGACGCATCGAGCAGCGGGATCGTCCGCTCCGCGGCGTCGTCGACGTGCACGCGCGGGTGGGTGGGCAGCTCGGTCTCGTAGTAGGTGCCCGGGCCGTAGAACTGGCCGTACTTCACCACCACGCCGTCGATATCCAGCACCGCTGATTCGTGCTCGCGAATCACCGCGCCTCGCCCCGCGGGCGGCTCCCAGGCGATGCTCTGCGCGAGAAAGCGTTTCGCTCCGGCGGCCCGCGCGGCGGCGATCAAGTTGCGGGTGCCTTCGGTGCGAATGCGCGCATTGGCCTCGGCGCGTTCGGCAAGTAGCGCCGCGTCGTCCGGCAGATCGGTGAGCTGGTGCATCACCATCTCCGATCCGAACGCGACCACGGCCGCGGCCAGCGCCTCCGCGTCGTAGACGTCGCACACCACCGGCGTTGCCCCCGCAGCCCGCACCTGGTCGGCCTTCGCCGCCGACCGGGTCATCCCCGCGACCTCATGCCCCGCCTCGACGAGCAGCGGAAGCAAGCGGACGCCGATCACGCCGGTCGCACCGGCCAGGAAGATGCGCACGGTGTCATTCTGCCGGACTTCGTCGCGGCGTGTTAGCTGCCCCCTCGGTCGACGAGATCGCTCGATCACCGCACTGCCGAGCGCGAGTCCTCCCGGCATCGCTCGCGGTTCCGCCCGCGTCCGAGCGAGCAAGAGCACCGGCGAACGACTCCATTGCCGCTGGCGGTAAAGCCATTTCGAGAGCATGGGTTAGGGTCCTCCGGACCCGCGCGCTGGCGATCCAGCTGCTCGGGCGGTCATGTCGTACACCGGAATCGAGGCAAGTGAATGAACCACAAGCTCTGGTTGCTCGGACGGTCGGTCACAGTCGGCGCGCACATCTTGGGCGAGAAGCTGATCCGGCCGAAAGCACGGGACGTCCACGACGTCCCGGTCTCCGGTGAAACTCTCACACCGCAGTGGCTGACGGCCGTCCTATGCCGCGATGTCCCCGAGGCCGAGGTGCTCTCGTTCGAAACCTCCAACGGCAGCCGCGGAACATCCACTCGCGTCGCGATTCGCGTGGAGTACAACGATGCGGGCAAGCAGGCGAACTTGCCTGCCGATCTCTTCGCCAAGACGACAACTGCCTTCTCGCAACGGATTCTGCTCGGTGGCGGGAAGATGATCGACGGCGAAACCCGCTTCTTCCGGGATTTCCGTCCCCAGGTCGATATCGAGGCTCCGTTCGGCTATTGGGGCGCCGCCGATGCTGGGTCCTGGCGTTCGATCGCTCTGATGGAAGACATCGCCTCGACCCGCGGTGCGCAGTTCATCGAGCCGAACGCCCCGATCGCCCGCGACCAGATCGAAGATCTGGTACGCAATCTCGCCCGGCTGCACCGCACTTTCTGGAACCACCCGTCGATCACGGACCTCAAGACCACGACCGAAGCGCTCCAGGCGTATCTCGCCGCCATCGACATGAAGAAGCGGTGCGAGGTCGGCCTGCGGCGAGCCGAGGAAGTGGTTCCCGAGGCCCTGCACGGCCAGAGCGAACGGCTGTGGGCAGGTGTCGAGCGAGCGATCGAGAAGGCGACCGACGAGCTACCCCAGACCCTGCTGCACGGCGACCCGCACATCGGCCAGACCTACCGAACCGGCACGGGGCGAATGGGATTCGTCGACTGGCAGGTGGTGATGCGGGGCGGCTGGGCGCACGACTTCGCCTACACCGTCAACTCGGGATGCGAGCCAGAGGATCGGCGGGCGTGGGACCGCGAACTGCTGGCGGCCTACCTGGACGAGCTCGGAACCCTCGACGGGCAGGCGCCGTCTTTCGACGACGCCTGGCTGGCCTACCGGCAGCAATCCATGTTCGCCTACGCGGCCTGGGCGTTCACGATCGGCAGGGCTGCCTACCAACCCGAGATGCAGCCGGTGGAGACGTGCTTGACGCTGTTGAAGCGAATCACCACGGCCATCGACGATCACGATTCCCTGGACGCACTCGGCGTCTGACACCGATCGATTCCGCTGCCAAGCACGCTGCCGCGGCCGGACGGGCAGTCCGACCGCGCACAGGCTCGAACAGCATTCTGCAAGGGTAATTTTCATGTGCGCTGAGAATGCTACGTCCAACGCGCTATACCATCGACCGGTTCCAGCGTAGATCCGGTAACTCGCTCCTGTGCAGCGTCTGGGCACGGAGCGAGCCTTCAGCAATCGTGCAGTGCCCTACGAACAGTTGGGAGTTTGCTCCTTTGAGTACGCCGCAGTCGCAGGTTCCGGCCCAATCGTGCCCGGTCGTCCACGGCTCTCCGATCGATTCCGACGACCCCCGGGTGCCCCTGTACTCGCCGGAGTTCGCAGCCGATCCACACCGCGCCTACCGGGAAATGCGCAGGCGCTATGGATCTTTGGCGCCGGTGGAGTTGTCACCCGGCGTACCCGCCACCTTGGTGATCGGCTACAACACCGCGGTGCGGATCCTCAATGACCCCGAGCACTTTCCCGCCGACCCCCGCGCCTGGCAGCAGAACATTCCCGCTGACTGCCCCATTCTCCCCCTCCTGGAGTGGCGGCCCATGGCCAGTCGCAGCACCGGGGCCGACTTCGCCCGCTACCGAGGGGCGATCACCGCGAGCATCGACGAGGTCGACCTGTACGCCCTGCACACCATCGTGGAGGGGCTTGCCATCCCACTGATCAACTCCTTCTGCCGCGACGGATCTGCCGACCTGATCCGCCAGTACGTGTTCCCGCTGGTCTTCGAAGTCGTCAACTATCTACTCGGCTGCCCACCGGAGATCGGCGGACAGGTCGCCGCCGGTACGGCCGCTTTGCTCGAAGGTGTCGACGCCGAGAAGGGCAACCAGATGCTCGGGGAGGCACTGATGAGATTGGTGACACTCAAACGCGCCGAACCGCAACGCGATATCACCTCGGTACTGCTCCAGCATCCCGCCCGGCTCGACGACGTAGAGGCCTCCCACCACGTGTCCCAGGTCTACGGCACCGGGATCGAATTCGAGCTGAACCTGATCGCCAACACCCTGCTGCTGATGCTCACCGACGAGCGCTTCGGCGACAGCATCCTCGGCGGCAACCTGTCCTCCCGCGATGCCATCGACGAAGTCTTGTTCAACGACCCGCCACTGGCCAACCTGCTGATCACCTACCCCCGCCACCCGATCCTGATCGACGACGTCTGGCTGCCCGCACACCAACCCGTCGTGATCAGCATGGCCGCCTGCAACAACGACCCCGCGATCCGCGCCGACGACCTGACCGGCAACCGGTCCCACCTGGCCTGGGGCCTCGGCCCGCACGCCTGCCCCGCGCGACCCGTGGCCTACCTGATCGCCCAAGACGCCATCGACCAACTCCTCGACGCACTCCCGGAGATCAGGCTGAACCTGCCGGACCGGACACCCAACTGGCGACCGGGCCCCTTCCACCGGGCACTGACCGAATTGCCGGTCACGTTCCCACCCACCGCCCCGCTGAACACCTGACAGCCGGATTGTTCCAGTGGCCCGCGGAGCGAATCAGCCACAGCCTTGTCGCTGACTCGTCGTGCCAGCGTTTGACGGCATACCCGCGGCGTCCCCCGCTCTATGCTCACAGCGTCGCGTCCAGGAGAGGAGAGCCGGTGGCAGATCGGGAAGTGCTGACCTGGGAGTCTTTCGGAACGGCGAGCCGGGAACTCGCCACGACCATCGCGGAGGACGGCTTCGAGCCCGACCTGATCCTCTCGATCGCCCGCGGCGGGCTGTTCGTCGCAGGCGCGCTCGGCTACGCGCTGGAGGTGAAGAACCTGCACGTGATGAACGTGGAGTTCTACACCGGCGTCGACCAGCGCCTGGACCTGCCGGTGATGCTGCCGCCGGTCCCGCAGGCCGTGGACCTGGCCGGAGCCACCGTGCTGGTCGCCGACGACGTCGCCGACACCGGAGCCACCCTGAAGCTGGTCCGCGACTTCTGCTCCGGCCAGGTCGCCGAGGTGCGCTGCGCGGTGATCTACCAGAAGCCGTGGTCGGAAGTCGACAGCGAGTACGTCTGGCGGCGCACCGACCGCTGGATCAACTTCCCGTGGTCCACCGAGCCGCCGGTGGTGCGACGCCGAGCGCAAGTGCTCGACGCGTAACCCGCCTCAGTTCCCGGGATGTTCGCACGCGACGGCGTCCAAACGCTCGCCGAGCGCGTTGACCTGATCGCGCAGCGCGACGACGCACTCGATGGGATACCCGACGGCGGCCAACACCGACTGGACCATCTCCCTGGCTCGCCGCCGCAGCGCGTGTCCGGCCTCGGTGGAGCGCAACTCGACCGATCGGCGGTCGTGCGGGCAGCGCGCGCTCTCCACCAGGCCGCGCGCTTGCAGGCGCTGGATGAGCGGCGAGACGGTCCCGTAGTCCAGACGCAGCTGTTCGCCGAGTTCCTTCATCGTCATGCCCGGTCTCTCCCACAACGCGAGCAGGGCGAGGTACTGCGGATAGGTGACCTCCATCGCGTCCAGAAAAGGACGGTAGGCGGCGGTCATCGCCCGCGAGGTCGAGTAGAGAGCGAAGCACAGCTGGTTGGCGAGCGCGAGCAGGTCGTGCTCCGCGTCTCGTGCGGTGACGGGCGCCCCGGCCGGGTCGAGACGCACCGCTGAAGAAGGATGCGCTACATCGGACATCAGGACACCTTACTGGACCGTATTCGCCTGCGGATATGTGTTGTGACCGGAGTGCTCGCACATTCGCGTGCTGTTCGGCGACTCCGACCGCGCCACCACCGATGCTGGAGACCGCGACCACGGCCAGTGGAGAAAGCCGACTCTCCCGGTCTCCCGGTCTGCCGGCACCCGGTGCCGGCGCGTCAATGTGCGGATCGGCAAGCAGCGAGCTTCTCGGTGGGGACGCCGAATTCTCGCAGTGCCGCGATCGCGGCGTTGTATCCGCTCATTCCGTGTGCTCCGGGTCCCGGCGGGACGGCAGCCGAGCAGATGAACATGCGGTCGGCTATATGGTACGGGCGCACGGTGATGCGCGGTCCGCCGCAGATCAATTGGCGAATGTTCTTGTCGCCGGTAAGGATATCTCCGGCCACGTAGTTGGGGTTGTAGGCCTGCATGTCGGTAGGTCCGACCACGGCGGCGGCGACGATGCGGTCCCGGAACCCGGGTGCGAACCGCTCTATCGCGTCGAGCAGTACGTCGGTGGCGTCCTTCGAATATCCTTGTGGCACATGAGCGTACAGGTCGATCGGATGTACGTTTCCTCGTGACCGCGTTCGGTCGGCGAGGTACTGCTGTCCGACGACGATGAAGGGGCGCTCAGGAAGCTGTCCTCGACGGATCGCACGTTCGGCGCGAACCACATCGGCGGCGTTCCCGCAGACGTGCAAGCTTCCCGCCTTGCCGGCCTGCGGGTTGGTCCACGGGATGCCACCCTCCACGGCCAAGCTGACCTTGTAGGCGGCCGGTCCGTACCGGAATCGCCGGTACGCTCGGGAGACCCGCGACGGCAGCCGGTCCCCGGCGATGTCCGCGATCGCGGCCGGGGCGAGGTCGAACATCACCATGTCGGTCGGCGGCAGCTGGCCGAGCGACTCGACCCAGAGGCCGGTCTCGATCTTTCCACCCAGGTCCGTCAAGGCGGCCGCCATGGCGTCGGTGATTGCTCGCGAGCCGCCCACCGCGACCGGCCACCCGTAACGATGTCCGGCCGTGGTGATACCGAGACCGATCGCTGCGGACAGGATCCGGTGCTGTGGTTGCCAGCCGTGCGCCATGTTGCCGGCGAACAGCGCCCTTCCCTGCTCGGTCCGGAACAACCTACCCAGCGCGGTGGCGGGCATCAGCGTCGGCAGCCCGAATCTGGCCAACCGCAGCGGATGTGACGGTCTGCGCACAAGCGGTTGCATGAAATCCGTTGCCAGCAGGTCGTATCCGGCAGACGGGCCGGCGAAGACGCGGCGCCAGGCCGAGCCGTCGCGACCGAGGCCGGCGGCGGTGTCATCGACGGATCGATACAGCACTCCCGCTGTTCCGTCGTCGAGCGGGTGCACGCAGTCGATTTCCGGCCACGCCCATTTCAATCCGTACCGGGCCGCGTCGATTCCGGTCAAGAACGGTGACCCGACAGCCATGGGGTGGGCCATTGCACAGTGGTCGTGCAGCAGGCCGGGGAGGGTGAGCTCGCCGGAGCGGGTGCCGCCGCCGATAGTGGCGGCGCCCTCGAGCACGGTGACGTCGACGCCGTGGCGGGCCAGCGTGACGGCGGCGGCCAGCCCGTTGGGCCCGGAGCCGATCACGATCGCCGTGGTCATCGCACACCCGCCGAAGGCCACATCCGGGTGTCTTCGCGGCGGACAGGGTGAACCGGGAACGAATCGCCCGGCTCCGGCCACGGCTGGCGGGCCAGCATGTCTTTCACCAGCACATAGCCCTCCTCGATGACGCCGCATGCGGCGTCGACGATGCGATATGCCTGGCGTTGCCGGTGGATCGGCTGGGACTCGAGGATGACGACGCGCAGCTCGCCTTCCTCGAACCGGCAGCGACGTTGCAGCGCTGCCAGCAACTGTTCGTTGTGCAGGTGCCCTTCCCCGAAGTTCCAGCCCAGCAGCGGGCCGGCGACGATCTCTCCGTCGCGGACGGTGTAATCGTCTTCGTTCTCGACAGCTCGAGCGATCAGACCGTTGAGCGCCCGGCCGTGGGTGTGCATCGAGCGCCAGCCCATTCCGGTCTGGATCACTATGTCGGCAATCTCCGGGCCGTAGAGCTTGGTCAACTGGATGACCGGCAGCGCGGCGCTCTTGGTCACATGCTGCTCTAGCTTCAGTTCGGCGTCTCCACGGAAACACCAGGCGCTGGTAGCCCAGTTGCCAGCGTAGTAGCGCATCGCTGCCAGGAACGAAACCCATTGCGGGCGAACATGTCCGAGGATGACAACGACTGCGGAGAACGAAATCAGCGCGAGCACCAGCGGTGATCGAAGCTCTTGGACGTGGATGTACCCGTAGTGCCCGAACAGGTAGAACAGGCTGAAGATGAAGAAGATGTTCCATTCCAGCGGCACGCCCATCGGCACGGTGGAGATGATGTGCAGGTGGAAGACCGCCATGAAGATGATCGCTGCCCAGGTCAGTGGGCCACCATGGCCGAGGAAAACCAGGTAGGCGGGAACCAGGTATTCCACGACGGTGCCGCCGTGGGCCAGCAGGGCGGGTATCCGTGACGGGCGCAGATCCCGTGGCGGGTCGCGGTACATCTTGCGCTTGAGCCACGAGATCCGCAGGGCCGGGCTGTTGCTCATCATGACCGCTACCACGTGGCCGAAGTGGTGGTTGAGCTTGGACGTGGCCGCCCCCCACCACAGTGCCAGCATGACCAGCTTGAATCCGATCACCATGTCGGCGAAGGGGACGAAGAACATCAGCAGCATCAGCAGGTAATGCTCTGGGCGGGCGGCCAGAAACACCGTCTTGTCCCGCAACCCGAGCAGGCCGAGAGCGACGACCAGAGCGACGACGACCATGGGGTCGAGCAGGCCTGCGTGACTGCCGTCCACCGGCGGCGCGCCGTGGCCGGTGGCGAGCAACGCGCGAATTCCGGATCCGACGACGACCGCGTACAGGATGACGTCAATGATGCCGCGCTCGTCACCGCGGGTGAACGGCACCTTCCCCGGCCACGGCGGCAGCCGCAGAGTGCCGGGCCGCAGGAAATACAGCAACCCGCCGACCGGCGGCAGGAAGCGCGTGGTGAGCGGCCCGAAACCACATCCGAGGCCGAGGATTTCGAACAGCAGGGTCCAGACGACCAGTTTCTGGTAGACGATCGGCTCGGTCCACCACGAGGTGACATCGGTGAGCGCTCCGAGACCGGGCGTCAGGGAAATCACCGCCCCCGCGCCGAGTACGTACAGGGCGCACTTGACGACATAGAGTACATAGACGGCGTACGGGGTGCCGAATCCGTGCTCGACCCAGTGTTGCGCGACGGTGCGGATCCGTTCACCGCGCGGGCGGGTCTTCCATTCGTCGTAGTCGATGTCCGGAAGGTCCGGTTTTGCAATTCCCATGGCAGGCCTGTCTTTCGAGAGGAAAACTGAAGAGTCAGAGTCGCGCTTCCACCGAGCGGGCGCGCAGAGTCGGCTTGTCGATCTTCCCGACCGGGTTCTTCGGGATCTCGTCGACGGTCACGATCAGTTCGGGAAGTTTGTACTTGGCCAAGGACTTCCGGAGATGCTCGAGCATCTGTTCCGGCTCGACCGCGGTGCCATCGCGATAGCAAACGAAGGCGACGGGCACTTCGCCGTATACGGGGTGGGGTCGCCCGATCACGGCGGCCTCGAACACCTCGGGGTGGGTGTAGATCGCGGACTCGATCTCCTTGGGAGAGATGTTCTCGCCGCCGCGGATGATCATGTCCTTGACGCGGTCGACCAGCGTGAGATAGCCGTCGGTGTCGATGCGGCCGATGTCTCCGGTGTGCAGCCAGCCGTCGACGATCACCTTCGCGGTCTCCTCCGGCCGGCCCAGATATCCCCGCATCACCGTCGGGCCTTTGATCACGACTTCGCCGGCTGATCCGTCGGTGCGGAAGGTGCCGTCACTGTCGACGACGGCGATCTCCTGTCCCGGTAGCGCGATGCCGACGGTGCCGGGTTTCCGAACACCGTCGAGCGGATTGCTCGCGCTCGCACACGTTGCCTCCGAGAGGCCGTAGCCTTCGTAGATCGGGATTCGGTAGCGCTCCTCGAACCGCACGAGCAGCTCGACAGGCATCGGAGCGGCACCGCAGAGGGCGAATCGGACCGAGGAGGTGTCGGGCCGGACGGACAGGGGCAGCGCCGACAGCAGGGCGTAGATGGTCGGCACCGCGGAGAAGTAGGTCGGCCGCGCCGCCTCGAGCTTCTCGAAAAACGTCTGTGGCGAGAACCGGCCCGCGACTGTGGTCCGGCCGCCGGCCAGCAGCGGCGACAGCACGCTGACGACGATGCCGTTGACATGGAACAGCGGCAAGATGAGCAGGCTGTGATCATCAGCGGTCAATCGCATGCTCGCGACCATCGTTTCGGCCATCGCCATGATGTTCGCGTGGGTGAGCTCGACGCCCTTCGGGCTTCCGGTGGACCCGCTGGTGTAGATGATCAACGCCAGTGTGTCGTCGGAGAACTCGGTCGCGTCTACGCCGCCCGCACGGCCTTCGTGCCGATCCAGCTCCGGCACCGACAGCCGCGGCGGCACATCGACATCACCGGACTCGCCGTCGTCGGCACAGACCACTACCCGAGCGTGGGCATCGTTCAACTGGTATCGCACCTCGGCCGGGGTCAGCGACGGGTTGACCGGTGTCGCCGCGGCACCCAGCCGCCAAGCCGCGAACAACGCCACGATCAATTCGAGCCGGTTGGGCAACATCACGGCGATAACGTCGCCGTACCCGATCCCGGCCTTCGACAACCGATCGGCGTACTTCCGCACGAGGTCGAGGAACTCTCCGTTGGTGATCCGCCGCAGGTCGTCGGCAAGACACGGGTCCGCGGGGAAGATCCCGGCGCGTACATCCGGGAGGGCGGCGAAGTGCATGTCAATCTCCTTGCTAACGCAGCAGCTCGCTGCGTGAACGCCACGTTAGGAAGGTGATGTGACCCGGACCATAGTGCGGGCGCATGAAGATATGCGGAGTGATCGTGCGCGCCGCACGACAGTTGTCTCAGCCGTTGCCCGGTTGCAGTACGGTCGCCCCCAACCATCGGCAGGCCAGCAGGGCGACCTCGACGTTCAGTCGCCCCTCCCGCAGCGGATGCCCCAGTGCTGCCTCCGCCTTGCGGACCCGGTACTGGACGGTGTTGCGGTGCAGGACCAGCCGCTCAGCCGTCGCCTGGAAGCTGCCGTTGGTCTCCAGGAAGACGCGAGCCGTCTCGCGGAGCTGCGCGGTGGCATCGTCGTCCTGCGCCAGCGGCCCGAGGATTTCGCCGATCCATGCCCGGGCGGCGGCCAGATCGGAGCACATCAGCGCGATCGGCCCGATATCCGCCGAACACGACACCGCGGCACGCTGCGGCGCGGGGGCAGACATCGCGACCACCTGCGCTTGTGTCGCTTGACGGTGGGTCAGTCGGAAGCCATCGAGCCCGGTGGCAGGCCTGCCTACCGAAACCCATGTCGCCTTCGGCGTGTTCACCACGGCCGGGTCGATGTCCAGTTCCGGTTGCGGAAGCCACGCCCACAGGGTCGATTCGTCGGCCGGGATCAGCAGCGGTTGTCCTTGGCAGCGCAGGTGGTCGGCGATGGCCGTCGCCAGTTGTTTGGCCGCACGCAGTTGATCGGCGCCGGCATCGGACCAGACGACCAGGCCGACATGCGTCCGGTCGAGTCGATACCCCAGCGCGCGTTCGCTGTCACCCCGGTCGACGCGCTGCCCGGACAGGAGCGAGCGCACCCGGGCTGTGCGGACCGCCATCTGGTTCTGCAGCCACCGGTCCCGCTCGTCCTGGTAGGCAGTCACGACTTGCTGCGTGACCCGATCGGTGTAGGCGAACGAGCGGTCGGTCATTTCGGCCACCGCCGCCGCGACCAGTTCGCGGTCGTTCGTCGCGGTGGTGATCTCAGCGAGCATATGGTCGATGAACAGCCGCTGGCCGATGCGGTACGCCCGTAGCAGCGCGGTGACCGAGGTGCCGCGCTGGGCCATGCGGCGGGCGTACTCCAGCGCCTCGGCCGGGGCATCGAGCTCCTCGATGTCCAGACCCAGCTCATAGACGTGCAATGCGATCACCACGTTGCCGGTGACGCTGGCGCGCAGCAGAGATTCCACCCGGCCGTCGCCACGCAGTTCCGGCTCGATCGCGAGCATCTGCTCCGTCAAACGCTCGGACAAGGCCAGGGCATGCTGATTCAATCCGCCCGCGATCTTCGCGAGCAGTTCGGCGCCGTTGCTGTGCCGCATGTCCGGATCACCTTGTGATGCCGCCCGACCCGCACGAGCGGGCTCGGCATTCCTACTTTCCGCCACCGACTATTCGGAGTGCAAGCTCCACGTAATAGTCACCGATGTCTTCCGGTGACCAGGAACCGTCCTCACGGTACCAGCGCGTGATATCGATCCCCAGCGAGAGCAGGGCGGTGGCGGTCATGTGAGTATTCGAGTTCTCGAACGCCCCGGTGGCGATACCTTTCTCGATCAAGCTCCTGACCTCGCTTTCGATCGCCCGCCGGATTTTCCTGATCTCTTGCTGGTGTTCGTCGCTCATGGCTGTGAGCTCGTAGTTGATGATCCGCGCCACGGTGTGGGCACGTGCGTGATGGATGGCGAACTCCCGCATGAACGCCATGAGTTGGTCGGCGGGATCTTGTGCCGAGGCGATGGCAGTGCGGACACGCGCCAATGTGTCCAGATGACCGGTACGCGAGATCGCGCAGAGCAACTCTTCCTTGGAGCGGTGGTGTACATAGATGGCTCCGGTGCTCACTCCGGCGATCGCTGTGATGTCGCGGGTTGTCGAGCCGTGGAAGCCCCGTTCCGCGAAGGCGGCCACGGCTGCGTCGAGCAGCCGTGCTCGGGTTTCCTCCGCGCGCGAGCGGTCCGCTGTATCGGTCACCTGGACCGGATGGCTCGACCAGCGAGCGCTGGTCCGCCGGTGTCGGCACCACTGAACAGCACGTTCAGGGTTACCACGTGGTCTCCTCCCGGGAGGTGCGATCGCTGTCCAGCGGCAGCCCGACGAGGTCTGCCAGAACCGCCCGATGGTGGCCGGGACTTCCCAGTCCGATCTGGTCTGCCTTGGCGCGTTTGAGGTACAGATGTGCCGGGTGCTCCCACGTCATGCCGATCCCGCCGTGCAGTTGGATGGCCTCCTCAGCGGCACGCACCGCGATGTCACTGCAGTACGAAGCGGCGACGGCGGTGGCGATCGCGCTGTCGGAGTCGGCCGCGGCGTGCGTTCCCGCCGCATATCGTGCGGCAGCCGAGGCCGACTCGACCTCGACGTAGAGGTCGGCGAGGCGGTGTTTGAGCGCCTGGAATCCGCCGACCACCCGGCCGAACTGGCGGCGCAGCTGCAGATATTCGACGGTTGACTCCAGGCACCGGACCGCGAGCCCCGCTTGCTCGGACGCCAGCAGCGCGGCGCCCAGCGTCAAGCCCGATTGCAGTGCTGCCGAACCCGATTCGGCTGGGACAACGATCCGGCCTGGCACGGAGTCGACCCGGACGTCGGCCAGGGGGCGGGTCATGTCCAGGGAGACCACCGGCTCGATCGCGACCGCGGCGGCCGCCAGCGCGTGGACTTCCGTACCGTTCGCGGTCTGCACGGCGGCCAGCAGCACATCGGCGTCGAGCGCGCCGACGACGCTGGTGACGCGGCCCGACACCCGGCCGGCAGCATCAGCGGTCAGTGTCGGGACCTCATGCACCGACACGGTGGAGAACGGCGTCAGAAGCGCTGCGGTGCATTCACCGCCGCCGAGCTGGCCGACCAGGGCGGAGTCCCCGGCGAGCAAGACGGTCGCCGCGATCACGCTATTGGTCAGAAACGGTACCGGCGCGACGAAGCGTCCGAGCTCCTCGAGGACGACGGCGGCATCACGAGCCGTGCCGCCGGCTCCGCCGCGGTTCTCGGGGATGAGGAGCCCAGCCAGCCCGAGGTCGTCGGCGATCGATTTCCACAGTGTGCGGGTCAGTGTCCGATCGCCCTCGTAGGCCCGCGCCACCGCGGCCGGATCACATCGCGCGGTGAGCAGGTCACGCACCGCGCTCCGCAAGGAGGTCTCGACATCGGTGTCGAGCAGCAGGATGTCGCTCATCGGCTCAGGTCCTTCCAGGCGATGTCCTTGTCCGCCCGAGCTTCGCCCGGCAGGCCGAGGACGCGTTCGGCGATGATGTTGCGCAGGATCTCCGAGGTGCCGCCCTCGATCGAATTGCCTTTGGCCCGCAGAAAGCGGTAGCCGGCGCCACGCCCGGCGAAATCGACCCGGTCCGGGCGCACCATGGTCCAGTCGTCGTATCGCAGGCCATCTTCACCGCGCAGTTCGACTTCCAGTCCGGACACCTGCTGGTTGACTCGCGCGAACGACAGTTTGACCGCGGATGTTTCGGGTCCTGGCTGACCGCCCGCAATCTGCTGGCGCAGCCGGGTTGCCGCCAGGCGCGAGACCTCGGCTTCCACCCACAAACGCAACAACCGATGGTGCAGTTCGGGGGTGCGCTTTTCCGGGGATTCTCGCCAGAGACGAGCGGCGACACCGACAACTCCGCTCTCGCGGGGTACTGCGCGCCCCCCGATCGAGACGCGCTCGTTGTTCAGTGTGGTAGTCGCAACTCGCCAGCCCTCCCCTTCCTTGCCCAGACGGTGCGCGTCCGGTATCCGCACGTCGGTGAGGAAGACTTCGTTGAATTCGGCCTCACCGGTGATCTGCCGCAGCGGCCGGACCTCGACACCGGGGGCGGCCATATCGCAGATGAAGTAGGTCAGGCCCGCGTGCTTCGGCCGGCTGGGATCGGTGCGCGTTACCAGGATCGCCAGCTGCGCCTTGTGCGCGGCCGAGGTCCACACCTTCTGCCCGTTGACGATCCAGTCGTCGCCGTCGCGTACTGCCCGAGTGGCGACCGCGGCCAGGTCCGAGCCGGCACCCGGTTCACTGAACAGCTGGCACCAGATCTCCTCCCCGCTCCACAGCGGACGCAGGAAGCGCTGCCGTTGTTCCGCTGTGCCGTAAGCGAGGATCGTCGGCGCGGCCATGCCCAGACCGATACTGTTGATCTCCGCCTTGTTACCCGGAGATCCGGCCTGCTCGAACAAGGCGTCGACGAACGGCTGCAGTTCCCGGTCGACCGCCAGCCCACCGAGACCCATCGGAAAGTGGACCCAGGCCAGACCAGCGTCGAACCTGGCTCGATGAAAAGTCACGGCATCGGTAGTGGCCGGATCATTCTCCGCGAGTACGGCTTCCACCCGGCGGCGCAGATCATCGCGAACCGCGTCGGGAGTCGTCATTTGTCATCCTCCTGATCGGTGATCACGGCACCAACACCGCGACCGTCTCGGCCATACACGCGGGTTTGTCCGAGCCCTGGAGCCGCCAGGTCACCCGGCTCACCGCCAGCAACGCGTTGTTGCGGTTACGACAGGCGCTCGAGCACCATTGCCATCCCCTGACCACCACCGACACACATGGTTTCCAAACCGATCTGCTTGTCGTGGAACTGCAGCGAGTTGATCAATGTGCTGGTGATTCGGGCGCCGGTCATGCCGAACGGGTGTCCGACCGCGATCGAGCCGCCGTTGACGTTGAGCTTGTCGAAGTCGACCCGCAGCTCCCGCGCCGAGGGGATGACCTGCGCGGCGAAGGCTTCATTGATTTCGACCAGGTCGATGTCGTCGATGCTCATCCCCGCACGGGCCAGCGCCTGCTTCGACGCCTCGACCGGTCCCAGGCCCATGATCTCGGGGGACAGCGCGCTGACTCCGGTCGAAACGATCCGGGCCAGCGGCGTCAAGCCCAGCTCGGCGGCCTTGGTGTCGGACATGATCACGACCGCGGCGGCGCCGTCGTTGAGCGGGCAGCAGTTGGCGGCCGTCACTGTCCCGTCGGGCCGGAAGACCGGCTTCAGTTCGGCGACCTTGTCCAGGGTGACTCCGGGCCGCGGGCCATCGTCCTTCGAGACGATGGTGCCGTCCGGCAGGGTGATCGGAGTGATGTCACGCTCCCAGAACCCGTTGGCGAGGGCGGCCTCGGCGAGGTTCTGGCTGCGCACGCCGAACGCGTCCTGTTCGGCACGGGTCACACCGCACAGCTGCGCCACGTTCTCGGCGGTCTGCCCCATCGCGATGTAGATGTCGGGCAGCAGATCATCCGTGCGCGGGTCGGTCCAGATCTCGCCTCCCGCGGCGAATTTCGCGGTCCGGCCTACCGCGTCCGCGAACACCGGGTTCTCCGTGCCGGGCAGGCCGTCGGCGCTTCCCTTGACGTAGCGGCTCACGGTTTCGACACCGGCGGAGATGAAGACATCGCCCTCTCCGGCGCGGATCGCATGCAGCGCCATCCGGGTCGTCTGCAGACTCGACGAGCAGTACCGGTTGACCGTGGTGCCGGGCACACGGTCCAGGCCCGCCAGAATCGCCACAACACGCCCGAGATTGAAGCCGGACTCGCCGGCGGGCTGGCCGCAACCGAGCATCAGATCATCGATGTCGTTCGCACCGAGGGCGGGCACCTTCGCCAGCGCGGCCTGCACGATCTGTGCGGCCAGGTCGTCCGGCCGCAGGTCCTTCAACGACCCTTTGCCGGCACGACCGATCGGCGAACGGGCGACGGAGACGATGACGGCTTCGGGCATGACTGCGGACCTTTCACGGGCTTACTAAGCGCTTGTTAACTTTGTGCCACGATTGCGGAAGGACTCCCAACGGTCAATACCCAGGCGCCATATCCGGACTGTGGGACAACACACATTGACACCGACGGCATCACTCGTTAGAGCCCACGCTCCCGGGCCGAAGACCAGCGTCCAGAGCTAGCCGAGCGTGGCCGACCGCACACGCCTCGCAATTCATCCCAGGATGTTATGCGGCACGGTCCGATCGTGCGCGTGTCGTTACCATCCGGATTTTCTAATGGAACTGATCTCTGAAATTCCGCAACTCGCAATCGGATTCGCGGTTTATTATCAGATTCGTCTCAAACTCGCTGCCGTGTACGGCAATTCGCCCGGTTCGCCCAGGCCGATGTCGCGTACCGGTTTTCTGTGCACTACTCGTCAGATCCGACCGAACGCAGTTCTCGACAGCACCATCGTAGATCCTCTCGGTAGCCACCTCGGGGGTGCTGCAGGCCGCGCGCTACTTCGCCGACGCCGCGGTCGCGAGATCCATCCAGAGAGAACGGAGTCGCTGCATGGCCATCGAGTTTCTCATCCCTGCGCTCACCGCGCTGGTCGCGGTATCCGTCCTCGTGGCCGGGGATCGTCTGCATCCGAAGACGTGGCGGCAGACCGACGACGACACCGTCGGCGCGTTGGTGCTCAACTTGATCAATACGATCTTCATGGCAGTGGTCGCGTTCATCGTGGTGATCGCCTGGCAGCAGTACGACAATGCACGCAATCACACCATTGCCGAAGCAAAGGCACTCATCGATACATATTGGGCGGCGCACGGAATGCCGGATCCCGACCACACGCGAATCCAAGGCCTGGTACGCGATTACACCGCACAGGTCATCACCGAGGAATGGTCCGTCATGGCCGACCAAGGTCGGCTCAGTCAATCCACCCAGGACACCCTCGATACACTGCGCGATTCGGTGGCGTCGGTGAACGCGGCGGACCCCGAGGCGGACAGCCTGCGCGCGAGTGCGCTGACCAGCCTGGAGGCGGTGGCCCAAGCTCGCGCCGACCGTGCGCTGGACGCCGGTTACCGCGTTCCCGGATTCCTCTTCCTGGCTATGTGGGTCAGCACGGTCCTGCTGCTGCTCAGCGTGGTCCTTTCCGGCGTCCAAGTCACCAAACGCAGTGTCGTGACGACCGCGCTGCTCGGCGCCGTCGTCGGTGTCGTGATCCGGGCGATCTACAACCTCGACCAGCCGTTCTCGGGCGGGAACCTGGTCCCGAAAGACGCCTTCGAGCTTGCTCTGTTCCGCTATCAGCACACGTCTTGATCTTTACGCGAAGTTTCGACAACGACGAGGCGACTGCATATGCGACACAATCGAGGCGCAACTCGAACACGGGGACTCGCAAAGGGATTCGCCGCGGCGATGCTCCCACTGACCATTGCCGCACTCGCGGCCCGGCCGATAGAAGCATACGCAGAGGCGCCACCATGGCAACCCGTCGGCGACCTCGCAACCGGAAGCGCGGGGCCGGGGGTCGGCTCCGACCCGGCGGGCAGTCCTTCGGTCCCCGGCGCCTCGCCATCAGGCAGCGCCTTCGGTTCCGATACCGAGGGCGCGTCTTACGGCGAGCCTTTGGGTCTCGGCCCAGTTCGTATGCCTTCTGGCAGCGCCGGGGTCGCTCGCCCCGGCCATCTCTCCACCAGCAGTGCTGACCCTGATAGTGCCGGCCTCCTCGGCACCGCCGATGCGGGACTCGACGGCACAGCGGATGCCGCACCTGACCTGCACGGCATGACAGGTAGTCCAGCCGAGGCACTACAACTTGATACCGGCAGCGTCCAGCTGGCGTGTACCGGCAGCGCCCTGGCCGGAAGCGCATTGCTTCTGCTCGGATCGGCCACCGGCAGCGGCTTCGGCTCCTCCGGGTCGAGCCTCGTCGGCACGGGGTCGAACGGATCAGGGCTCGGCAGCGCCGCCGTCGGTAGCGCGGCCACCGGCAGCGCGGTGCTGACCTGCCTTCTCCTGCTTCCCACCGCGCCGCCGCCGGTGCCGATGAGCCCACTCCAACTCGGCCCGCCCGCACCGGAATTCGTTCCGGTTCCAGCCAGCGTCCACGCGCAGACACCCCCGTTGCAGGCGGAGCTCCCCCGCGCCGAGTCGCCCCCGAACCGCCAACGGCCGAGGGACCCGCAAACCGCAGAACCGACCACAGACCCTCTCACCTGGAACCTCGTAAAGCTGATGACGGTATTGGTGGTCACCGTCTTCACCATCGTCCGCGTCCGTACGTCGCCCAGCCCGAGGCGAACCCCCTGACCACAGTGTCAGTCGATCCTGTTCCGACCTGCCACGAGCGGCAATATGGCGGGTTGACGAGCTCGACCGGGGCGATGTTATTTGTCTCAATGTGCACGATCCGCGGTTGTGGCGCGATAGTTTCGCTACCCTCTGGCGCGGGTATTGGGTGAGGTGCCGTCCGGGCCGGACGGAACCGCGTCGGAGGTAGGGCATTACGCGTGAGCAAGTGGGCCGAGCTGCGCAAATTCGCTGTGGGACTGGCGAGGTCGAGTCAGCGAAATGTCCGTGGCCGAGTCGGTGTACGCGTGCGGCTATTGGCGATCGTGCTGATCTCCAGCGTTACGCTCCTCGCGATCGGCGTCGGCGCGGCAGGCTATCTGGTGAATTCCAGCCGGGCGTCGAAGGAATGGGCGGAGCTGGCCGGCAGCACCACGGGGCCGGCCATTCTCATGGTGCAAGCGTTCCAAGAAGAGCGGCGGTTGTCGCTGCTGTATTTGGCCGGCGATGCCGAACTCGCGCAAGGGCTTGCCGCGGCGCGTCAACGCTCGGACGCGGCGCTGGCGGCGGTGATGGCCAAGGGTGATGCCGCCCGCAAACTCAATCCCGGCGGTTCCGCGAGCGATATCGAGGGTTACAACAAGCTGTTCGCCATGGTTCCGACGCTGCGCGGCGGCGTCGACGCGCAGCAGGTCCCGCCGAATCAAGTGTTCGAATTCTTCAGCCAGGTCATCGGAACGATCATTGCCGCGTCGATGCTGGCCGCCCGGGTAGCGCCGGAAGCCGACCTCGCCGTCGAACTGGGCTATGGCGTCGATCCGCTGCGAGCGGCCGAGTCGCTGTCGATGGCGGACACGTCGGGCGCGGTAGCGCTGACCCTCGGCGAACACACTCCCGCGCAGCTCACCGAGTTCAACCGTCTGGTGGGCGAATTCCGCAGCGAGGTGGCGTATTCGGGGCGGGTGCTGAAGGGCACCCGGCTCGCTCAGCTCAACGCGATCACCGCCGGACCGGCTTACCAGACGGTGATCGCGATGCAGGACGCGGTCATGCTGCGCGGCCCGGTGCTGCCGAACGACGCCACCTCCAACGAGTCGACTCGTCTGAATGAGAGTGCCGGGCGGTCCCAGGACTCACGCTCCACCGCCACGCTACCGATGAGCGTCGCGGCTTGGCAGGAGGCATCCGGCCAGGTGGTGTCGGCCCTGCTGAAGCTCTGGGAGGACCAGAGCCGCGACGCGCACGACATCGCATGGGACCACGGCGACCGGACCGCGCAACAGTCCCTGCTCGGCGGCGCCGCGGTGCTGTTGATCGCGACCCTCGCCTTCCTGGCGGCATTGATCCTGGCCAACCGCTTCATCGGTCGCATGCGGCAATTGCGCCGCGACACGCTGGAATTGGCGGACCATCAGCTGCCCGATCTGATGCGCAGGCTCGGTCAGGGCGAGAACGTCGATTCGACGGCCGAGACGTCGCATCTGGATTTCGGTACCGACGAACTCGGCCAGGTGGCCGACGCTTTCAACAGGGCCCATGTCGCCGCCGTGTCCGCGGCAATCGCGGAGGCGAAGACCCGCGCGGGTGTCAACGCGGTGTTCCTCAACATCGCCCATCGCAGCCAGGTCGTGGTGCATCGGCAGCTCACACTGCTCGACCAGGCCGAACGCAAGGAGGAGAACGCCGACCAGCTCGAGCTGCTGTTCCAGCTGGACCACCTGGCCACCCGGGCCAGACGCAATGCGGAGAACATCATCATTCTCGGCGGCGAGCAACCGGGCCGCCGTTGGCGCAAGCCGGTTCCGCTGCTGGAGCTGGTCCGCGGTGCGGTCGCGGAAAGCCTCGATTACGCCCGGATCCAGACCGGCCGAATGCCGGAGGCGCAGGTGTCGAGCAAGGCTGTAGCCGACCTGATCCACCTGATGGCCGAGCTGATGGACAACGCGACCGCCTTCTCACCCCCGCAGGCACGGGTCGAGGTGTCCGGCGTCGTGGTCGGGCGCGGCGTCGCGATCGAGATCATCGATCAGGGCTTGGGCATGTCGGATGCCGACTTCGCCGCACGCAACGAATTGCTGTCGGATTCGCCGGACTTCAGCGTGGTGTCGCTGTCCAGCGACGCCCGGCTGGGGTTGTTCGTGGTCGCGAAACTGGCCAACCGGCATGGTGTTTCGGTGCGGTTGGGCGAATCGGTCTACGGCGGTGTCCGGGCGGTGGTGCTGATCCCCACCGCACTCCTGCAGCCGCAGAGCCATGAGGCCACGGGCACCACCGCGCAGGACGACGCGACACCGCAACCGGCAGCGCGGCTATCGGCATGGTTCACACCGCACTCCGAACAGGGCTCGTCCTCCCCGGCACCGAGCACGAGCGTGCACGACGAGGGCAGCGAATCGGACTCTGCTGCCGCGGCGACCGCGGATCCCAGGCCGGCACTACCGCGACGCCGCCGCCAGTCCGAATCCCCGACCGAGACGGCGACGCCCGCCATCGCTCCGGTACGGCAGCGGACCGCCGACGAGGCACGCAATCTGATGAGTGCCATCGAGAACGGCACCCGCCAGGGACGCCGGACACCGCCCGACGCCGACTAGACCGCGATGATGAAACTCACCATGAGAAGGCGATGATGACTACTTCCCCGACAACCGGCCTCGGCTGGCTGCTCGACGAGCTGGTCGAAGGACTACCCGGCGCCCGGTCGGCCGTGCTGCTGTCCTCGGACGGGCTGCTGCTCGGCTATTCGAATCAGCTGGACCGGACCGATGCCGAGCGGTTCTGCGCGATGGCGTCGGCCCTGCACAGTCTGTCGCGCAGCGTGGGCCACCATTTCGATGCCGGCGGGGTCAGCCAGACCGTGGTGGAACTCGACCGCGCGGTACTGTTCGTCACCGCGGCGGGTGCCAACGCCTGCTTGGCGCTGCTGGCGTCCGAGGATGCCGACATGGGCATGGTGGCCTACCAGATGAATCAGACGGTGCAGCGGGTCGGCACACATCTGTCGGTCGACATGCGCCCGCAGCCGCCCGCTTCGCAACAGCCATGAGTTATCCGCGCGAACCCTGGTACGAGGAGGACGCCGGCCCGCTGGTCCGGCTCTACGCCATCACCCGCGGCCGGGGTCGTGCCGTGCGACCGGAACTGAACGTGGCCAGCCTGGTGGTCGACGCCGGGCACGGTACCGTGCTGCGACGCACCGAACCGGAATACGCCGCCATCGTCCAGTTGTGCCGCACCCCGCAGTCGGTGGCCGAGGTGGCGGCGCAACTCGGCCTTCCTTTGACCATGACGAAGGTTCTCGTCAGCGACCTGATCGATGACGGCCTGCTGGTCTCCCGGGCGGAACCGCCCGCCGGCGAGGCCAACGCCGACCTCGGCCTGCTCCAGGCCGTGCTGAACGGCATCCGGGCGATCTGAACCCTGTGCTGCGACCACATCAAACAAGCTGCGCGGCAAGGCGCTTCGCGTTCATGTAGGCGATCGCCTCGATCGACACCATGGGGTTGACACCCGACGCGGTCGGGAAGGACGAGGCGTCGGCGACGACGATATTCGGCACCTCCCAGGTGGCGCCGTCGGGGTTGGCGGCCGACATGTCCGGTGAGCCGCCCATCCGCGCCGAGCCCATGATGTGCAGGGCGCCCATCGAGCATTGTCCCGGTCCATACCCGGCGGCCTGGCAGGCGGCGGCGAAATCGGCGTGCGACCCGCGCTTACCTGGTTCGTAGGAGATGCCCGCCTGATGCCCGGAGAAGATACGACGTGCGCCGGCCGCCTCCAGAATGCTTGCGGCCCCGACTACCCCGGTATGCATGTGGGCGGCGTCATAGTCCGACAGCCGGTAATCGACGAACGGCTCACCGCTGCGGTCGATGGAGACAGTACCCGGATCGCGGTCGCGGGTGATGATGCCGATGGCGTTGGTACGCGCGAAGTCGAGCATGACGGCACGGTGGTCTGTCGCGCCGCGCCAGCTCATGAATCCGGTGGCGAGACCGGGGTGCACCGGCCCGGTCTCGTAGATGACGCCGTAACCGTTGCCGTCCAGATTGCTGTGGTGGCGGCAGATGCGGGTCTGCATGCCGCCCTCCCAGGGACGGATCTCCTCGTCGAACACCCCGAACACGGCGGCGGCCGGATGCAGGCGCAGATGGCGGCCGATGTTCTTGTTACGCAGACCGGAACGCCGCAGCAGGGCGGGCGTCTGGATCGCCCCGGCCGCGACCACCACCGCGCGAGCGTGCACGTCGATCTCCACGCCGTCCGAAGTGCGTGCCGAAACACCCTGTGCCCGACCGTTCTGCACGATGATCCGCCGCACGTCGGCGTCCACCACCAGCCGCGCACCCTGGTCGGCCGCATCCGCGAGCCAGGTCTTGGTCACCGACTGCTTGGCGCCCAACCGGCACCCGTAACCGCATCGGCCGCACTCCACACCGGCATCGCAGGCGTCGGAGACATTGCGCGGCAGCGTATCGACGTCCCAACCCAGCGCGAGGGCACCGCGCTCCAGGACGCCGTCGCGCGCCGACAGCGCAGAGCGCCGGTCGGTCACGCCGAGCCGCCGCCGCACCGCGTCGAGCGCGTCGCCGAATTCGGCCTCGGCGAATTGCGGGGCGCCCAGCGCGGCCCACTCCGCCCGGACGTCGTCGGGCGTGGGCAAGGAGGTACTCCAGTTGACCACGGTTCCACCGCCCAGGCACGTGCCTGCGACGAGGGTGATCTGACCTTCCGCGGACGCGGACGGGCCCGGCGCGTACAGGTGCTGCAGGGCGCCGAGTTCGCCGGTGCCGAAATCCCGGTCGTCGTAATAGTTTCCGCGTTCCAGCACCACGACGTCGAGACCGGCTTCGGCCAGCACCGCGGCAGCGGCACCCCCGCCTGCGCCCGACCCGACGACCACCACATCGCAGGACAGCTCCGTGTTCGCACCGCATCGCAGCGGAGTCAAGGAAGGCTCGGGCGCCGTCGGCAGCGGGCCCGCCGGGGCGGGATAGCCGATCTCTTTCCACAGCGGGTTGGTCCCCGATGGGCCGGGAGTGACGTTGTAGGACAGCAGCGAAGCTTGTTTGAGCGCCTGGAAGATCACGCGCACCGACGCGAAGCGCGAATCGGCGAGCCGTAGCAGCGCACGCTCCCGCTGCTGCTGCGACAAACTCGAGAACCGTCGGGGGCCGCTGCCGGTGAGCATGCCGGTCAGCGGCGAGTCCCACAGGTTCAGCAGCAGGGCCAACTGCTTCTTCTCGGCCTGCCGCGGATTGCGGCCGAGCAGTTCGAAGACCGTATCGACCGCGCCGAGCGCACTCGCGCCGGGCAGTGCCAGCCCGTCGCCGGGGTTGAAGGTGTCGCAGATGATGCTCAGCGCGGCGCGCTGCTTGGCCGTTGGTTCCATGTCGAACAGTCCCCTTTGTATCCGCTGGTAGCGTTGTATCACATCATCCGAATGAGCGCTTACAAATCATGTATTTACCGGCTTCGAACTGCTCAATTTGTATAGAATAGGCAGCCACATAGTGGCGTATGGAGCGTCCGCGGGCCGCAGCTCCCCGGCCGGTGCGCGGGTCCCACCGGCAACTCCGCCCCAGGAAAGTCGTCGGCTCGTCGGTGGAAGCTTGCGTGCGCCGGTCACACGTCCTTGCCGGGCTCGGCCGGTCAGCGGCGGGGTGGGTCGAGACCGAGGTCCGTGACCCGCGCTCCCGGCGTATGTCCGGGATGACCAGCCGCACGCCGACCACGCGACACCGATGCTCGGCACGATTGCACCGACAGCGGTTTCGGCTCGGACGGCGGCTCGCTCCGATCCAGGTCCACGCGAATGTCGAGACCGGCGACATATCCGCCGTCGTCGAACTCGATGTCGCCCGCGACGCCGTCGCCACTGAATTCGAGCCACCGGTAGTCATCGGCAAATCCGGTGCGCAGGCCCCGCCGGGTCAGGTAGCTGTGCACGGCGCGGCGGTGGTCGCTCAGCGGCAGCGCACCGACGCCGAAGGCCAACACCCGCGCGAGGCTGGACGCGGTGGGCGGCGGCAGCAGGAACGCCGGATGTTCGACGAGAAACGCCACGCACGTCCCGTCGGTGACACCGCAGTAGGAACTCCAGCGCCCCCAGACGATCTTCGCGGCGTCGGCGAGCAACCCGGCGACCTGGTGCGGCTCCGGAGCCGCACCCGCCAGGGTGATGGGCAGCTCCGCCGAGCACAATTCGGCGATGCGGTACCGAACGCCGAAGGCGCGCACCGTCTCCGCGGCCTTGAGCAGCGACGGGGGATAACCCCACGGATTGGCCCATCCCCACAACCACGACTCGGCGTCGGCCGTGCCGATCAGATGGACCTTGGTGCACACGAATGTGCCCGCTTCGCCGACGAATTCGAGCCGCCGTCCGTCCAGATCCGCGTGCCACTCGTGCTCGCCCAGCACTTCTTCGAGATGAAGGCGATGCTCGAGGGACAGCAATCCCGCGTCATCGAGCAGGCGCGTCAGTGGCACAGG
Organism: Nocardia amamiensis NBRC 102102; assembly: GCF_001612745.1. Taxonomy (GTDB): domain Bacteria; phylum Actinomycetota; class Actinomycetes; order Mycobacteriales; family Mycobacteriaceae; genus Nocardia; species Nocardia amamiensis. The sequence continues at coordinate 627 of NZ_BDBA01000091.1, read as the reverse complement.
TTCGGACACCTGGGTCAGCGTACTGAAATGCCACCGCTGCGCTGCTGATCGGATCGCCTGGGCGGACGTGGTCTCGGTCACCATGCGGGCGAGTCCGGCATGGCCGTACTTCAGCTGTTGGCGTCCACCGCGCCGGACTCCTCCTCCGCGCTGGACGGTACGTCGACGACAAGCGCGGTGGTGTTGTCGGTTCCTCCGGCACGCAGGGCGGTGTCGACCAGCGTGCTCGCGACGGTTTCGATCGTGCCGCCTGCCGCGAGCAGGGCTTTGATCGTGGCGATGCCGAGTTGCTTGTGCACTCCGTCGGTGCTCAGCAGCAGCCTGCCCGTGCTCGTTCCGGTCACGGCGTAACCGATCTCGTCCGGTCGCACGGTGCGCACGGAGGTGGTGACGAGATGACCCATCCGTGGCGAAGGAACGACCCCGCGGGCGCGGCACAACTCCTCGACAGTGTGGTCGGTGGTGATCTGGTGCAGCACCCGCCCGTTCCACCGGTAGGCGCGACAGTCACCGACCCAGGCCACCTCGCAGGGTCCCTCCGGCCTGTTCGTAGCGGGAAGCACCGCGACGACCAGCACACTGTCCGCCGATGGCTCCGGCACCGCCTCTCGCAATTCACATTGCGCC